>JAKAON010000002.1 GCA_021812185.1 Microcaldota archaeon
TGCTAAAGGATACTGGTGCTGCGAAAGCTATTCCTAATGCCACACTGGCCGCAAGGGCGGCAATTCTCTTTGCGTTTACACTTTTCATTTCATCACTTAAGTTTTAATCATAAAACTGGGTTATGTCCAGTTACGTTGCTGCTTTCCTATTTATTACTACTAATTTAGTAATAAGTATACTACTTTAGCAATATGTATGCTACTCACTACCTTATAAAGTTATTGTACTACGTACCTTATAAAGTTATTGTACTATGCAACATGCGTGAAGTCTCGATTTTAATGGCCAAGTTGCACAGATTTGATGAAATCAACTATTCGTTGATCCATCATTATGTGCTTCTTCTCTATTTTTTTCCTGAGCACTATTCCCTCCAAAGTAGTACACCTGCTGAGGGCCACGTATAGCTGGCCATGGGCAAACGTGCCTGAACCTATATCTATTACGACCTTATCGAACGTCTTTCCCTGGCTCTTGTGTATAGTCACGGCCCACGCCGGCATTATTGGGTACTGGATAAAGCTGCCTGCACTTTTTGATATTAGAGTTGTGGACTTGGTATCGTATGAGAACTTGAAGAGGTCCCACTTGTTTGGCAAAATCTCAACTTCCAAGCCGCTTGTTAGCCTTACATTTATTATGTCGTTGTTAATGCCCGAAATTACTGCCTTGACCTCGCCTATGCTGCCATTCACCCACTGCCCACCCTTGTCGTTATTTAGCAGCATTACTTGCATCCCTACTTTTATTTTTAATTCCTCATCGGCAGGCAGCACTTTCTTGTCGAAAGCAGGATCGGCCTTAGCCCTATACATGTGGGTGGGGCCAGGCAGCCGTGCAAGATGGCCATCGTTTATGCTGTCGGCAAGCGTGTTTGTGGTGGTCAGCGTTATGTACTTCTCTGAGGCACTGGGATTGAAGAACGGCTGGTATCTTTTGTTTATTTCGGCAAGGTCTTCATCCGTTAGGTTGTTCTCCCTTATGGCATTTAACAGCCTTATGAAAGTTGCATCGGTCTGCCGATAATTCCCCCTTAGCTCGATGAACTTGATCTTCAGGCCCTTAAACACGTGGGAATCAAAGAAGTATTCGCTCTTGTAATGGGTCCTGAACATCTCAGCCTCATTTGAAGTTACCACAGGAGGCAATTGGTAGAGGTCGCCGACAAATATAACTTGCACGCCGCCAAAAGGCAGGGACCTGTCCTTGCCATTTAGCCTCATGAATATATCTACGCAATCAAGCAGGTCCGCACGGACCATTGATATTTCATCTATTATTATCGCGTCTATCTTTTCGTACATCTGCCTTTGATAACGATTGAGGCTCCTTACAGTATCCGGAGTGATGTCTGGACGGAACCTGAAGAAGGAATGTATGGTCTGGCCAGATACGTTCAGCGCTGCTACGCCCGTTGGAGCGAGGACCGCTGCATTCTTGCGCGTTATCGATCGAAAATGTCCGAGCAATGTGGATTTGCCTGTTCCTGCCCTGCCGGTTATCAATACGTTCTTGGATGTGCCTTCCATCATCTCAAGTGCCGCTTTGAAATCCTCGTTTAGATCGATCTTTCGTTTGGAGGATGACGACCGTTGGTATAGTCCCATTTGTTCGTATGCCATAACCAAGTTTGCCCCGAATAAATTATATTGAAAGTTGCAGTATGCGATTTTAATTCTAGATATCGCCACTATACGTTTTGCCTAGCCTCTAAAGAATCTGTTTTAGCTCTTCAAATACGCCTTTATCTCTTCGGCAAGGTCTTCCTCAGTAGTATAATCGAATATTATCCTTCCGGACATTTCAACCTGAGGCACAGGAGTGTGGTTGTCCCTAGTTATTATAGTGGATGAAACATTGGGATCTGCGATGTTGTATTTTTTGTAAGGCACGTGGTCGTGGTCCAATATCTCAAGCAGCTTGTTGCAAAATGGGCATTTATCCTTTACGTAAATCTTGACTTCTTTATCCATGTTATCACTCATTGATTGTTTTTAGATTCACTTTCTCGGTTCTTTCCACTCCAGTAATGAAGATGTTCTTGGGCTCTATCTTGAAGAACTTGAATTCGGATGCGCCAGAATAGTTTTCAGGATCAAACTCTGGATCCGGAGAGAATTTCGACCCTGGGAAAGCTTTCTTGGAATATAGGCTTATGGTTTTGACAATTTCTTTCTTTTCATCCACAATTTTTGCAATGCCTTCGAATTGGACACTTTGGGAGCTTCCTACCGGCTGTTTTGAATCGAATATGACTCCGGCTATGTTTGGATTTTCGATTATGTTTTTTGCGTGCCTTGAATCAACTGCGGACATGAAATGGAGGTTGTAGTCTTTGTCGTTAACGAATAAGACGGCTGCAGCCCACGGCATTCCGCCCTTGCTGCAGGTAGAAAGCACAACATAATTATTGTTCTTTATGATGCCCTTTGCACTGCGCTCAGGTGATATCTCGACGTACTGCGCCATGGACATATATGGTATCGCAAATTTATAGTCTTATGCACAAAATAGACGTGTGCTGATGATAGTGACAAATCCATCGACTGTAGGGCCAAAAGACGTCATGCGTGCATTGCCTCGAAGAGAGTTGTATTCAAGCAAGAAGGATAATGGAAAGGTGCTGATAATCGGAGGGAGCGACCTGTTCCACGGGGCACCGATACTTGCTTCGACTGCTGCATACAATACACTTGGCGCACTTAGGGTTGGCGCAGGATATGCAATTACGTGCGTGCCCAAAAACATAGTTGAGAGCGTTAGAGAGTTATCGCCGAATATCATAGTCAGGCCCCTGTCTGGTCAGATAATAAACCCTCATGACTTTGCAACATTAAGCAAAGAGGCGAAAAAAGCGGATGCGATAGTTATTGGCATTGGAATTGGGAGGGAGAAAGGGAGCTTGATGACAATTGCGAAATTAATATCGTATGCTGCAAAACTTGGCAAGTTTATGGTGATAGATGCTGATGCAATAGATTCATTGCGATTTATGGATAATAGATTGAATAAGAACGTTGTCCTAACACCTAATAAAAACGAATTTTCGCTCCTGCACAAAGGAGATGTTGGCAGTAGTGAAAAGGATATCTATGATGCGGTTCTTGCAGCATCTAGAAAGTTTGGTGCAAACATATTATTGAAGGGCCATAGGACAGTAATTTCAGATGGAATTATGATCAAGGTAGTTAATGCGAAGAGCGCTGCGCTTGCGACAATGGGCAGCGGCGACGTTCTATCTGGAATCATAGGAGGGTTCATGGCGCTTAGCAAGGATGCTTTTGGCTCTGCGCTTGCGGGCGCATATCTTCATGCAACAATTGGCGATGCGCTACATCGCAAGATGGGCGACCACATACTGGCATCCGACATAATTGATCAGATCCCAAGCACGCTGAGAAAATTTTCCAGATATGGATAGCGGGAGATTATTGTTTTTATTCGCACTTGAGTTCCTGAGCGTCTGCAGGTGTCGGCACGCTGTATTTGCCAGATACTTCATCGAATTCAGACCTGAACACACGCTTGAAATCATCTAGGGTATATACCTTAATTTGTTTATCCGCGGCAGCATCCGGATTCTCGCCAGTCGGAAGTATGGTCACTGTACCAGTACTTGGCTGCAGTCCCAAAATATAACTAACGCATGCCTTTATTGGATCACATGTGACTCCGCAAGTAGCAAAATCCAGGTACATGTATCCATCTATGCGCTTAAATGCCTCGCCTTCCTCGCCTTTTATCGTTATTGTAGTTTCAGGCCACGCATGCCCGCTCCCATGACTTTGTAAAAGATGCATGGTAAAAGATGGCCCGCCGCCGTCAGGAGGCGTAGATATTAGAAGTGGTCCTTCCACAGTGGCATTTGCAGCGCTTGCTGCATCCCTTGCAAGTTTCTCAAGAAAAGTGCAGTCGACAAGCAGCTCTCTTTTTATTCCGTACAGATCCATTATCGCCTGCGTGCCTTTGTGATCGTAAAACTGCGGGGTTTGAATTTGGCACATTTTTTGAGCAGTAGGACTTTGGTTCATGGCCCCATTAGGGGAGTTATTTTGTGTTGCCATTTTAACGTTTGTTTAAAATTTTATTATACATATTTGTATACCATTTGCTTAAAAAGCTTTTTACCCATTCGTTTATTTTGATTTAGGGCTTGCGTTAGGGCACCTCTAGCAACAGGCATTTTGGGTTTTCTTACGGCTTCTTATAAAATGAGGAATTTGGGTCCTTGCTAAGCGCGTCGGTTGCAGTGTTTTGCGTGTGTAGCGTCTTAACTGTAGAGATTGTGTCTCCCCTGCACACACCTTGAAAGAGTATGATTACGTCCTTCCCTTTTATCCCCTTCGATAACATGTCGTCCATTGGGTCGGTGTTGAAATCCTTGAAAAGCTCGTTGCATATTTTCCTTATCTCTTCGTTAATCTGATTGTCGCCTACTGAAAGCTTTTTTATCCTCTCCTCTAGCGCAGGGCTGTTGAATCTATAGTCGCTTGGCATGATTGACTGTGGGAGGTTGAATTAAAAAACCTTTTGTCCAATCGCTGTTTAATGCTAGTAAAAAAGATTATACAGTATGGAGTTTACTACTGAAGGATTAGAAAAAAGCTATGCACGCATTATATCTAGCGTATCCATAACCGCGATAGGCAGGAAGGTGGTGAATACCTTGATCGTTGCTCTAGACCCAATTCCTGCAGATGTCTAAAATTTAGTGCCTAAGTGCATATTCGAGGAGTTTGTTGGGGTTGGTCTCGGATAGCTTGAGTGCCGCAGCTGCACCCACCATATTGTTACCTTTCGTCTCCATCGCTTCAACCAAATCAGTATCGGATGTCTTCCCGCGCTCCACAAGCTTTAGCGCAGTTGCAAGATCGCTGGTTGCCGCCCTCATTTGGTCGGCTTCTTCCCTTGAGAGGAATACATAATCGGATTTTTCATACGGCGTTGGCACAAAACCCGCATTTCCACTGGTCCTATTTCTTGATATTATACTTGCCACCATATCTTCACCCATTTTACTTTTGATTTTGCAAAATAAATACTATGCACATTATTTCGTTTATTTAGTTTGCATTATGCGGGCTATGCAACCAAAAAAGTTTGTGCCGCAAGAATGCCAAATTGCCCGTATGGAATTTACATCCTGTCGCGTGCATATGTCACGGCTATTCCGAATGCAAAGGCCCCTACCACTGCTGCAAGATACAGAGATGATTCAAAGAACCACACAGTGGCTATGAATAGCACTGCGCTTACAAGCACGAATTCATTGATGAATCCGCTCTTTGCAAGTGAGGTTTTTGCCTTTATATTCTTTATGCCGATTTTACTTCTTATCTTATCGACAACAAATGTTGCAGACACGCCTAGGCCAAATGCAAACAGTGCTGAAATAAGGTATATTTGGTATAAGAAGAACGCTATAGTGGCTGCCAGCAGCACGACCTCAACAACTCCACTTCGATCTATCATATTTATCGTACGTTCGCTTGGTTCTTTATTTTTAGGCATGCAATCACAAATTGTCTATTTCCTTGTTTTTCTATCTAGTATAGCATATTCATATATAAGAGCTGCTGCTATCGCACCTATTATAGGACCTATCCAGTAGACAAACCAATTGGCGAAGTCACCTGAAACTATTGCCGGACCTATCGAGATTGCAGGGTTTACTGCAGCACCTGTAAAAGGCCCTATCGCCATCACTATTGCAGCAAGCATAAGCCCTATTCCAAATCCGCCGATTTTCGGAGCCCTTTGATCGACTGCGGTTCCGAATACTGAAAGCATGAGCATAAACGTGCCAACACCCTCTATTGCGATTCCCTGAAGCACCCCTATGCCATTTGCAAGTCCGGGAGTCCCCCAGTTTAAGGATGTGCCAAGTTGGGTGGGAAATGTAAGTGATAGCATTGAAACTGCAAGCACGGCGCCGATTATTTGCGCAGCTATGTAGAATGCGGCATTCCTTGCACTGATCCGCTTTGTCGCAAACATGCCTATAGTTACGGCAGGGTTAATGTGGCCTCCCGAAATTGCCATTGCGAACGTCACAGCTATTGCAAGGGCTATTCCGTGCGCAAGAGCTACTGCAACCAATTGCGGGAATCCCATCGAACCTGCCTGGTACGATGTTGAGAGTATTGATCCGGCCCCGAGGAATGTTAGTACGAATACGCCCAACAATTCAGCTGCGAGCTTGTTCTTCAATTTTATATCGTCCATTTTTACACTTCAGACTAACCATAGATAAAGCCATAAAGCCTTAAAGATTTTTGTTTTGCATTTTTATTTTGTGCTTTTAGATTGCGATAATTCGATGCTTGCGAATTGCAGAATAAAAATAGTATGGTTTTTGCAGGATCGCTAAAAAATGAAAACCGAAATGTCGGAATAGGATATTTAAGTTTGAGCAATATAATGAGATGGATTCTATGAGCCGCACCGGAGAAACCAAGAGCAACATTTTAAAATTGCTTGGGCAGAAAAATAGGACGCTAAGCGAAATAAGCAGCGACTTGGGGCTTGCGCCATCGACCATAAGTCAGCATCTGCAGGAACTCGAAATATCCGGAGCGATAGAGGAAGTCGAAAATGAACACATAAGGAAATGGAAATATTACAGGCTAAATCCAAATTACAAGGATAACGAAGGGATTATTGGAGCCGTGAATAGGAGAGTTGCAAACAGCAGAATGTTTTATTATGTTTTGGGGGTATTTGCAATTGTAGCGATTGCATACTTTGCATCGGCATACTTGAATTTTGGCATGCCTTCGAACTCGCTTTACTCTGGAAACGCGATGCAATCAAAAATTGCGCTGAGTTTGCAAGGTTCGACATACGTTCCGCTCAGGCTAACTGATCCGCCAAAAGTGCCGGAAGGCACAAGCGCTTTAATGATCAATTATTCCTCAATAGGCGTACGTTCGAACTCAACGGGACAGTGGATATACTCAAATGCAAGTGGAAGCGTCAATTTGATGTCGCTTGTAAATGTCAGCCAGATGATTGGAGGCGTAAACGTAAATGCCAACGATAGCATAGATATGGCAAGATTCAACATTACGTCTGCAACCATAATAATAAACGGCACTTCATATAATGTGACTGTTCCAAATTCGCAGGTGTCTGCACATATCGTTGGGAGTGATAGAGTAAATTCTAGCAACGGAGTGCTGCTTGATTTTGCCCCAGTAGTTGCTGCGATATACACTAACACCTCGACAGTATTCGTTATGGTTCCGTCGCTAAAGGCAGTGATAGTGCCTAACCCTCAAATCGTAAGTTTTGGGATGGGCAAGGCAGACCTTGAGATAGGGAATAGATACACTTTAAATGGTAATGACAGACGAGGGCTTAATTACGCTAATGCGAATCTGTCCATGGTAGCAACCAGCATGGCAGTAGGCAACGGAACAGTATTGTTTAGCGTGACTGTGAAAAACAGCGGTAACAGGAGCGTTGAGATTGACCACGTATCGATATTTGGAAACGAGACGCCGTTAGTAAGGATAAATGGAAGTTGCATGACAAATATGACATTGCGTGGTTGGAACTGCAGGTATATCACCAACCAAGATGGTGCAAATGCGCAAGTTAATGGGTATTTAGTAGTAAATACGCAAGCTCCTTTGAGATATCAGCAAACTCGAGGCACAGGTGAGGTTGTTGGCTTTGCAGCCGGAGGCTCTGCAAACGATGCACACCTCAGCATAAGAGGCGGAAATGTTAATTACAATGACTCGTCAAATGTGACAAATGTGCCTGGATTTGCTGCGCAAATCGAAGTTCCGAATGTCACATATTTCGATAATAAGGTGTCAAATGGAATGGTCGGGATAAATGACTCTGCATTCTTCAAATTGCAATTGCCTATTGGATCATACGGACAGGGGCATGCATATGGGATGGTTGGCGTCAAAGCCAGTTACATGCTTCCGATTATAGCACCATTTAGAGCAGTAATTTTTGGCGTAAATTCAAATGGGACCCTTAGCGCATGGGGTAGAGGGCATTTCTGCATGGAACTTGCAGGACATAGATGTGATAGCGCAGCAGAGGATGGCGGATACACCATAGCCCCAGGGCAGAGCATGACGTTCTCGTACAACGGAACAATAGTCCCCGGGAATGCAGGGCTGCGAGTTTCACTTATCCCTGGAGACCGTTACATAGTCTTTGTGCAGGGAGAGGGCGAGGCGGCCCAAGGCAGTGTAATCGCTAGCTAGTCCATAAAATATCCATATACCTTGGCAGGCTTTTGCAAGCCTGCCGCCTTTCTTTTCGGTAGGTTGCAGGATAGAAGGATATAGATATTAGAGATGGGATGAAGTTACATGTTTGGTTTAGCTCATCATTTTATATCTTGCAAAGAATATGTGATATGCTAGATTTTTATTTTATAGGAATAGCAGATGTTTTTCATGAGCGAGCATATGATTGTTGGGATAATAGGAGCGCCCAACAAGGGAAAGAGCACGTTATTTTCAGCAATGACCATGGCGAGTGCAGAAATAGCAGACTATCCATTCACCACTATAAAGCCAAATCATGGGATTGCATACGCGGCAAGGCAGTGCGTTGAAAGAGAGCTTCACATAAAATGCAAGCCTAGAAATTCAATGTGCGTCGACGGAACGCGATTGATACCGATAGATATTGTTGACGTTGCAGGGCTTGTGCCAGGAGCGCATTTGGGAAAGGGAATGGGAAACCAGTTCCTAAATGACATATGCGGGGCGAGCGTGCTGATACAGGTAGTGGATGCAAGCGGGAAGAGCGATGCAAATGGAAACAGGGCAGAGGGCGCCGATGCTTACGATGAGGTGAAGATGGTCAAAGAGGAACTATCGCTTTGGCTTGCCGACATAATATCAAGGCATATGCCAAAACTCTCCAAGGAGGAAGATGGCGCAAAGGCGTTGCGCGAAGTATTATCTGGATTTAAGGTAAGTGAATATGACATAAAGAAAGCAGCTAGTGCAGCCACGCTTACGCTCTCGAAAATGAAGTGGAGCACAGCAGAAACGCAGAAGTTCTCGTCAGAGCTCTTAAGGATAAGCAAGCCGATGATAATAGCCGCAAATAAAATTGACAAGGCAACTGATGAGGATATCAAAAGGCTTGCAGTTTCGCTTAAAGGGTGCGACGTTATTCTCTGCTCCGGGATGGTGGAGTTGGCGCTGAGGAAAACATCAAAGGAGGGTAAGATAAATTATGTTCCGGGAGAGAGAAATTTTGAGGTGCTTGAGGATATCAGCGCTGAACAGGCAGGAGCTTTTGAGTACATAAGGAGATTTCTTGCGAAAAGAAGCACCGGAGTAAATGAGCTGATAAACGAAGCAGCCTTCAGCAGGGAAGGCAACATAGTCGTATATCCCGTAGAGGACGAGAACAAGTTCACTGACCATTTCGGAAACACGCTGCCAGATGCAGTGGTAATGAAAGGCGGTTCTACGGCAATGGATCTCGCAGCTAAGATACACTCTGAGCTAGCTGTAAATATGATCTATGCTGTTGATGCCAAGAAGAAGATACGTGTAGCCAAGGATTACGTGCTAAAGGACAACGATGTGATAAAAATAGTCAGTGCGGCAAAATGAGGAACGCTACCTCTTTTTCATGTCTTCTGACGCCTTTTTCGTCATGTATGTCGCTGTTGATATTATTGAAGGGAGCAAAATCAACATTATCACCGGAAGGGCTATCCAGTACTGCACCATGAAGGAGATGGACGGGAGCATCGATGCGTATAGGATTATTTCGTATACAACAAGAATTGCAACCATGAATATGATGCTGTTGTATATTCCGCAGTAAAAAGATGCGTTTAGCGCCCTTTTTATCGAGCCTGAATTGTTTCCTATGCGCATGCCGGTTATGAGCCCTATCGCAAGAGGAAAGAGCACCATGCCGGGGGCAAGCAATACAAATGATGCAGCATAGTTAAGCACATACGCGTACTGGAATGAATGGTAGGTAGTCAATGCTGCCTTCAAAAATGATGCAGCAATCATCAATATCACCCATATGGATATTGGAGAGGTGATGCTAATTTTGCTTAGCGAAATTTCACGCTGCGATCCACCGCTTTCGCCATCTCTTGAGTATGCAGCGCTGTCATACATGCTGCTTGCCAATTTTTCCATTTGATACCAACGTTAGATTATGCGAATCATGTATAAATTGCTTGCCTTACGCCATCCCCCTCACATGGAGTTCTTCAGTATTGTTTTTAATATTATGTATCCATCGCGGAACGTGCGCAGTTTGCCCTCGCCGAATTTCCTCTTCTTCTCCATGCTTGGCACCTCGAGGATCTTGAATCCCTTCTCCATCGCCTTTATGTTTATCTCCGTCTCTATGCCGAACCCTTCTTCCTTGAGATTGAGTTTTCCGAACACGCCCTTCTTGAAGCTCCTATACCCATAGCACAGATCGCTGAAATTTGCATGAAAGCGCGTGTTCACCATGAGCAAGAATATCTTGTTGCCGATCTTCCTAAACAGGGGCATGTCATCAGATCCGCCGCCGAGTATGAATCTCGATCCCATGCATATGTCGTATCCTGCCTCGATTCCGGCTATAAGCAGCTTAAGCTCCTTTGGCTCGTGAGAGAGATCCGCATCCATGGATATCACTATGCTGCCCCTTGCGGACCTTAGCCCTTTTATCAGCGCTGAGCCTTTCCCGATATCGTCGTATAGTATGGAAGCATTGTAGCTTGTTGCTATCCTTACCGTTTCATCTTCGGAGTGGCCATCCACTATTATTACTTCGTAGTTATTTTCGCCAAGAACATGCTTTATCCCGCGCATCAGTGGACCTATGTTCTTCTCCTCGTTCAAAGTAGGTATTACTATTGATATATATGGGCTGGACATGTTTCTCTTTATGAATGTTAGGATTTGAACAAAAAAATCTTTTAAGTTATAGGAAGGGATATTTTGGAGCGCTATGCCAGGCATACGTAGTTAAACGATTTTTGGACTTAAAATAGCCTGTTCTTCACTGCTTGATTATTTTTGCCCCTTGCGAAGAGATAGTATGCTATAAGTAGCACGATTACTGTTATTGCTCCGATGTACATCGACTGCTTAGGCATTCCGTACATGAACGCAAGCACGAAGATTATTGCGATAGCAGGGAGATATGGGTAAAATGGAGCCTTGAAGCTCCCGTGCCTTTTGATTCTCCTGAAATGTATCAACGCAAGACTTGACATCAGATACGTAAAGAGCACACCGAATACTGAAATAGACGCAACAGTATACACGTTTCCAGAGAACATCATGACTATCGCGATGGCAGCAGTTGCAAGAACAGCATTTGTAGACACGTCCCTTTTAGTATCGTATTTTCCTATTATCTTAGGTATGAGCCCGTCACTGTTGAGCTGATAGATTATTCTGGAAGACCTCAGGAACATTGCAAGCGAAGCCGATGCGGTTGCTATTAACGCGCCTAAACTTACGGCTAATTTGAGCAAGTACGGAGCTGCAGAAGCATCTAGAGCGATAGATATCGGGTCTGCAGATGACGTGCTGTATACTGATGAAGGCACTATAAGGAGCATGGAAATTATTATTGCTAGGTATATGACCAAACTCAGCGCTACGGAGAGCAGTATTGATTTTGCCGCAGCGTTTGGTCCGCCTTTGATCTTTGGGGTCAATGTGCTTATTGTCTGGAACCCAGAATATGCAAATAATATAGCGATGCTTGCAGCAGCTATTGGGCCGATGCCGTTTTGTGAACTAGTGACTCCGAAATTTGATGCAACGAAGTGCCCGCTGCCGAACGCGAAATATATTGCAAATGCGACAAAAGCAAGCAGTACCGCGATTTTTATGGCCACTAGGGCAAAGTCGACATTAACCGCTTTTTTTATCCCAAGCAAATTCAAGACAGCAAGCAGAATTATGAGTATCGCAGCCGAAATAGTTGTTGCAACCGAAGGCAGTCCTAGGATATTTGAGAAATATGAACCGAACCCAATGGCGATTGCAGATATTGCAATTACAGAACTAGCATAGAAGATTATCCCAGTTATGAAGCCCAACTCGCTCCCAAATGCCTCATATACATATGAATACGAAGCCCCTTCGACGTCAGGCATGATCGACCCCAACTCCCCAAGTTCGAGTGCTATTAATATTGCTACGAATCCTACAAGGACAAATGCTATGAGGGCGTTAGACCCAGCAAGAGAAAGTGCGCTTCCGCTAAGCACGAATATCCCTGCGCCGATTATTGCACCAAGGCCTACGGCAGTTGCGGCAGACACGCTAATTTCCTGTTTAACTTTGGGAATTCGCATGGTAGAATTAGCCAGCAAATATCTAAAAATTGGCTTTAGTGTTTCCTAGGTAGTGGAGGTGAAGCAATTGCGCTTGCGGCAACTAGAAAGTGGCCTTTGATGCTCTATTATGAAATGACCAAGGCAAGCAAGTGCCTAGATCGCAACACATTTGGCATCTTCTATTTTGGACGGCTTTTCCTGGCGCATTCCTTATTTTCTCCCAGTTTTCCCTGGGCAAATATTGCTATTTGCTTGAGGGGATTCACGTCGCCTGGACATTTGCTGATGCAAAAGCGCCTTCCTCTCCGCTCACGACGACCTTGTATTGGGATCCGCTTGCAGGAGTTATCGTTATGTGACCTTCGCCGAAACTCAATTTGCCGCTGAATGTGAAGGTGGCCACTGTTCCTGAGGTCATATTATATCCCCCTGCCTGCCCTTCAGCCTCGCCATTTAATGATGGTAAGGACAGTGTGCCGTTTTGGTCTATTTGGAAGTTAAACATACGTGTGCGCTGTGCGTCTATCCCTTGAGATACAAGTTCAGACTCTGCATTTGCATCTGCCGAAGCATTTGCATCGACACCGACTTGGCTGCCATTTAAGCTTATGCCCACGCCTGCTCCTTGGAGGTCGGTTAGATTAAGCTTGCTGTGGCTGCTTCCATTGTCTATCGAACCATTTGTTCTCTCAGTGCTGCCAACGCTTGTGTCTTTGCTGTTGTTGCTGCTTTCGCTGTTGCTCTCGCTTATGTTCCCGTTTTCGCCTATGTGCACAGTTGTATTGAATCCTGCATTTGGAGCGACTACGACGCTGTAATTCCCGAACACAGATACGTGCCTTAGTAGGACTGATGCGTTTGAATTATCCCTTATGGTTACAGAAACATCTGTTACATTCCCATTAACTGTTATCGCAGACGATATTACGCTTATATTAGGTTTTATGCTTTCTAGTGCCTGCTTTTCGCTTACATTGAGTGCCTGCTTTTCGCCCACGCTTGCATGCCCAGGAACGTTTTTGTTCCCGATAACTATCGCCCTAACAGATGGAACCATCACAAATACCGTAGATGTGTTAGTGTATATCGCAGCGATTGTAGGAGAAAGATCAAGTAACACGCCAGATGACGCATTCACTTTCGTATCTCCAGTAATATGTGCGGTTATTATGTGGTTTGGAATAGTGACATTGCTCGTTGTTCCGTTTATGGTTATGGTTGCCGATGTCACGTTAAAGCGTATCATATCTACTGTTGAATTTGGCGGAGTATTTGCTGTGCTTATCACTTGAGTTGTGTTTAGAAGGCCTAGCAAGTTGACTGATCCGCTGCCAGTGCCGCTTACCCATCCTCCAGCTGGAGTGCCGCTTGTGTGAACGCTTACTGAAGAGTACGTCAATACAAGTGCGCTAGTTCCAGAAGGCACGATAGGAGGATCTGTCAAAAATACAGGAGTTTGCTGTCCAACGCCCGAGGACGTTCCAGTTTGCCCCGAAGTAGTAGTTAGGTTATTGCCCAATATCATCATTGCGCCTATAATAATTACTATTACTGCAAGCCCGATCAATATTCCTTTTGTGTTATCCATGTAATTCAACCAGTGTAGTATTGTTGCATTGAAAGACTTAAATACGTATTACGTAGTGCACGCGCACGCAGACCAGATGCAATTAGCAGTAAATATGAGTTAGAAAAAGCCACCTAACGCGTGTTAGTATGATTGCAGGGGGAGAGATTTGAACTCTCGAAGGCGCTAGGCCACAAGATCTTAAGTCTTGCGCATTTTTCTGTGGCTTTTGAAGAGCCAGACCAGACTCTGCCACCCCTGCGTTGTTCTTTATGCATACATTGACGGACCGGCCTGATCTGCTGTAGTGTTCTCAGGAGCACCGAGATTCTCGTGCGATGACTTGGCCTTCTTGAGCATCTCCCTTACCTTAGCTTGCAACTCCTTTGACTCTGCTTCCAGTTCGTCAGTGTTTATTGATATGTCAACAAGCTTCTTTAGGCTCATTATCGCATTCTCGGCATATTTTGGATCCATTATCTGCGGATTGACCAGTACGAGAATGTCGGTTACAGATATTTTGAATTGTGCGCCCCTTACCAAAAGCAAGCCGCTGACTCCAGCTACAACGCCGTCTGTTACTATTTCAAGCCCTGCTCCCTCAGCAGCTTTTTTCGCCTTTGCGTCGGATGTAAGGGCATACGTCTTGTCCTCTATTTTATCTGAAGGCATTCCCCCTATCGATATTATCTGTTCAAGGCCGTACTTCCTTACGAAGTTTAGCAGCTCGTCTGCAAGTTCAGATATTGCGTTTATAGGTACGGTGAACTCGGCTATAAGCACAACTAGTTTGTACTTTTCGTTCTTGTAGAGCCTTACAGGGTACATCGGTATACTGTCGTGGACTGCAACGATTGGAGGAAAGAAATTGGACTCTATGTATCCAATGTACACCATTTCAAGCTTCTGTATCAAATAGCTGCAAGTCATAGGTCCCACAAGGCCTGCGCCTGGAAGCCCTTCTATGAATGTGTATCCTGAGAGATCTTCGTCCTTGAATAGTTTGAGGGTTATCATCTAATCAGATAGATTAATGCCGTAAAGGTTTAAATACGTTCTAATTTCCTACGTCTTCATTTCTCTCGAGTAGACGACGATAGCCTTATAAGGTTGTCCTCGCTAATATATTTGGTGAAACAATGGCAGAAAGAGTTGGAAAAGAAAAATTGACAAGAGAAAACGGATATCTGTACTATCTAGGAAAGGATGGATTCGTATGGAGAACGCCTATGAAGACAAACAAGAGAGGAAAGAAGGCAAAAGTTGGATCTGAAAAAGTTCAGAGACAAGAAGGCTTCTTGTACTTTATAGACAAGAGCGGATACGTAGCACGATCCAAGATGAACAGGAAGGGAAGAAGGTAAATTGTTTTGGGCATTTGCCCAAAACTTCTCTTTATTTTATATTTTTGATATTTTCTATTACATTCTAATTTCTAATTATTATGGCGATACTTTTCATTACGGGAAGAGTAGTGCGTATTTAGTTTGATAGGATATCGATATTTCTATAACGTGGCATCTTATTGTAAATAACTCGATAAAATCAATTATGTGATTGAAAAATAAAAAGAGGCCTCAGCCGGGAATCGAACACGGTCTTAAGGATCCACAGTCCTTCGTGCTGCCGTTACACCACCAAGGCCACATTATTACTTTTGAGGCAGAATATTTATTAGTTGGTGTTATCAGTCGCTGGAATTTTTCCCTTTTCTTAGATGAAAATAGTATTGCAAATTGTAGCAAACATGTATTGATGATATTTTGTATCTTTTGGTTGCTTTGAGCAGTATCAAGTATGTTCATCGTGCTTTGGAGTGCATTTGGAATCGAACCCAATTTTGACGTGGGAAAAATCGACGGGCCTGGCGGGATTTGAACCCGCAGCCAACGGCTCCGCAAGCCGGCATGCTATCCAAGTTACACCACAAGCCCAAAAAAGCTTTTATATCTTAGTGATTTAACAATCTACTGTCAGATTGACATTATAATCTATATAATTAGACTATAAAGTCCTTCCTGTATTTTATATTAGGTGATTTTATACAACAAGTATTGCCAGGCAAAGTATGCAGTTCATGCGGTAAGCTTACTAGCGAGTATGTAGAATTTCCTTGCCCTAAATGCGCAAAAACTAGGATAAGGAGATGTTACCAGTGCAGAGAGACATACGCAACTTACAAATGCAAAGAATGCGATTTCCAGGGACCATAATGGGAGATGTAGCTGTTTTGTTCAAGATTTATGTCGATGAAGGACAAGAGGATAGCGTTAGTGCTGCAGTGAAGAGCGAACTTTCGCCGAAGGGAATGAGCTTTGATGAGATAGGCTTTGGTATAAAAGTGTTGAAGGCGCTGTTTGTCCATGATGATTCAAGTGGAAGTTCGGAGATAGAAGAGAAGATACGAAAGATACCTGGAGTTACTGAAGTTGAGGTAGAAACTGAGAGCCTCGTCTGATTTTTGCATAAATATCCGGTTTGTCACAAAAACCAAATTCGTCAATCAACTAATGTCCAGCTGCCGCTTTAAATAGGCCAAAACAGATTAATCATTTACATTGTGATTAAAATGGCCAATACAACTAAAGTAGATCCGGAGGAGTTGCCAGGATATATGAAGCAAGAAAGAGCAGCTCCGAAAGGAGTGAATCCGATATTATGGACGAGGTATCTTCATGAGCCTGATTTAAGCCTCTCATTTAGAGATTGGGCACGAAAAAACAGCATCAAGAATGTACGAAGGGATTCTGGAGAGGCCAAAGAGAATACAGGTCCATTTATAGATATGTCAAGGAGAGCAGGAATAGCAAATATGGCGTAATTGCCCTTTTTATTTTATAGACTATCTCTTAGATACTGCGCCATGGACTTTCGTTTTCGTGGTGATTGATTTAATCCGCCATTACGAAGTCCGTTTCGCCTTTAATCAAATCGCTTGCATATTTTGAAGCCACTGAGATCTTTACCGCCTTGAGCATAGGCAGGTCAACAGCACCATCGCCAAATGCTGCGCACTCTCTTAGGCGCAACCCGTACTTTTCCAGTAGTGATGATGCCTTGACAAGCTTGTCTTCTCCATTCTTAATGGTTAAATTTACGCCCAATAATCTGCCTGAACTATCGAAGATATCCTGATTGGACGCAGAATCGGTAAGAGGCAGCACTTTCCTTGCAGCTGCAGCTGATGTCGAGCCGCTTATAGTTATGAGAAATAAAGGACGGTCATGCGAGAGGGCGTTTAGCAGATATTTCATATCTGGTATCATATGCTTACTTAAATACGCAGAAGAGAACGCCATCATCTCCTCTTTTGCACCAAGATTATTATCCACAAGAATGTGATATAATTCCTCTAGACTCTTTGCAAGGCACTCCGGATCCTTATTATCAGATATATTTTTCGATATGCTCCTTGCGCCAGCGACAAGAGATTTGAATGCGTCCACGTCCAATCGAATTGCTGCACGCATTAAATAGTTTATGCCTATTCCCTTCGAAACGCTCCCCCTCCAAAGTGTGCCGTCACCATCAAAGAGCACAGCCTTAACCGAGTCTAGATGCCGTATCAGAGTATTCGAATTGGAATTATCCATACATAATTGTTCCCATAATTTGCTTTATACTTGGTAAGGTTCAGTTCGTCAATCAGCTAATCATTTTGCAGTATTTAAGAATGAGAAGTTTCACCACACTTAGAGCAGGCAGATGACAATGACACACAAAGAGATTGATGATGAAGACGAAAGATTCATGCAATGCGAGAAGATGCCGGTAGATGGATCTCTTGAATATTATGCTCAGCATCTCAGGGCGCTTGCCTCGCATCCGAATAGAAGTTTTTCGGATTTCAAGAGGAAGGAAGCAGAGCACGATAGCGGGTTTGCGTTTGCAGAAGTCCTAATTAAGACCAGTTCAGGAAAAAGCATGGGAAAGGCGATATGCCAACTGCGCATGTAGATATTACTAATTTTTTATCCAATTATTTGCTGTTTTGTCTACAAAAAGCAGTTTAATGTAAACGATTTGGCAGTTAGTATTATATGTATGGTGCGGATAAGATTGTCAAGGTGAAAAATTATGATAGTAAAAAATGTGACCAACGGAAACGAACGCTCGTTTGCAGAAGTGATCAATGACGCTTATCGGGGAGTGAAGGAAGCTATAGCAAAACCTGCAGTTTACGCATACACTCTGGGATTCGCGGTGTCGCCAGCACTTGCAAGGGCAGCGGAAATGAAGCAGCATGCTTCATCTGACATCAATACGGAAGTAGTTATGGCAGGATATGCGGTGTTTGTTATAGGCATTGGAATATTCTTTGGCAATGTAATGAGAAAAATAGACAACGAGCAAAAAAGAGAGCATGCACGAGAGATGCAGGAATTCCAGAAAAGCCAGAGCGCACCTATAGCGAAATAATTTGCATATAAGGATAGGCTCATCTTCCGGATTCGTTTATCACAGTGTACGTCACGGAATATATGCACTTTTTCTTCTTTAATATGTTGTAAAATTCCCTGATCCTCTGAGCCCCAGTACTTATATCTAATATGTCTATGCACGTGCCGGACCGATGCTGATGGAGCTCCGTCCTTATGGTATCCTCAAATTTATGCAGGACATCTGAGACATGGTTCTTCTCTGATTCTTTATAAGTTATTACAAATACGCACTCTACATTGCCCTTTAATGCTTCAAGCCCTTCGTAGTCGCTTAGCATGCTCAGTATTGCAGTTCGCAGCATCTTTGACCTGCTCTTGAAGCCTAGCCTCTTTTGAACCTGCTCTATTTGGCCTAAAGATTTCTTGTCAATAGAAATGCTCAGTATTTCCAAGTGTACCACTATAGATCATATTTGATTAAGCAGATTAATAAATCAGCTTTAAAGCCCTAAAGTTTGTTTTTTAACCTCTGCGATTTTGAGCATCTGGCAAGGTATTTGCATATTTGCTCTACTTTGTTGCACAATAGCATAAGCTAATTGGGTATAAAATAAAAATAAAAAAAGAAAAATTGGGTTTGATTTACCTTGACATGTATTTCTTGCCCATGTGCTGTGCGTATTCCTTCTCCATCTTTGTTGGGTGGAGTATCAGGAGATACAGTATTATAGCGACGAACGTCACTACAAGTGTTTCCAGCACAGGCACCAGTTGGAACGATGCAAGGTCTATCTTTGCGAAGTCCACTATCAGCGCTATTATCAATGCCAGTATTCCCAGCTCTGCTGCATCATGTTCTACTCCCTTGCTTCCAGCCTGGAACTCTTGCACGACTATCAATGCCACGAAGATAGCAGTGAAAGCCACGAAGAAAGCCGCCAGGTTGAACAAACCTATCAGATATATGAAGACGTATGCAAGTACAGTGATTACGATAGACTTCAATACTATCGGTGTCAGAAGTACCTTTGACATAATGTCTCCAAGGTTCAATTTATTTTTGTTTTCTTTTGCCATAAAATCCATTCCTTTGTGCATCTTTATGGTTTATATTGGTATATAAAGGTAGACGGGCTTCCAATAAGCCTTAGCGAATATTTAAAAATGTTGCTATAGTCATTTAAGGGAGGTTTTGCCCAAATAAAAGGCCAAATCGAGTATTTTGAAGCGATAATGGAAACCGTTATATGTAGTGCCGTCCTAATCATATTGAGCATCATGGTAAAAAAAGTTAGAAAACAGCAAAATAAAAGGAGGGGTAAAATTTCAAAAACGCTTGGCGAAAAATATGTTGGGAGGAAATTCTCGCAAGACGAGAAGAGGTACATTATTTATGTGGTCTTGGCGCTATTGCTGCTTGTCCTATTCGCAATAGAACCAGGATTCTTTCTGGGACTGATAATCGGAGCACTTGGGTATAGGTACTATATAGATAATATAAAGTAATCATAAAGTAATTTTGTGGTCCAAAGGATGTGCATTTTGCACGCCAAGGCAGTATGGGAGTAGGAATATGGATATGCTAGCGCTAATTTTAGAGATATTTGCCGTAATGGCCTTCTTTGGCATTGCAGCTGAGATAATAGCATTGGGCATAGAGAAACTCGAACCTCTGATGGGGCAGGGGATGAGTGGAGGGATATTACTGGGGTTTCTTGGAGCCCTGCCAGAAACAGTATTCGTAATAATCGCGACGCTTGGCAAATCGTATGACATAGCGATAGGCGCGGCACTTGGAGGAAATATAATATTATTCACGTTTGGCATAGGCATAGTCGGCATTGCATATTCCAGAAAATGGAAGAGACCTATAGAGATGAAGGAGGATTACCACATAGAACTCTATTTCCTTTTGGCATCGACGATTCTCCTTGGGATTCTTGTTGTGTATGGCTCCCTTGGGCAAATCTCCGGAGCCATTCTCTTTTCACTATACATAATCTATGTTGCGTATAGGTATGCACATGCGCATGGAAGGATAGTTAAGAGTTCTACAGCACATGGCACCAGGAGCGCACTCTTGAGAGGACTTGCATATCTTGCAATCGGGGCGATAATCATAGTTCCTCTCTCGTACGTCTTTGTTGGGCTTGTGTCTGATTTATCTTCTGCGCTCTTGCTGCCTGCGCTATGGCTTGCACTATTCATCGCTCCGCTCGCATCTGATTTGGGAGAGAATATGAGCGGGTATAGGATTGCGACAAGAGGAGATGGCGGTGGATCCACTGCGATAGTTAGTTTTATCGGAGGCAAGATCCAGAACAATACGATGCTGATAGGGCTTATAGGGCTGCTTGCTGCGCAGCCCGTACTGCTCGGGAATGCAAAATTTGACCTGATTGCAGTAATAGCGGTCAACTTGATTGCACTTGCAGTCGTATCTAAAAAACGACTCACGCTGCGTGGTAGTATTTTACTTGTTATTGCTTATGTTGCAATAATCATTGGGGCATTGATGTATTAGTATTGAATTTCTTTGTCAGCACAGGAGAGAATTGCAATTGTGCCTCAAGGGCAAGAGATGAAAGTGCACTTGACAATGTTGTATAATATTAAAATAAAAGATACGGGGAGTCCGTGATTTGAACACGGGTCGCCAGCTCCCAAAGCTGGAAGCCTACCAAGCTAGCCTAACTCCCCAGATAAGGATTATTGCTTCTTCTGCCTCCCAAGAGGTTTCTTTATCTTGAGATCCTTGTAGATTTTCGAAAGCATTACCTGATTCACATCGAAGTCAAATCCTAGATTTTGCACAACTTGACGCAGTAGGTATGCCGATGCTATGTCGAGGTGCTCAGGCTTGCTACCACAAGAATCCTTTATCACTGCCTTGGCCTCGGCACTGGCAAGCTTCCCAACCGACTCGGAAAGGTCGCCAAAGCCCTTCCTCTTTCCGACAGTCAATTTTGCGGCATAATCATCGAGCTTTTGCATGTCTATTCCCAAAAAGAAGAATGCTTTCTTGTCCAAAGTCTGCCTTATGCCTGCAAGATGGAACGATATCTCTTCCGGCTTTGTGTCGGATCTTATGGTCATCCTCTTTACAACCGTCCAGTCCTTGTACTTTGCAAAAAAGTCTATTGATTCGCTTTGGATGTCTTCCACTTGAACACCTTTAAGATTGCAGCGCGTAGTAGCCTGCCGACTTTTCCCTTGCAACCCTCTTTACGGCATTCCTTTGCACTAGAGATGTGAGGGTGTTGGTTATCATGCTCTTTGGCCTGTTGCACTTCTTTGCTATGTCATCGGCAGTCTTTATAGATTCTGCATTCTTTGCGCCAAGTTCCTGCATCGCCTTGAGCACAGCTTGTTCCATAGGGTTAAATTCTACCATTGTTATCACTATTTTACTCCTTAATCATCACTTCTTTGCGCGCAGTTCCTTTCTCTTGGGCCTTAGCGCTTTCGATCCGCACTTGCGGCACATCTTCGCGCCTGCCTTGTTCCTTGCCTTGCACTTCCTGCACACCACTATCTTGGCTAATTGTTCATCAGCTATTGGAAATTTTCCCATAAACAGCACTTCTTGTTAACGATTTATTTAATGTCAAAGTCTATATAAAGATTGCTGAAATTTCATGCTTGATTGATATTTGGAAAAAGTGCGCACGCACTTGCCTTTTAGCGATGATGCGCCTTGACAAGTCAGGCGCCTATCTCGATGCTTGGTCGCAAAGGCATTGCCCTCTCTGCCCTCTGAGACTTTGATTCGCTCTCCCTTTCGACGATTATTTCTGTTCCAAGTATCTTCGATATGTATTCCCTGGCCTCCTCCATCGAACTTAGCTCCTCATCCTCGGTTATGTCTATAGCCCTTACCTCATTCATCCTCTTTGCAAGTTTGCCTACGTAGTTTGCTATCTTTTCTGGATCGGCAAGTTTCTCGTCTTTCGCAGAGGAGATCGTAGAACCCACATTCTTTGTGCTTGCAAGCATGTTTGTTACTTTCCTCTTCCATGCACTTGCGATTATTATTCTTACGCGTGAAGGTTTCTTGCCGCTCTTTTTTGAGAGCAGATCTATTGTGCTCTTGCAATCCGATATTAGCGACTCGACATTATCTTCTAGCATCTCTATCTTGTCGTTTATCATTTTTTGATTGTACAGCGGCCAATTTTCGGTGGATATGAATGTTTCGTTTCCAAGCTGGTGCCACAGTTCCTCTGTAATGTGGGGGGCGATTGGCTGCAGCATGAGCAGTATTGAATTTATGTACTCGCGCAAAACAATGCCGTTTCCTCCTCCTCGCTCGAAATATTTTTTAAGCTCTATGACGGAATTGTAGAGCAGCTGTGTATTTGCATCCCGCAGTTCGATGTTGTCCATGCTCCTTGTCACGCCCTCTATCTTCCTGTTAAGTTTTGAGTAGAGCCAATAGTCGATGTTCTTGAGCTGCACAGATTCGAATTCGTCAAGCCTGCTTGATAAGTCGTATATGTATTCCAGCCTTTGCTTCACTCCGTTTGCCGCAGCCGTGCTGTATTCCGAATCGCTATATAACTCTGCTCCGGCAATGACCACTATCCTTAATGCATCTGCCCCGTTTGCCTTTATGCCGTCTTCAAGAGGCACTATGTTGCCCAGGCTCTTGCTCATCTTCTCCCCCTCGCTTAGCACCGATCCGTTAGTCACTATCTGCTTTGGCCAGTACTCCTTGTTCATCACGGCCACATGATTGAACACGTACATTATCAGGTGATTGAACACCAAATCCGCACCTGAGTGATTAGACGTATTCTTGTACCAGTAATCAAAAGACTCCTTGCATTTCTTTACAACTTCGAAGTCTATCCCAGTAGATGCAGCCACATCGCTGGCGCTGCCATTTCCCACTATGATATAATCAAAGAGTTCTGGTTTTAGGCTTTCTACCGGCAGGTTTCGTAGATATGGTATTATCGTGTAAAATGCCATGTATATTGTAGAATCCGAAAGGGATTCGATTATCTTTTTGGGATCTAGCGGGAACTTTGTCCCTAGCCCCTGCGCCCGTGCCACAGCTCTCAGGTCGATCCAATCAAGTGCGGCATTGAATGTCTTTCTGAGCTTTTCTGGAAATAGTTTCACTCCGTTGAACGCATACTTTGTCTCATCCTTCCACTCCTTGTTTCCGTAATTTAGGAACCATTGGTCCTCCACTATCTTTACGATGACTTGGGTTCCGCATCTGCAAACTACCGGAGAATTTGCGATTATGTGTATCTCGAAGGCCAAATTGCCGCCAAGCAGCAGCCCTTTCACCTTCTCCCTTGCATCGGGTTCGCTCATTCCTTCGTATCCTGCAACTGTCATCTTCCCCCAGTGCGATTCCTCGCGATATTGGAGCTTTGTCGCAAATTCCAGCATGTCGTTTATGGCTTGCGTGTTTGTATTTAGGATTTCAAGGTATGCTAGAGCAGGAATGTCAGTGTGTATAGGCTTTGTCTCGCCTACCGACACGTCGGATAGCGACCTGCCTATGTCAACTTCGATTATTTTCTTTGGATTTATTTGCGGCATATCATAGTTGCTTGCCCTAAGCCTTGAGATGGCAGCATAGTCAAATGGCGCATGGGCAGGCACGCTCATTACTGCGCCCGTGCCCATCTTTGGCTTGACAAAGAAGCCCGGAAGTATAGGTATCTTCTCGTTTGTGATTGGATTTATGACGATCTTTTGGAGAAGCTCCCTTGCGCTTATCTCGCTTAGCACTTGGATATCCATTTGGTATTTCAGTATGTCAGATGCATCCTTAGAGATGTATATGGAATCATTGCCTACCTTGCATAGGACGTAGCTTGAATTTTCATCTATGAAAAGATTAGTGACCCCGAATATTGTTTCGGGACGGTAAGTTGCGCATGCAACAAAAGCGTCTTCGTCATCGACCTTGAACTTTATTGCGCTCTCCTTTTCTATGTCAGGCTCGACATCGTGTTTCGTATCATGCATGCCGACTGCGTTGTTCTCGTTAGTGCACCATCCGACAGGATGCTTGCCTTGCACAAGAAATCCCTTCTTATTCAATATTCCGAACTGCCACTCTATGAACTTGCTAAATATGGGCTCTGTTGTTACAAACTTCCTTTTCCAGTCTATGCTGAGCCCCGCAAGGCGCATGCCCCTCTCAACTTCCTTTGAGAAGTATTCTATTATGTATTCTGGATTTACCATCTTCGATATCTCTTCATCGCTTATGTGGAAGAGCTTGAACTCGGATATCAGTTCCTTGTCCTTCTCCTGCATCCTTTTTGCGAATGCGAGCACGGGCGTACCGGTACCGTGGAAGCCCATTGGATAGAGCACATTGAAGCCGCGCATCCTCTTGTACCTTGCAAGGACATCGGCAGTCCCGTATGCACGAAGGTGCCCTATGTGGGAAGGTGCATTGATGTATTGGAATGCTGCTACAACCAGGAATGACTCCTTGTTGTTTATGCTAGGCTCAAAGAGCTTTGCCTTCTCCCATTCGGCTTGCCATTTTGACTCGATTTCATCGTAATGTATTATGAAAACACCGCTCTTCTTGTTTTGAATTGAAAGTTTATAGATTTAGCCTTATTTCAACATTATATCTATGCCTGCTAATATTTTTATTAGTGAGTAAATAAAGGTTTAGTAATGTACAACACTTACCTTACAATAATAGTTCCAGCGCTTATCAGCATGGCTGTCACATACTTCTCGTGCAATTTCCTTATCAGCTACTTTTACGGCGCAGGGATAGTTGGAGAGGATCGCAACAAGGGCAAGGCAGTAAAGCTTGCAAGCAGCGGAGGGATTGCAGTTGCATTTGGAATGCTTGCTGGAATACTTACGTACACTTTCGGAGGCAGCTTCGTATTCGTACCTACGCTTCCGGTTCTTGATTTGATGGCGGCTGCGCTATCGATAGTGCTTATCTCATTTGTAGGCTTCCTTGATGACGTGAATGTCAAGTCGCAGAGAGTCAAGAGCACTGACATAATGGATATACGCGAAGGCTTAAAGCAATGGCAAAAACCGATACTTACGGTTATAGGAGCGCTCCCGCTCATGGCGATAAATGCAGGTGTGAGCGTGGTCGCAATACCTCTTATCGGATCGATTGATTTCGGGTTGCTCTATCCTCTTGTGATAATTCCGCTTGCGGTGGTATTTGTTTCAAATGCATTCAACTTGCTCGGAGGATTTGACGGGTTGCAGTCTGGGACCGGGCTCGTTGCAAGCCTTGGGCTTGTAATATACTCTTTCTTTTACAGCAACAGCATGGGGCTGCTACTATCCGTATTGCTCTTTGCTGCGCTTGTGGCGTTCTACCCTTTCAACAAATATAGGGCGAGAATTCTTCCAGGAGATAGTTTCACCTACTGCGTAGGCGGAGCGCTAGTGGTGATAATGGTGATGGGCCATGAGGAGGCATTTGGCTTTGTCATATTCATACCTTGGATTATCGAATTCTTCTTGCATTTGCGCAGGAAGTTCAAAGTCAGCGACCTTGGAATACGCCAAAGTGACGGAACATTCAAAGCCCCTTATGGGAAGAGCATATACAGCCTGACCCATATTATGATGAATATACAGAGGATGCGCGAGGAGGAGGTTGCAAATTTCCTTATAGCGCTCGAAGCCTGTTTCGTAGTGCTCGCATTCGCGCTCAAGGCCTTGGGACTCTTGTGATGTTTAGTCTAAAGCAATGGACCTGATGATAAGACAGATGCATCTATTAACAACCCGTACCAGAAGGCCATTTGAATTAGGCAATAGCTAAATATCCTAATTGATAAATATCTTTATGGCAACAGATCCGATTTGCGGAATGGATGTTAATGAAGCAGCATCAAAACTTACTTCCGAGAGGAATGGAAGGAAATATTATTTTTGCAGCGAGACTTGCAAGATGCAATTTGAAAAACCGGAAAATGAGATCAGGCAGCTAAAAACAGCTCTTATCATATCGTGGCCTCTTACCGCAATTGTTGTGCTTCTCACATACGTGCTGCAAATTCCATACGGCGTCTACGTCATGTTTTTGTTTGCAAGCATAATACAATTTTATGCCGGTGCAAGGTTCTACGAGGGAACGGCAGATGCAATAAAGAATAGGTCAGCAAACATGGACACGCTGATTGCAATAGGAACTAGTGCGGCTTGGCTTTACAGCACGCTTGTTGTATTCATTCCAAGCGCCTTTCCGATAGCCGGAATATATTTTGACACCTCGACGATTATAATTTCGCTTATACTTACAGGGACGTTCATGCAAAGACTTGCGGAATCAAAAGCATCTAGCGCAATATCAGCGCTAATTGCCCTGCAGCCCAAAATAGCTCATGTAGTGCGTTTAGGAAAAATTGTTGATACCAAAATAGAAAAAGTGAAGGTCAATGATGTGATGCTCGTCAAAGTAGGGGAGACAATACCTGCGGATTCCATAGTCGTTGAGGGCACCAGCTATATCAACGAATCGATGATTACGGGAGAGAGCATGCCGATCCTCAAAGGCAAAGGCGAAAGAGTTATTGGAGGGACGCTAAATACTACAGGTCCGCTAAGAGTGAAAGCGTTGAAGGAGTGGAAGGATGGCGCATTATCGCAAATAGTAAAGATAGTTGAAGATGCTGCTTCTAGCAAAGTGCCGATACAGAAAATGGCGGACAAAATATCTTCTTATTTCGTGCCTTTGGTAATCGCGATAGCGATAGTATCGTCGCTTGCGTGGTATTTAATAGGCGGCATAGGATTAAACACAGGAATACTCATATTTGTAAGCGTGCTGATAATCGCATGCCCATGCGCGCTTGGAATAGCCACACCTGCTGCATTGCTGGTATCATCGGGAGTGGCTGCTAAGGAGGGCATATTGATAAAAAGCGGAGAAGCCCTGCAAGTAGCAGGCAAAGTAGATGCAATAGTGCTCGACAAGACCGGAACGCTAACGCAAGGAAAGGCGAAGGTTACCGACATCATTACAGTCACAGGCTATAGTGAAAGGGAAGTGATAATGCTTGCGGCAATTGCGGAAACGAGTTCTGAGCATGTTCTTGGAAAGGCAATAATTGAGAGGGCAAATAATAATAAAATCAAGTTGGAGTTTCCAAAAAAGGTAACATATACGCAAGGCAGCGGACTTGTAGCAGTAGATAAAAGAGGAAGGACGATAACAGTAGGGAACATCGACCTCTTTAGCAAGGAACAACTAAGGAAATTTAAGGTAATTGAAAGACTGGAATCAGATGGCAAGACTGTGCTGATTGTAGGAGTAAACAAAAAAGTTGTAGGCCTCATCGCACTTGCGGACACACTCAAAGAAGATAGCAAAAGAGCGGTATCAAGCTTAAAGGACGCTGGAAATGAAGTGTGGCTCATCACAGGAGACAATGCGAAGGTCGCAAATGCTATTGCAAGGCAAGTTGGCATAAGGAATGTAATTGCAGGAGCAAAACCAGCGGACAAGATGAAAAAAATAGTGGAGCTGCAAAGCGAGGGGAGAGTTGTTGCCATGATAGGTGATGGTGTGAACGATGCTCCTGCACTTACCAAGGCAGATATCGGTATTGCCATAGGCTCCGGAACGGACGTCGCCATACAGGCAGGGGGAATAGTCCTGATCCGAAACAGAGTTTCAGATGCGGTCTTTGCGCTGGAACTTGGAAAGAAAACTATGGCAAAAATACGTGAGAACCTCTTCTGGGCATTTGGCTATAATATAATCCTAATCCCAATTGCGGCAGGGGCTCTTATCCCATTTTTCACAGTAAGCGTATACGGTTTCCTGCCTATGCTTGCAGCACTTGCAATGGCATTTAGCTCCACGGCAGTAATATCAAACTCCTTGCTTCTTACGAGATTCAAAGCGCATGCCGGCTAATACTTGAGCTCTGATAGCTTCTTCCACCAGCCAAATCGCTTCTCTATTATGCTATCAAGCGACCATTTGCTAGTGCCGTATGTTGCCTCTATTATTAGCAAAAACAAGAACACAAACGCGTATATTATCCCGGTGCCTATGTCGGTTGCGCCTGGCCCATACACGCCTCCAAAACCCTCGGGCACAGACCATATCACCAAGCTAAGGAGAATCCCTCCAGTATACGCTATCTTCCTCATGAATCCGAAAATGAGGCTGAATGCGAGGGCGAGCTCAAGACAGCCTATTAAAAGCACGAAGAAATTAGGGTCTTGGGCCACATACCCTGCCCAGAAATTGAACCACGGCATCATCCACGAAGGTTGGTTTTGTCCTGCACTTTGCAAAAGTTGCACGAATGTGCCTGACATGCCAGGCTGGAACTTCAATGCTCCGTCGATTCCCCAGACCACTCCGAAGATTATGCGCATAACGCTCTTTAGGGCAGGAGTGTGCCTCACGAACCATCTGTCAGTATAGAACCCCTCGGACATGTTTACACGATATTAAAATATCTGACATGAAGCTTATTATTAATGCCCTTTCGAATTCCAATGCCGCAGGGCCTTTACCATTTGAGCGAATTGTCAAAATTACAAGCAGATTAATTCAGGTTGGATTATTTGATTTGCCGGACACGATAGATATGAATATAAATCCACAATAAGATAGTATGAATCGATAGAATGCACAACAGACAGACAGACAGACAGGCAGACAGACAAAAAACTATAATTAAGGTGCACAATTCTTCTATTTTTAGTCCTATTTTTACATTCAGAAAATCGCAAAGTGCTACTGAATATCTGACAACTTATGGATTTGCAATACTTATAATTGCAATAACTTTAATGCTAGTGTATAATGCAGTGTCTTCTCCGTTATCAATAGTTCCGTCGACATGCTCATTTTCTTATGGCGCAAGCTGCAACTATGTCGCTTTTGCGTCTAACACAATTAGTTCAACTGCAAAACTCGAAATGGTGAATTCTTACGAATACCCTATCATAAACCCGAATATTTCAATAAATGTTTCTGGATTCGGAAATGCATTTGGACAGTGCGTACCGAATTATGTCCTCCCTGGAGGCGCAATGCTGTGCAAAGTGACAATAAACAACAAGAGTGAGAGCTTAGGCACACTAGTTAGCGGTTCCATATACTTAACTAGCGCTACCTGCCAGTCTGGAAACGCCAGTTCGTGTTCAACTCGCGATAAACAGAAGATCTCGGGATCGTTTAATACGCACATACAGTCCATGAATGACCCTATATATTTGGAAATGAACTTATCAGCTGCCAATTATACAGTGCCTATCAACCAGCCTGACAAACTCAGTCTTAAGATGAATATATCGGCCAATGTCCAAAATAATTTTTATCCGTTCATAGGAGCCACCATCAACTTTACCACATATGTTTTTTCAGGCGCCAACGGACTTGCCGATGTAAGCATAGTCCCTGCAATTACCAATACTAATTCGCAAGGATTGGCAACAGCATACATAACCGGAACGACGCCAGGAGTGGCATACGTTTACGGAAGGTATGGAAACTTTTTGCAATGGCCGCCCATCGTTATAAATTTTGTCGAACCGTCGACGACAAGCACGACACTGTCGACAACTTTTACCAGCAGTTCTACAACAAGCACGACACTGTCGACATCCTCTACTAGCACGTCGACCACAAGCACTTCTACAAGTATCACTATCACTACAACAAGCACGACATCAACATCGACCTCTACTACATTATCGACAACTTCATCAAGCACATCTTCAAGTTCGACATCCACATCGACAACAGCCAGCACAACTTTAACCACTACGATTAAACCTCCGTCTACATGCGTAGGTGGTGGCGGTACATCACCCACTATAGGAGGATGTTGCACCGGTCAGATACACGAATGTGGTATGTAATTTATGGATTTTTTAAATTGTAATTGGAGTTTCAAGATAAGAAAAACGGATTTGGAGATGCAATAAGTAATGCATTTCTTATACTCTTATCGTTCGGTTATTGCGAGGGAGCGAATCGCCTGGCACGCCTACTCTGATTAGATGTCTTGGCCTGCGCCTTATCTTTCCGTCCTTTAGCAAAAGTATGTCTGATCGTTTTATGAGCTTCTTCCTTCCTGCATGTTTCGCGTAGTCAAGCGCCTCATCGGTCAGCTTCTCGGCAAGCTTGCTGAGCTCCCTTTCAAGATCCACAACAGCGTCCTCAGTTATACGCGTGGCACCAGCCTCCCTCATGAATTGCTCAATGTCATACAGACTAAATTTCCTCTCCATAACTCATCCCCAAAACTAGCAAGTATAGGTTTGGGCATATGCGTTTAAAAAGGCGACATTTGCTATTGAATAGTGGAAGCAAAAGTTTTACGTCGTGACGATCTCTTTTATTGGAATTTTAGACATTTCGGCTATGACTCTCTCAAGCCGTCTGTCGATGGATTTTGCCTTCTTTAATGTTATGCTATAGCTCTTCTCGTTCTTGACAAGCTCCTCAAGAGCTATGAAATACCATCCTTCATTGCTGACCCTCCAGGCCATATATGTCCCCATACCTGTGTTGGTCCTCCATTTCATGAGCGATGCGTATTTTTCATGATCAATCGATATGCTGCTGCTATCCCAGGCCTTGCACTCAAAACATAATGCATGGTCCTTCTTTATGCCCATTATATCAGGGCTTATCGAATTGACGCCCGACCCGGCAGCGCGTATTATTGAGTATCCCATCTCATTGAGCTTGGAAAGCAGCTCTCTCTCGCACCTTGCGCCTTTAACGTACCTGTTCACCTAATCGCCATCAGTATTATGCAGTACAAGTTATTAATAATTGCCTCAAACTCCAGGCAGGGGATTGATGGATATTGCACATTACAAACAGGCAATATGCAGGATAAATTCCATATTATCGGTACGTCATTGAGCATTTTATATACTTTTGCGTTCAATGATAATCGTTAATGATAGGATTGAAGTCAGTTGTCTTAATCGAGTGTTAGAATGATCACAAAAGTAATTATTTCATGCTTTACCTCACAGATAGATAGAGCTGCAGCACTCTGATTTAAGATAGCTACTTCTTTTCGCAAAGTGATATGCGTGATGCAGCAGGGAAGGCCGATGGATGGCTTAAATGGTTTGACATATGGCATGAGCGACTGCGCGTCCTAGATTTGACAAGAATTGAAAACGAAAAAAGAGATGACGAAAATGGCAAAAACATACCTTGATATAGTAAAATATATGGTTGAGGCAAAGTTCACGATAAATGGATATGTGGACAAGCCAGACATAATAGGAGCAGTATTTGGACAAACCGAAGGTCTGCTCGGAGACGAACTTGACCTAAGGGAATTGCAAAAGAACGGCAAGATAGGAAGAATAGAGATAGATTTGCAGCAAAGCAACAATAAGTGCTTTGGAAAGTTATATTTACCAGCATCGCTCGACAAGATCGAGACGTGCATCCTTGCTGCAGCGATAGAGGCTGTTGACAGAGTCGGACCGTATGAGGGGACTTTCAGCGTAGAGAAGGTCGAAGACACACGGACTGAGAAGAGGAGGAAGATACTTGACAGGGCAAAGGAGCTCGTGAAGAAGTTGATGACTACAGGAATGCCTGATAGCCGTGAACTTGCGGAAGCAGTGGAATCAGACGTAAGGTCAAGTGAAATAACGACATATGGGCCCGAGAAGATACCTGCAGGGCCTGACATCGACAAGAGCAACGAGATAATAGTCGTAGAGGGAAGGGCAGACGTACTCAACTTGCTTAGATTCGACATAACGAACGCAATAGCAGTAGGAGGAGCTACGAACAACATACCTAAGTCTGTGATCAAGCTGTGCAACGAGAAAGAAGTGACGATATTTGCCGACGGAGATAGAGGAGGGGATATGATAATTAGAACCCTTCTTGGAGTCGCCGAGCTTGACTATGTGACAAAGGCACCGGAAGGCAAGGAAGTTGAAGAACTTACAAGAAAAGAGGTGATAAAGGCATTGAGGACCAAGGTCCCTATGGAACAGTATGTAAGCATGAACAGGATAGTAGTGCAACATAGCAGCCCGAACAATGCAGAGCGCATATTGCAGCAATCACAGCATGCAGTAAGCCCTCAGACGCCGCAACCTCAAAGGCCGCAGGCACAACAAACCTCTCAGGTGCAGCAATCAACCCAGCAGCAGGCGCAGAGCCAGCAAAGGTTCCCGTCCCAACAAATAAAGGAGCAGCAGCAAAATCCAAACCCTAAGGGAGCGGAAGACGAAGATGACGGCCCTGTCAGCATAAACGACCTAAGAAAAGAGTACGACAGCAATGAACAGGATTCTTCGATACCTAAAATCAAATACAGGAGGGAAGAGCCTAGAAGGACAAGCGCACCGATAAAGCCTGCCCTTGAAAGTGTTGTGCTAGAGCAGCTCTCTGAGAGTTTGACCCAGCTCGCAGATACCCTTAGAAGCAGATTATACAACTCCGAAGGCAATGTGATAAAGGAGGTCCCGATAAGAGAGCTTATATCCACAATACAGGACACCGATGACATATACGGAATTGTCCTTGACGGGATAATAACCCAAAGGCTCGTTGAGCTTGCACTTGACAAGAGAGTTCGGGCGATATACGGACTGAGGGCAAATCCGATGCCGAAGAAGCATCCTGATATAATCTTGTACACGAAGGAACAGGGCAAGATAGAGTAATATCTTACCTTTTGTTTTTCTTTTTATTTTTCACCTAGCGCGAGCCAGGTTTTTTATTTGTGCCCATTTTTATCTGGTCAATTTAGATTGACGGACGCTTGCATTAAATAGACGTTTTTGGAACAACCCTTTTAAAGCTCGAAAGAGGAATGATTATCGTGAGTTCATGATGAAGATTAAAGATTCTCAGACTTTTCAAAAATTCGCGTTTGTTTTTGGCGCAGCGGCAATAAGCCTTACTGCTGCATTCATATTCCCTGACGAGCACGTTAAAGTTCCGGAATTTGCAAACAGGCAGTGGGTTGAAAGACATGTCGGCGCAGATATTACGCTAAACCAGGGCGGCGATGGGCAAGGGGTTTTCAGGGTAGATTACATAAATGCCAATGGCAAATCAGCGAGGTTCTCTGTCCCATGCAATGGAAATGTATTTGTCGATGTTTTTAGGAGACTTTCAAGCGAAAATAAGAATGTCTACGCATATGAGTACGTGCCGCGAAGGGAAGCCCAAAAGGTTGTGAACTCCAACGGCTTTTGCGCAGACGCAAGCAAGGCACTAAAAAGATGATTGCCCGATTCAAGCGGTTTTATTCTCTTCCTTTTTGTTGAATGCAAAAGCCAGAAGATAATGCGAATTTCGCAGGACACTATGAAGGGTTTAGACATATATTTAAAGTTTTAAGTTACAGTTATTTCTACATCTGCGAGATTTTGCCTCGGTAGCTCAATGGTAGAGCGCTAGTTTTGTAAACTAGAGGTCGAGGGTTCGACTCCCTCTCGGGGCTTCTTGAGATTCATTCTTGATTTGCGCCTGCACGCTTTTTTAGATGTGCATTTCATATATCGAAATATAACTGCTCTGGAGTTTCTTCAGGTATTTCATGAGCCTCTGACTTTTTTATCTTTATGTTGCCGTTTTCCATATGTGCAGTGAAGTATACACTTGATGCGTCGTAGAGCGTGGGATTTGACTTCTCTATAAGAATGGATATCAGATCGGCATTTGCTGCGGCAAGCATGCTTTTTGCATCGGATGTGGATATCTGATCCTCACCATCGGTTATCAGGATTATGTTTGTGCGCATGTCTTTGCCGCTTCCTTTTCCTATAACTTTTTTGCAGAGATCGGAAAGCGCGTTCCTTATCACTGTACCGCCAGATTCCTTAACATTGCATATGTAATCGAAAGCTTTTACAACATCCTCGGATGCCGATTCTGATGTTATCTTGAATGTCTCATGCAGGCTATCATCGAAAAAGGCGAAATTGAATTCTCTCCCTTCCATTACTGATTTCTTGTATATGGCAAGGGCGGTTGCCTTTGCAACATCCATTACTTTTTCCATGCTTATCGACTTGTCTATAAGAAGGTATATTGGGGATTTGTCATTGACATTTCGGCGCTGCTTGCTAATAGCCAGGGATTCAGATGCAAACATGTATTCAAATATATCTTTAGGCAAAGCGAACTCGGTTGCCGATAGCCTTGATAAATCAGATCCTTTTTCAAGTCCCCTCTCCAGGCCAGATGAACTGAAGTTCTTGTTGTCTTCGAGATTTTGAGGGCTTAACCCAGGTATTTTGTTTAGCTCATTGAGCACTTCGAGTACGTCTTCTCGCTCTGATAGGTCATTTATTTCCTTTGTTTTATCCTCGAAATTCATGCTGTGCCCTTTACCGGGTTTGCTGCCAATGTCGCTATCCCCGGATTCCATCGAGCTTTCACCCATGGCGCTATCTACATATTTTTTGAGAGATTCGCTTACGTTGTCCCTATCGCTTGTGCCTTCTTGCAAAAGTGATTTGAGCAATTGTTCAGCTGAGTTCTTCTCAGTATATCCCGCAGAAGGTGAATTTTTTGTTTCTGTTAGTTTTTTGATTAGATTGGAAACGAAACTTGCAGTAAGCTCGCAGCTCTTTTCGGGATTCGCAACCGTATTTAACTTTGCCTCGGAGAATAGTTCATTTTCAATGAGGGTCTTGAGAGTTTGATAGAATACGCTTTTCTGGTCCTCTTCGACACCGTTTTTCATTATTGTTATTGGCAAATACGCTTCCGAATATATATCTTTCACGAATTTCTCGTTGACCCTTCTTCCAATAAGCCCTTTTATCAGCTCCATCGCCTTGTCCGCCCGATATTCCAACGATGGATCGTTGTGATCCACCCCCTCTATAAATGAGGATTCGTGACCATTTTCACTTTTGCCAGATAGCGTATTTTCTGCATTAGGCAGCGCGTTGCTGTTACTGTTTTGTATAGGGCCAAAACGCATCATCTTACCAAACCATAACATATTGAATATGACTACTCGGCATGGCTCTGCCCTTCCTTCTTTTGCTCTTCTTTATTTGTTTCTATCACCTGTATCTTGTCTAGCAGTGCATTTATGTGCATGGACACATTTTCGCAGGTGCTGTTGAGGTCCTCATCCTCAAATTTTCCCTTTATTTTCGATATCCGATCATCAGCAGATAGCAGGAACTTCTTTTTAGATTCTAAATCGGATTCGGATATCGCTTCGCGGCTAAGCAATTCCTCCGTGGTGTTGAGGTTCATGTTTATGTCATTTAGTATTTTAAGATACTTCTTTGGAGTTTCAAGCTCGTCTTCTAGCATAGCCTTTACTCGCTTTGCAGTTGCAAGGTTGTGAGGGGCGATATGTACAAGTATCATTAAGTCTTCTTCTATTGCAATTGTCCTCCGTTCAAGGAGCGCATGCGCAGCTACGGCCTTAAGCACCTTTCCCTTCCGCCTGTCGCTAAGATGTATATTCTGCCTTTCGAGCATCGCAAGCACTTCCACAAGCCGAGGTTTTATTTTTGAGAGGTCTATGCTTTCAAGCAGATTCTCGTATATCTTATTCATGTCGGATAATTTGGATATCCCGCTGTTGTCCGCCTTTGAATGCCTGAACTCATTTGCCCACACGGCATCTACGAGATCGCTTACCCTGCTTTCGGGAACAGGTTCTGGAAAACTGCGCAGCAGCATCCTGTCGTATATTGCGACCAAGTTTTTTGATGTAGGAACATTGTTGCTCGTACCTATTGCAGTGTGCAATGGCACGCTTATCTTCGCCTCGCCATCATAGATGACCTTTTCCTGAAAAATGCTAAGCAGATCGTTCAATATGAATGAATCAGCATTGAATATCTCATCTAGGAATGCTATTTCAGCTTCGGGTAATTTATTTTTGTGGTTACGCTTGAACTCGCTTCTGCGAAACGCCTTTATGTCAAGAGGACCGATTATCTCTTCTGGCCTTGTTGTCTCTGCAAGTTGGTACTTGAAGAATTTTGCCTTGACAAGATTGGCTGTCTTCTCTGCAATTTGTGACTTTGATATGCCAGGTTCGCCTATGAACACCACGTGCTCTCGTATCATTAATGCGATAACTATTAGTTTGGCCTCTTCTTCCCTGCCTACTAGCCCTTTTGAGAGTGCATGCACTATTTTTTCAGGGAGCAAAAATAGCCTCATTGCTTCATTGTCGCTTATTTCGGATTTGCGACCTTTATCTGCATGGTCGGTATTTGCTTGGGAGCGTTTAAGCGCTATGATGTCCGATTCGCCATCGCCTTTGCTGATACTGCTTGATTCATGCCTCTTACCAAACCATCCGAATTTCAATTCCATTCGCCGCAAAATGACAAGATGCTTTAGTAAAAAGCATTGCTTGCCGATCCATATCCCTACGTAATGTAGAGTGGCCATTGGATACTATTTAAAGCTTATCTACCAATAGAAAGAGGTTTGAGCAAGACAACAAATAATTACTTTTGGTGAACAATAGTAGCATGGAGGAAATGTGCAGTCATATGGAAGTTGCAAACTCTTTAATGAAAGAGAGCTCGAATGTCTGCGAAGATTGCATTGGGGAAGGCACGAAGTGGGTGCAGCTTAGATTGTGCCTTGCTTGCGGCAACATTGGATGCTGCGACTCATTTATAGGAAGGCATGCAACGAAACACTTTGAGGAAAGCAAGCATCCAGTAATGACAGATTTCCCAGCGAGAACGTGGAAGTGGTGCTACGTAGACAGACAGTATGGCTAAGTTTGTGCTGTTGATTTTATGGACTATTGTTTGATATGCACAAAATGCGCTTGTGTGTACGAAAGGGATTCATCAATATTTAGATGCGGCAAGTGCGGCGGGATTTTGGAGGTGTCGTACGATTACAGCACATTGAAACTGCCAAAAAGATTTGCGAATGCTAAAATTTCGCAAAAAAAATATGTGCCTCTCTTTCCAGTATCTGGAAAATTAGCAAGTTTGGGCGAAGGCGGTACATCACTTGATAAGGCACAAATAAAGGGGCTTGATGACAATGGAACGAAGTTGTACCTTAAGGTTGAGACGGGTAACCCGACAAGATCTTTTAAGGACAGGGGATCTTCAGTAGAAATAACAAAGGCACTTGAATTCGGATACACTGATATTGTCTGTGCGTCTACCGGAAACATGGGCCTCTCGCTTGCAACATATTCGAAGGAGAATAACATGAAATGCACCATCTTCATGAGCAGGAACGGTAACAGGGAAAAGATGGAGCGCATAAAAAGGGCAGGAGGCATTGTCATAAAGGTCGATGGAGATTTCAACGCGGCAACAACGCTTGCAGAAAGATATGCAAAGGCAAAAGGGGCTTTTGCATGCGGAGATTACCATTACAGGAAAGAGGGGCAAAAAAGCGTGGCTTACGAGATAGTCGAGCAGCTCCACTACAACGTTCCAGATTATATTTTTATACAGGTTGGTAATGCCACCCTAATAGCGGCAATGTACAAGGCGCTGCGCGAGTTCAGGAGATTGAAATTTATAAGGAAGCTGCCTAAACTCGTAGCTGCCCAATCCAAAGAGTGCGATCCCCTTGTGAGGGCGTTCGATTCGAATGGCAAAATAAGGCATATTGCCCCAAGAACCATAGCCGATGCAATTGCAGTAGGTTACCCTACATTTGGGAATGAGGGCCTTGAAGCGGTGAAAAAAACGCGCGGCGCTGCACAAAGCGTCGATGATAAGGCAATAAAGCATTATGGTGCAGTGCTTGAAAATGAATTAGGGGTACTTTCCGAGCCCGGGGGCGCAGCAGGATTTGCTTGCTTTATGGAGAATTACGCTTGCAACAAGAAAGCTTTTGAAGACAAGGAAGTAGTAGTTATAATAACAGGAAACAACGAACATAGGAAGGATGATTGATTGGTTGACTATAACACGATAGGAGTTATCGCAGGCGCATTAACCACCGCCGCATACGCACCGCAGGTATTAAAGGTGTGGAAGAGCAAGTCAGCAAAGGACATTTCTATGCCGACGTTTCTTATGCTCTCGGCAGGCACGCTGCTATGGTTCTTTTACGGCATTGGGATAGGATCGCTGCCAGTTATGGCGGCAAATGCCATCACGCTGGTTCTGGTTGCGGCAGTTGCCGTAATGAAGTTGGTTTACAAGTGACTACACAAGGTTCTTAGGATCTAGGATCTTGTCTAGAGTTTTTTTATCTAGCACCTTCATCTCCAAGCATACCTGCTTTATTGTTTTGTTCTTTGCATATGCAATCTTTGCTATCTGAGCCGCCTTGTTGTAGCCGATGTACGGATTGAGGGCTGTCGCAAGCGAGAGATCCTCCTCAAGGTGCTTGTTTATGTTGTACATATCTGCAGTTATCCCATTCACGCACCTTGCGGTAAATATGTTTATCCCATTTGTCATTAGCTGAATTGAGAACATCAAGTTGAATGCGATCATTGGCATGAAAGTGTTGAGTTCAAGCTGTCCGGATGATGCTCCCTCTGTTATCGAAGCGTTAAGTCCCATTACCTGCATGCAGATCATATTCATCATCTCAGGTATGCTTGGGTTCACCTTTCCAGGCATTATCGAAGATCCAGGCTGCACTTCAGGCAGGAGTATTTCGCGTATGGCTGCCCTTGGACCAGAAGTAAGGAGCCTGAGGTCGTTTGCGATCTTGTTTATCAGTACTGCATTCTCCTTTATAGAATCTGCAAGTATAAGCTCGCTGACTTGATTTTGCTGTGATGCAAACCTGTTCTTTGATCTCTTGAAATTGCATTTGGTTATCTTGTTGAGCTGGGCAATTGCCGCCTTTGAATATTCCTCGGATGCGTTTATCATTGTGCCTACTGCAGTTCCCCCCAGTGGTATTTCGAGCATCTCTCGCGCGGCGTTTTGCATGCTTTGCCTTGTTTTTGAGACAGCTGCGGCATATCCTGAGAACTCTTCGCCAAGCGTCATTGGCACTGCATCTTGAAGGTGCGTCCTGCCGATCTTCACTACCTTTGAGAACTGCTTTGACTTTGAATAAAGGCTTCTTTCAAGTTTATTTATGGAAGGCACTAGCCCATTTATCACGTATAAGTATGTTGCAATGTGCACGGCAGTATGGAACGTGTCATTTGTTGACTGTGACATGTTTACGTGATCGTTTGGATTGATGACCTTGTAATCACCTTTCTTTGCACCCAAGTGCTCTATGGCGCGATTTGCTATCACTTCGTTGAGGTTCATGTTTACGCTTGTGCCTGCCCCTGCCTGAAATGCGTCTACTGTAAACTGGTCCTTGAATTTTCCGGAGATAATTTCATCGCATGCCTTGCATATTGCATTGCATCTTTTTTTGTCAAGCTTGCCCACTTTCATGTTTGCAATGGCAGCAGCTTTTTTTAACATGGCATAAGACTCGATGAACCGATGGTTTATGCTAAGCCCAGATGCATTGAAATTTGAAAGAGCACGCTGAGTTTGCGGCCCGTAATATGCATCTGCAGGAACGCTCACCTTTCCAAGCGAATCTCTTTCTATCCTATATCTTGCCATATTTTTCACTTATTATCAGGCGCATTCCCAACCAGGCTGTTCTTCATGACCTCGAATTTTAGCAGCTGTATGGCGCCCGCAGGATCAACGCCTTTTGGACATGCATCCGAACATGCTCCTGCGAATTCGCATCCCCACACCATCTCAGGGGCATTAACTAATTCAAGCCTTGCCTCGCCCATTTGATCCCTTGAATCTGCATAGTACCTATATCCTTGCGAAAGTGCCTGAGGCCCTGCAAATTGAGGGTTTGTGTTTACTACAGGGCACGCATCAAGGCAAAGCCCGCACATTATGCAATAGGAATATGGAAGGAACTTGCTTATGTCGTCATTTGATTGGTTGTATATCTCTTTTGCATTGTACTGTTCCTCCTTGTTCTTTCGCTCAAGATAGGGAGCCACAGAGATGTGCTTTGAGAAGAAATCATCGAAATCGGTCACAAGGTCCTTTACCATAGGGTGTCCGGTCATTGGAGAGATCTCTATCTCGTCTCCTTCTTTTACGTTCTTTAGCACATTGGTCTCGCATGCAAGTACGGGCTTGCCATTGACTTCCATGCCGCAAGATCCGCATATCCCCATGTTGCAGCTGCACCGTATGGAAAGCGTGCTGTCCGAATGCGATTTCACCTTTAACAGTGCAGTTAGCACGCTTGTGAACTTGTCTACCTGGACTTTGTATTTGTGCAACTCTAGCTGCTTCTCCTTGTTATTGAAACGCTTAACGTTAAAGGTGATGGTTTTTGTTGATTTCGACCCGACAAGATGGGAGATGGTACTTTTTGTCTGGTCAACTTCATGCCTAGATAGCCTAAGGACGTTCTTTGTGCCTGTCTTATACACGAATAGCTCTATCCCATTTGATATGCAAAAGATTGCAAGGCTTATGCCAAGCAGGGCTTGTATTGGAACATACATATACGCTGCTGCGAATATGTAGGATATCGCGTATATGAATAGGAAGAGAGGAACTGCTATTATTGAAGAGTAAGTTAATATTGGAAGTATTGATTTTTTCATTTGATCACACGGCAATGAATGCAGCCAGCACTGCGATCCATATTATAATACCTATTGCGGGAAGTGCGACGAGGACCTTGTATGAGAGCTTGTTAGTCTTCTCCCTCATTAGATCAAGGAATGACTTGTTCATTTTCCCGAATGCAAATCCTCCGGAAGTTATTAGCGAGAAAGCCTTCATCACTTCATATAGCTGGGGCGTTATGAGCAGCCACGCAAGCACTATTGCAGCCTTTATGTAGCCGCCGAATAACCCGAATAAGATGTTTGCGAAAAACATAGCTGACATGAAAATGGAGAGCACTATAAGCACCCGGAAAGATGCGAGATGCAAAAAGGCCTCCTTGTCATAGTTGAGAGTCTTGAGAAGATTCATTTCCCGCCCCCTTACGTCAAAAGATTCTTTTTCCAACATATCACTAGTATTTTCGCTCCTCAGGCTGCCACTTCGTTACCTTTACGTTTGCATACGAGAGTTGTATCTTCCCGTTTATATTCATAGCTATTGTGTGTTTCATCCAGTTCTTATCGTCTCGTTTTGGATTCTCCCTCAATGCGTGCGAGCCTCTGCTCTCATTCCTTGCAATCGCCCCTTCGGCTATAACCTGCGACAGATCGAGAAGGTTGCCTATCTCCAGGACGTCACGAAGGTTGGTATTGTACACGTCATTCTTGTCCTCCACGTATATGTCCTTGAACTTCTCTTGAAGAACTTGAAGCTCTTTTTTGGCCTTCGCCATGCCGATTCTGTCCCTATACACACCCATATTCAAGTCCATAGTTTCCTGCATTGATTCCCTTATGTCATAAGGGTTGTTCTTGCCATCGAATTCTAAAATGCCATTTATCCTCTCTTCTTCCCCTTGCGCGAACTTCATCGAAAAGCTCTCGTCATATTTTGAGATATCTTTTTTCATAAGATACGTTGCCGCACCTATGCCAGTTATCCTTCCCCATACAGAGCACTGGCTAAGTGAGTTGCTCCCTAGCCTGTTTGCGCCGTGCACGCTAACGCACCCGCACTCTCCGGCAGTCCACAGATTTGCCATGGCAGGGCCGGACGGGCCTGACATCACCTGCCCGTTTATGTTTGAATGTATTCCACCCATAGTGAAGTGGGCTGCAGGCCTTACAGGTATAGGGTCGTTATCCGGATCTAGCCCGAGTGTCTTGATGCATATCTCCTTTATCATGGGGAGTTTCTCGGATATCTTCTTGTGATCAAGATGGGTTAAGTCCAGCAGCACATGGCTCATGCCTGATTCCTCGTGCACCAAGCCTCTCCCGGCCTCGATCTCAGTTATTATTGCCCTGGAGATTATGTCTCGCGGTGCAAGTTCCATCTTGCTTGGCGCATAAGCGCTCATGAATCGCTCGCCTTTTGAATTCAGCAAATATCCCCCTTCCCCTCTTGCTGCTTCTGTTATAAGCACTCCTGTAGGCACAAGCGAGGTGGGGTGAAATTGGACGAACTCCATGTTCTTGAGAGGGAGTCCTGCGCGGTATGCGAGGGCTATGCCATCTCCAGTGCTTGAATATGCAGTAGTTGTAAGTTTGTACGTCCTTGCAGCGCCGCCCGTAGCTATTATCCCGGCATTGCCAAGCAGCAGCTTCTTTTCTCCGCTTGCGATGTCCATAGTGAACATTCCGTTGAAGCGATTCTTGTCCATGATTAAGGAGGTTGCATAATGCTCATGGAATATGTCTATGTTCTCTGATTTTAGAACAGTGTCGTATAATGCCCTCATCAAGAAGAATCCAGTCTTGTCCGCAGCAAATGCCGTCCTTGGAATGGTCATACCGCCAAATGGCCTTTGGGATATCTTGTTGTCCTCTGTCCTATTCCATGGAACGCCCAAATGTTCATAGAATTTTATTTCCTGCGGTGCGCCGTTGACAAGCACTTCCACGGCATCTTGATCAGCGAGATAATCAGATCCTTTTATTGTGTCGTAGGCATGAAGCGTCAGGCTGTCTTTATTGTCCTTGCCGTAGAGGACTCCAGATAACCCACCTTCTGCAGACACGGAGTGGCTCCTCATGGCGTGAAGCTTTGTCACTATGGCTATTTTGATCTTGCCTTTTGAGATTGTGCTCGCATGTATGGCTGCACTCAAGCCTGCAAGGCCGCTGCCAAGAATAATAAGGTCGTATTTTAGTGTCTCCACATATCGCACTGATACATCAAAACATCTGATTTAAAAAATAAAAACCATCGTATCCAACCCGTTTACCTGTAAATGGTTTATTTGGCCTTTTGTGCACGCGGTTTTGATTGTAGAAAACGCTTTTAGCCATTATTATCTCCTTCTTCTATTATGTCAATACTAAGAGCGTCCAAAACATCTCCGTGCGTGCGCAGTGATAAAGAGAATGAGATAGCTAAGAGCACGCTAGAGTTTTTGGAAAATATAGATTTTTTCAAGCCCGATGGAAAACCAAAAACAGAATGGAAGGTTTTCTATGGGGATACTTGGGGCAGGGCGCAGGCTTTTGCGCACGATGCGGCATCCAAAGCAGCTAGGAATAGCATCCAGGGGATGGATGATTTTAATGTGGAGTGGATGAGAGCGTGGAGGGCAGTAAAGGCGAATGCAAGAGACATGATGTTCGAGGCAGGGTTTTACGCAAGGGGCAGGGCGCTGGGGACAATGTCAGGAGATGTATGTAATGATGTGGAAAGGGAGGCCACTCTTTTTGGTACTGCGATGTTTGTAGACGGTAAAAATTTCAAGGACAAAAACAGGATACTTAACCATGTCAAAAAAAGGATAGAGGTGCTTGAAAAGGGATACGCGCTTGCCTGCGACGTTGGAGGGACATTGTACGTGTATGCCCAAAAGGATCCGCAGCCTATCAGGCATGAGAGACGAGAAACTGTTGATCCGATAAGCCTTATGGATTACATAAGCAGCAAAAGGAAGTGAATGCTCTCGTAAATTCCAGATATGTTTATATAGTTTGATTGAGATTTTCATGCGCTACGTGAATGCGTGGTTTTTGCACACATTCTGCGCCAGTAGGGGATTGAATGGCCAGAAAAAAAGTTTCCATAATAGGGGCAGGCAAGGTAGGTTCAACACTTGCGCAAATACTTGCGTACAAGGAGATTGCAGACGTAGTTTTGTTCAATAGGACTGCAAACAGCGCAAAGGGCATAGCCCTAGATCTGATGGAGAGCGCCCCACTTGAACATTTTGATACCAACGTGGTGGGCAGCGGAGATTATGCAGACATATCAGGCAGCGATATTGTGGTTCTGACGGCAGGAGTCCCAAGGAAGGAGGGCATGTCAAGGGACGATCTCCTGAAAGTAAATGCAGATATAGTGAGCGCAGCTTGCGAGAATATAGCAAAGCAGGCGCCAGATAGCATACTAATAGTGCTCACAAATCCACTTGATGCGATGGTGTATCTTGCCATGAAGAAAACGGGCTTCAAGAAGCAGAAAGTCATAGGGATGGCAGGCATACTCGATTCGGCCAGGTTTGGATATTTCATAGCCAAGGAGCTTGGGGCAAGCATAAATGACGTAAATGCAGTTGTGCTTGGAAGCCATGGCGACACAATGGTCCCAGCAACAAGCCTTACGGAAGTTGGAGGAGTCCAAGTAGAGAAATTGGTTGAGAAGGAAAAGCTGAATTCAATAATAGAGAGGACCAGAAATGGCGGAGCTGAAATAATATCGCTTGAGAAGGATTCGAGCGCTTACTACGCTCCTGCATCTGCGCTTGCAACAATGGTAGAATCGATACTTAAGGACAAGAAGATGATACTCCCGTGTTCAGTGTATTTGGAGGGAGAATATGGCATAAGCGGGATATTTTTAGGGGTGCCAGTCGTACTTGGCAGCGGCGGGGTTGAGAGGATAGTTAAACTGGATCTTTCACCAGATGAATCTGCAGCACTGGCGGCCTGTGCAGAAAAGATACGCGGAATTGTTGCTGCCCTATAATATTAGAAAAATAATAGAGGATGATGATATAGTGGAATGGAAGTTTGGTGAAGGACCAATAAAGACAGATGGTTTATTCAAAAGAGTGGAGGTAGACGGGGAAAAATTAACCCTGCACCTAGTTGGAGGGGCAGTCATAGAAATAAACGATTATTACAAGAAGGTAGACAAGACAAAAGGCGCAAGCATAGCTGAAGACAGGCCAAAGGTGACCTACGATAAAAAACAAATTGAAGCCATAATGGACCAAATAGAGCTGGTCATGGCGAAAAATTATAGGGAGTATTCGCAGGAATTGCATGAACCATTGCTAAGCAACATGATAGCCCTTGAAAGGTATGCAATGACGCTTGAAATGATAGGCATGCGATACGATGCAGCATACAACTACCAGTATATGGCAGATGACCTATTATGCGCTCGGGCAGGAGTGGGCATTGCGACCAAGTTCGTGAAAAAGGCACAGGAGCTAAACGATGAATGGAAAATGGACAATGGAGTAAATAGGACGGGAGTGGATGAACAAGTCAGGTATTTTATCGATGTATTTGGCGCGCTCTCTAAAATCGACCCTAAGGCACTAAAAGAGATGGACGAAGAGCTTAGAGGATATGATGCATATAAAATATATCCGGAGGACATCCCGCTATTGGATGTTAGCAGTGGCACTATGCGCATCTCTACAGATCCGGATGACGTAAGAAAACATTATGACAAGTTCTTTGATTTACTGCTCTCGGACGAATATGTAGCAATGGCAAAAGTTTGGGTAGCGACGCATCTTGAGGCAGGCGATGACGTTAGTATGCTTTCTGGAATAAGCGAACACGTGAGGTGCTGCCTGAGATTGTTCGAGCTTGAAAAATTATATCGCCAAAACACGGAAGCTGAGAATTTGAATGTTAATGCCAGCATCATTCCAGCTAAATACTTGGACATGGCACGGGCCGTGTTTCAAAACGCGCAAAAAGCATTCGATATTTGGACACCATCTCAACAGGCTATAGATGATGGCAGCTACCAATCGATAGGGAATGGGCTAATAAAATTGAAGAATGCATTATATGAATAGCGGTGTTCAGGTGGTTAGGTAGGCGATATTTGGATCGTTGCAATATCCAAAACGTTTTGAGTTGTAAAAAGTGCGCATAAGGCTAGACAATTAAGAGGCATGTGCATATCCGAATATTTGATGGGTTGGGCATATTTATTGGTGAAAAAATGGCACAGGACATGGAAAAGACGAACGAATTTAAAAAGGGGCTTGAGGGAGTTGTTGCTGGCGATTCCAGGATATGCTTGGTTAATGGAGAGGAAGGCAAACTTTACTATAGAGGATATAGGATAGAGGACCTTGCACAAAACTGTTCTTTCGAAGAAGTAGCATACCTTATGTTGTATAGCAAACTGCCCAACAAGAAAGAGCTTGCGAAATTTTCAAAGGGACTTGCCAAGGCAAGAAAGCTTCCAAAAGAGGTAATAAAGATAATAAAGCTCAAGGCAAAGAGCGCTAATTCGATGGAAGTCCTAAGGACTGCAGTTAGTGCGCTTGCGGCAAATCAGCCAGAGGTAGACAAGCTTACGAAAGACGAACAGATCGGTGCAGGAATTTCACTTATAGCAAAGATGCCTGTAATAATTGCATTCTGCAACAGGCTAAAGAAGGACATGGAGATCGTGAAGCCTGATCCAAAGCTTGGCCATGCGGCAAACTTCCTATACATGCTCTATGGAAGGACCCCTAGCGAAACTGAAACGAAAGGGATGGATATGGACTTTGTACTGCATGCTGAGCATAGTTTCAACGCATCTACATTTTCAGTTAGGATAACAGTATCCACTTTGAGTGATATGTATTCGGCTTTTACTACGGGAATCGGGGTGCTGAAGGGCCCTTTGCACGGAGGTGCTGCACAGGAGGTTGGTGCCATGATGCTCGATATAAAAAACCCGGCCAATACAGATGGATATATCAACAACATACTTTCGCAGCATGGAAAAGTGATGGGATTCGGACATAGGATATACAAAACATACGACCCAAGAGCAAGAATATTGAACGGTATGGCAAGAAAAATGAGCGAGGAAAAAAAGGATATGGCTTGGTATGATATAGCGCAGAAGATAGAGAGGATAATGCAGGAAAAGAAGAATTTATACCCTAATGTGGATTTTTATTCTGCGATAGTCTATAAGCAGCTCGGCATTGAGATGGAAATGAATCCGGCAATATTTGCAATTGGAAGGAGCGCAGGATGGGTGGCGCACGTGATGGAACAATATGGAGATAACAGGTTGATTAGGCCGCTTGACAATTATATTGGGGATATCGGCCTAAAGTTTGTTCCGATAGATAGTAGGAAGTAGTTTTATGGAGCATGAAATAACTTTGATACAAGGAGATGGGATAGGGCCGGAGGTGACGCATGCTGCAAGGATGTGCGTGGACGCGCTTGGGAAGTCAAACGGGTTTAACGTATATTGGGATGTTCAGCCGGCCGGAGCGGATGCGTTGAAAAAATATGGTTCGCTGCTTCCTGAACGGACTTTGGATTCTATAAGAAGAAACAAGGTTGCACTGAAAGGACCTATAACAACACCTATAGGAGGTGGGTTTCGCAGTGTGAATGTCGCATTGAGGCAGGAGCTTGACCTTTTTGCAAATGTAAGACCAGTAAGGACATTTGAAGGCACAAAATCAAGATATTCCAACATAGATCTTGTTATAATACGCGAGAATACTGAAGATTTATATGCAGGAATAGAGTTTAAGGCAGGGAGCAAAGACGCGAAGGATATGATAAAATTCGTGAAATCAAAGTCGTCCAAAGAAGTTCGCGCTGGCAGCGCACTTGCCATTAAGCCCATTTCTTCTTTTGCAAGCAGGCGAATAGCAAAATTCGCGTTTGAATATGCCAAAATTAAGGGCAGGAAAAAAGTGACCGCAGTGCATAAGGCAAATATAATGAAGTATACTGATGGCCTTTTCCTAAAGAGCGCGCAATCGGTGGCCCGCAACTACAAGGATATAGAGTTCGAAAGCAAGATTGTTGACGACATGTGCATGCAGCTTGTAGTAAAGCCGGATGAGTATGACATGCTTTTGTGCCCGAATCTTTACGGAGACATAATATCGGACTTATGTGCAGGGCTAGTTGGCGGGCTTGGTATGGCTCCAGGAGGCAACATAGGGAAGAGAGCAGCAGTATTTGAACCTGTGCACGGAAGCGCACCCAAGCATGCAGGAAAGAACGACGTTAATCCAGTAGCATGCATACTTGCTGCGGCAATGATGCTCGGAAATATTGGAGAGCATAAATCCCAATTAGAACTCGAACATGCAGTTGCGAAAGTGATAAAAGATGGAAAGAAAGTCACGTACGACCTTGCCAAAGGAAAGGCGGTGGGCACAAAGGAGATGACAATGGAGATACTCAAAGAGATCACTAAATGAGGCGAAAAAACATGCCAGGTGAAAAAAAAGAATTGCATAGCAGCTGGAACACGCTGCAGGAGATTACGCTGCAAGGAGGCAAGGTAATAAAATATTATTCGCTGCCGCAACTTGAGGTGGAAGGCGTCGGCAAAATATCGAAGCTTCCTTTCTCGATAAGGATAGTTATAGAATCGTTGCTGCGCAACATGGACGGCAAGGAGATATTTGAAGAAGATGTGATTGCCCTTGCAAACTGGAATGCCAAATCGCCTGTAGACAAAGATATTCCATTCAAGGTTTCACGAGTGCTGATGCAGGACTTTACTGGAGTGCCCGCAGTTGTGGATCTTGCAGCCATACGGGAGTACGTAACCAAACGCGGGAAGGATCCAAAATCAGTAGAGCCGCTCATGAAGGTTGACTTGATAATCGATCACTCAGTGCAAGTCGATGCATTTAGGGTGCTTGACGCATTGCAGATAAACCAGAAGATGGAAATGGAAAGGAATATCGAAAGATACAAATTACTAAAATGGGCAAGCGAGGCATTCGAGAACTTCAGGGTCTTTCCGCCTTCTGCAGGCATATGCCATCAGGTAAATCTTGAATATCTTGCGACATGCGTAGATTCCAGGAATTACGGATCATTTGACCTTGCATTTCCAGATACATTAGTCGGAACAGACTCGCATACGACAATGATAGACGGACTTGGGATAGTCGGTTTTGGGGTTGGAGGCATAGAGGCTGAAGCTGCACTGTTGAACCAACCAGTGTCTTTTACCACGCCAAGAGTATTTGGTGTAAAATTGACAGGGCGATTAAACGAGGGGGTCACGGCAACAGATCTTGCCCTTGAGATGACAAGGATGCTGCGCGAAGCCAACGTTGTTGGAGCTTTTGTAGAATTTTTTGGAGAAGGAGTAAAGGAGCTTTCTCTCCCGGATAGGGCAACGATATCGAACATGTGCCCCGAATATGGAGCTACGATATCGATATTTCCTGTAGACGATGAGACGCTGAATTATTTGAGGAATACTGGAAGAAGTGAGGATAGGATAGAGCTTATTAGGAGGTACTATGAAGCTCAAAGGATGCTTGATATCGATTACAACTTTGTTGAATTCAGTTCCGTCATGGAGCTTGATCTTGGAAGCATAGTACCAAGCGTGTCTGGACCTAGCAACCCGAAGCAGACAGTGCCGCTCGGGGAGATAGCATCGACTTTCAGCAAAGCGTTTATCAACAACAGCGGGCATGAAGTTGAAGGCAAGCAGGACGATATTAGGCTTGGAAATGAAGCACAATTTATTGATGTAACGCAAGCTTCATCCCCAGGCGTGCCGAAATCAAGCAAGGCGAGTGTAAGATATGAGGATGGCACTGAGACTACGCTTGCAAATGGCGATGTGGTCATAGCTGCGATAACAAGCTGCACAAACACCAGCAACCCCATGGTGATGATAGGAGCAGGATTACTTGCAAAGAAGGCAGTTGAAAGAGGGCTAACAGTGCCAAGGAATGTCAAGACTAGCCTTGCACCAGGGTCAAGGGTAGTTACTGCATATTTGGATAAAGCAGGGCTAATCGAACCGTTATATAAGCTGGGATTTGAGCTAGTGGGATATGGTTGCACGACATGCATAGGCAATAGCGGACCGCTCCCTGCGCCAATATCGAAGGCCATAGTAGAGAGCAAGATATCTGTTGCGAGCGTACTTTCAGGGAACAGGAACTACGAATCTAGAATCCATAGCGAAGTGAGCGGTAACTATTTGATGAGCCCTGCGCTCGTAGTTGCATTTGCTATAGCAGGCACAGTTATGAAAGACCTAACAAAAGAGCCACTTGGCATCGGCAACGATGGGAATCCCGTCTACCTTAAGGATATATGGCCAAGCCAAAAAGAGATCGGGGATATCTTGTCACGCACGCTAGACATAGACATGTTCCATGAAAAATACAAGGACAATCTTCAAAACGTCAATGACTATTGGAATGGTTTAGAATATCCGCACGGCCTTATGTATAAATGGGAAGAGAGCAGCACGTACATACAATTGCCCCCTTTCTTCGAAAATTTCGAGCCTAATCAAGAACGTCTCATTTCCCCGCTTAAAAATGCCAGGGTGCTTGCGCTTTTCGGCGACTCAGTCTCAACAGACCATATATCACCTGCAGGCGCCATATCCCAAGTTAGCCCTGCAGGAAAATACCTGATTGAACATGGAATCGCAGCTGCGGATTTCAACACTTACGGAAGCAGGAGAGGAAATGACAAAGTGATGGTTAGGGGCACATTTGCAAATAATCGAATAAAGAATTTGCTAGTACCTGGAGTTGATGGAGGATACACACTTCACTTTCCGGACGGCGAGAACATGTCCATATATGATGCTGCCATGAAGTATAAGACCGAAGGAATTTCGGCTATAGTAATAGCGGGGATAGAGTACGGATCCGGTAGCTCCAGGGACTGGGCAGCGAAGGGTCCGATGCTCATGGGAGTTAAGGCCGTTATCGCAAAGAGCTTCGAGAGGATACATAGGTCGAATCTGATAGGAATGGGTATAATGCCTCTCCAATTCGAGAATGGAGAAGATGCATCATCTTTGGGTATCGATTGTTCAAAAGTTGTAACTATAGAGCTTTCAAACGAGATGAAGCCGCGCGAAAGGATAAAGATAGTATACACAAAGAAAGGCGAAAATACCGAGAGCTATGGTTACGTTACGTCCAGGATAGATGCACCGATAGAGATGGAGTATTATAGAGCCGGAGGCGTGCTGAATTATGTGATACGCAGGATAATAAATGGTTCGTGATTCTTAATTGGAACACGATATTGCGCGGGTAGTATGTTTGCGGCTGGAATCAGTTTGGTTAGCGATTTATTTTGCGTGCAGTTGATTTCCTCTTCGGAGTTTTTGAAATTGAAGCCTTGCGCATCGTTGCATGCGCCTTTGTAGCTACAATTCTCTTCGGCATGACTGCGCCTAGTATAGCAAGTATTGGTCCTGCCATAAAGCCGGTACTGCTGATGATTCCAAGCAAACCTATCAATATTAGGCTATTGCTATGCAAACTCTTATCTGACTGCCGATTTGATTCATTATCAATAGGCACCATAAGGGCAAGTATGCCAAGTATTATCCCTATTAGTATTGGGACAGCACTTATCAGAACTGCGTTAAATGACCCTGTTTTATATACGTACAGCAGAGCCTGCATAAGCATCGTAAGCGAACATCCGAACAGGAATATGGCAGCGAATATTATTATCCAGAAACGGAAGTTGCTAAGCTTATTCCAGTCACCCCAGTATTTTTTGAGCACTGCAATTTGACCAACTATGAAAACTAGCACAATTGGAAGTAGTACAAACCAAAGGGGCTCTTGTTCCCATGCGTATATGCCGATGGATTTTGCGCTTAAAGTTATCCAGTCACCAGGAGTTAAGGTATAGTTTGATGACGAAGATAGCTCGTACGTTGAATTTGCTTGGCCATTGAATACTGCAATGTAGTATGTAGAATTTTGATATGCAGTTAGTGAAGTTGAGACAAGTATATTTGTTTCTGAAGGTATGACTGGGTTGTAGTTTGACGGTGCAGTTGTAGAATCGGCAGGGAATACTGCACCATATCCTAGAGGCACATAAAGGCCTGGCGATACATCCTTAACGGAGTTGAGCGAAGGGCCTATCAGTGCAAGCTGCGGATAGGAGGATGTGTTCTGATTCGAAGGTACCGAAAGAAACACGCCTACGCTCTCGCCTTTGTTTAGGTATATTGAGTAGTATTGTGCGGATCCCGCGCTGTTGAATTTTCCATAAAATGACCACTGCTGCGAATTTGGCGATATTGGAATTGCATTGCCAAAATTCGTATTTGACCCATTGATGAACAGCATAGTGGCTCCAGAGATGGATATTAGAACTAAAGTCAGGAGGAGCATTGCAAGAGCGCTTGCATGCATACTTTTATGAAAACTTGTTTTCATAATTTGCACATTTTGCTACCTTTCGCAGAAACTTTGGCGAAGATACGCATAGTTTCTGGGAACTCTTTACATGGACATTGCACCTTAATGCAGTCCAGTTATGAATATTATGGATGAAAAGGCACATATATCTTTCTGCCGTTCTACCTCGCCAATAATGCCATAGTATATAAAGCATAAACCAGAGATATGTTAATGGATGAGCACATGAAGGATGTAAGGATAATAGGTTTTCCTATATCGCTAGGCAGCGGCAAGATGGGTACGGAACTTGGACCAAATGCCCTAAGGTATTCAGGACTCGTCAAGAATTTAGAGACGATTGGGCTACATGTCGAAGACCAGGGAGATATTGGAGTTGACAATGGAAATGACCCGCGCAGCGCAAGAAACGCAAAGAATCTCTCTAAGATATTGAAATATGACAAACTCCTCTCAGAAAGAGTGTCAAATGCACTTACTAGGGACAAATTTCCTCTTATACTGGGAGGGGATCATAGCATGGCTATAGGCTCGCTTGCTGGGCTTTCCGATTACGCAAATAAGAAATGCGGAGTCATATATTTTGATGCACACGCTGATTTCAACACTCCGCAAACTACCACTACAGGTAATGTGCATGGAATGCCTCTTGCGCTTGCTAGCGGGCAATATGAAGATTCGGGAGAGATGATGCTGCAAACAGCATATGCAGATCCAAAGAAGATAGTGGTAATTGGAGCAAGATCTATAGATAAAAGGGAATATGAGTTAATGGCCGAAGCAGGCGTACAGGTTTTTACAGCAGAAGATATAGAAAGGGAGGGAATTTCTAATATAACTGGAAAGGCGATAAAGATCGCTTCGCGCGGAGGGACTCCGGTGCATGTGAGCGTAGATGTTGATGTTATTGACCCTGCATTTGTCCATGGAACTGGCACCCCGGTATTAGGGGGGTTGGTAACTAGGGAGATGAAACTGGCACTTAGCGATATTCACAAATCTGGAGCAATGAATTCCTTTGAGATAGCTGAAGTGAACCCGTCCCTTGACAAGAACAATATGACAGTGGCAATTGCACTTGAACTGACTCTTACAGCACTTGGGAAGAAAACATACGAGTCGTTATTATAGCAAAGGTGGCAAATCTGCGCCATTACGGCCTTTGCATAGTGCCGCAGTCCATATAGTATATATCGAAACTTTTTCCGCTTTGTCCAAGGCGTGAAGTTGCAGCTCTAACTTCTTGATAGCGTTTTTTACCATGCCTTTTTGATTCAACCAAATCCATGGCGCGATGAGGGATATTAGATATGGAATATGTGTGCCCATTTATTCCAGCGTAATTTCCCTCAGTAGGACCAGAGTATATGAATTGATCCCTGCCAAAACCAGCAAGAAGAGATGGTACGGGGATAGTCTTGCCGTTTTTGATTTTGTACAGTTCCTGAACCTCTTCGACCCATTCTGCAGATTTTCTTGATGCATCGTATTTCACAGTCTTAGAAAACTCTTGGTTTTTGGTGATATCGATTATGTAAATGTTCCAGATGTGCTTATTTTGGTTGACCAGGCTTATTCGCGCTGATATTGTATCTCCAGGTGAAGGGTTAATCTTGGACAGAGGTATTGCAACAGAGTATGCAGGCAGCATCTCGTACCAAGTGTAATAATTTACCTTTGTGCTGCTGAAATCTTCTTCTGTACCTACTTGGATAAGATTCCCGGTGCCTTTAGCCCCACTTATGCCTACCCACTGCACCGACGTATATGAAGGGCCATAGATATTGTTTTTTCCAGGAATAGTATCACAGCCCTTCCATACGCTGTGCACTTTCCAGGTTCCGGTTATTGAGGTAAATACTGATTTGGGATGCACAAAATTATCTTCAGAGATGTATCCTGACCAGTTAGTATTATATTCTGCCTTATTGAGAGAGTATATTGACAGGTAGTCGTGTTTCTTTGCGTTTTTATGCGCCAGGGCATCGGCTAACTGGAACTGTTGGATGTTGTAATTGGTATTTGCGCGGGAGCTATCTGGTGCATAGCCTTGAAATGTTGAAATGGCAATTACTGCAGTTAATGCCAATGCAGCAACAGGCTTGCACAATCTAAATGCAGATGTTAGGGCATGCGACAAGGCAGGCGAGTTACGTGATTTTTGAGGTGCGTCTTTTTCCACCAGTGCTGCTTGACGTGCAGTGACTAAACATTCTGCAGGCTTTGAGGTTTTTTGAAGCCCATTATTGTGCATGTGAATAATTCATTTCTGCCATATTTAAGCTTAATTCGCATATCGTCTATCACCGCATTTTAAGGTGCATTGGCTGCTTTGGGATAATGGATAGATCATACCTAATGGGATTGGCGAGGTCAAAAAATTTTTATATACGTTCCAGGTAGTTAGTAATATATATGTGTGGATTTAAGACTACTAGCAGTTGTAAGCGAATTTTGCGGTTTCTTGACTATCTTGAAACCCTGCAATTCGTTTGGCAGCAATAGTAAAAGAAGTAGATTGACCAACAAACATCTGCGCTCGATTTTTCGAATGCAGCGCTCTCCTTCTTTTGTTTTTTACGTTTGGTGTAAATTTGAAACAGTTTTCGGAAATGAACCTAAAGCCAGAGCTAGTAGAAGCTTTGAAGAGAATAAATTTTGTTAATGCTACTGACGTTCAGGAGCAGGTAATCCCAATCGCGTTGAAGGGCACTGACATAGTAGTCAGGGCAAAGACAGGAACAGGGAAGACATGCGCTTTCCTCATACCCATAATACAAAATAGCAGCAAAGCAAGCATAGCCCCAGAGGCCATAATAATAGCCCCGACAAGGGAACTTGCATTGCAGATAGCGGAAGTCGCAGGCAAACTTGAGCATAACAGGGATTCGGTAGCGATAGTCTATGGAGGAGCTTCCATAAATATGCAGATACAGAGCCTTAGGAGGAACCCTAAGATAGTTGTAGGCACCCCAGGCAGAATAATAGATCTCATAGAGAGAAGAGCGCTCAAACTAAACGAGATAAAGTTTCTTGTGCTTGATGAAGCAGACACGATGCTAGACATGGGATTCATTGAGGATATAGAATATATAATGTCAAAGACGCCTAGCGAAAAACAGACACTTCTTTTCTCGGCAACTATGCCAGATAAGATAGTATCAGTTGCGAAGAAGCACATGCATGACATGAAGCAACTTAGCATAGGGGGCGAAGAAGAAGTAATAGTTACAAAGATAAAGCACTACTACGCGCTTTCGGAAAACAGGCTGAAGTTTGCTACATTAATGGGATACATAAAACAGTATCAGCCAAAAAAAGCAATAATATTTGTGCAAACCCAATATGCGGCAAATGCCATACATGATGCGCTAAGGCAACAAAATGTTGACTCTGTGCTTATGCACGGAGGATTGACGCAGGCAAAGAGGGAGCAGTCACTTAAAATATTCAAAAGAGGAGCTCAGTTCTTGATTGCCACAAACATAGCTGCAAGAGGAATAGACATAGCAGGAGTCTCAGACGTGATAAATTTCGACATACCTGACGATCCGCACGTGTATATACACAGAGTGGGCAGATCGGCAAGGATGAATGCGGATGGGAAAGCGTTCTCTGTGGTGAGCAGGGATCAGGCCAACATAGTGAGGGATATAGAGTACGTTGGTAGAATAAGAATGGAGAAGATAGCAGTAGACACAAGGCCATTTGAAAACATAAGGCTCTTTGAAAGGAGCGGCGGAAGCAGATTCGGATCAGGTTCACGAGATAGAGGAGGCGGATTTGACAGGCATTCTCGGGGAGGAGACCGAGGAGGTTTCCGAAGAGGAGGCGGAGATCGGGACAGAGGAGATAAAAGGAGTGGTGGCGGAAGCAGTGACCACCAGCAGAGGAGGGGCAGCAGAAGGCCTTTCCAGAGATTTTAGATGAGCAAGTTATGCTATCTGAAATTTTACATTTATTCCTGTTTTCTTCTGCTATCTTTGATTAGTAATTTCAATATCTCAGATATTAGATTTTGATCAACTCCGGCTGCCAGGGCTTTTTCCCTTGCAGTTTCCAAAACTTCAGACTCCCGCTTACTGTCGACTACCTTGATGCCCAGATGCTTTTTTGCTTTTCCAATTTCGGAAACCAGCTTGCCCCTTTTGTATACAAGTTTGATCAGATCGTCAGTGATTTTGTCGAGCATTTCTCTATTTTTCTTAATTACAATTCTATCCTGATTCATGTAGGCACCGGAATTTTAAAATTTTCTGATTATTATTACAAGTTATCGGGTTTAAATCTTTTTCCTACAGGTAAAGATTATGGATAAGAAAAAGGTCCTTATGACAGGCCATGCAGGATTGATAGGCAAGGTTTTAAGCAAAGGCCTTTCAGAAAGATACGATTTTTCATACTTGGATATAAAGAAGATCAACGATTTGGATTTTGTTGCGGATATAAGCGCAGGAGTCGACCAAATTTTGCCTGCATTCGAAGGTGTAGATGTCGTATTGCACCTTGCCGGAGATAGGAATCGTGATGATCCGTGGGAAAATATTTTACCTAACAATATAGTAGGAACATACAATGTATTTGAAGCTGCGAAAAGATCACATGTTAAAAGAATAGTTTTTGCAAGTTCGGTTAGGGCAACCGACATGGGACAGCTAGGCAAGATACCTGACGGCTTTGAAGGGGATTGGAAAGACCTTTGGGAAAAATTTAACATTTCGCCTTCCAATATCATAAGCCCTGAAGAACCAGTTAGGCCTTATAATTTTTATGGAGTAAGCAAGGTTTTTGGAGAAACATTGGGAAGGTATTATTCAGATAGGTTTGGGATATCGGTAATTTGTCTTCGGATAGGCGGTTTTCAAGATGATGATAAACCAACATACGAGTATATACGCAGGATATGGCTTAGCTGGCGGGATGGAGTCGATGGATTTGATAAGGCCATAAGCGCACGGGAAGATGTCAAGTTCGGCATATTTTACCTTACTTCGGACAACAGTCGAAAAGTGTATGATATTTCTAGCACAAAAAAGATTTTAGGATACGATCCAAAAGACGATTCGGAAAATTATAATGCAAACGATTAACGTGCATGCACAGTTCGGGAGAGGATGCGATTAAGCCACAACCAAATTCACGTTGTTAATTAAATAAAATAAGCACCTTTGAAATACCTGGACTAAGATTTAGATATGTTGCTGCATTTTGCATTTCTTTTGAAAATACAAAATGCAAAGTATACCTAATTTATTCCTTAATCTCGAGTTTGCTTGCTTCAGCCGTGAATTTTGCAGCCATATGCGCTCCACTACAAAAAGGTTTCTTTGTAGAGTGACCACATCTGCACAGTGCAAACTCAACTTGTTCGTTCTTTTTTACAAGTATTGGACCGTCCTTCACAAAATCTAATTCTACTTTGGCCATATTTACACCATAACTTATTGGCGTGGCAAACTATAATAAATATGGTGCGGCAAGCATGCAAAAACTCAAATAGCCGTCTCCGGATAAAATTAGTAATGGACTCGGCGAGCGTCCATTATTGAGTTCGAATTACCAACAAAGGTAAACCATAGCGTTCAATAGTATCTGTTCTTACCTAATATTATTCATTATTTTAGATATCTTTTATACTCTTTTATATACCTTCTAAAGAACCACAGCACAAATATAGAATCTGTTTTTTTGACCTGTGCTCTTTCTAAGGCATTATAATAACCTACTCTATTTTCGTAGGGTATATTAAGCATTGGATAACCAAATCTGTTTAAAACAAAGTTCATAACAAGTCGTGATAGTCTTCCATTTCCGTCTATAAATGGATGTACCGTGACGAATTTTAAATGTGCAATTGCGGCTAATTCAACAGGATGCATTTTCATTTTGTTCTTATTGTACCAACTAAGGAAATCATCAAGTAATGGTATGACCTCTGCTGGACTAGGGGGTACAAATTTACTACCGTATATCCAAACCTGTCTCGTCCGTATTTTTCCAGCTATATCTTTCTTCGTATTTTCAAAAAGAGAATGGTGCCATTCTAAAACAAGTTGTAAAGTTAGATCTTTTTTGTATTTAATCATATTATAGAAGATGTTAGAATGGGCTTCGGCCTCTTTAACATCCCGAGTAGGCTTATTTGAAGGTGTTACTCCATGTTGTAGCAGATTAGCGGTTTCCTTCAGAGTTAATGTTGAACCCTCTATTTTCTGAGTGTCATAAGTAAACTTAATCATAAACCCTTCAATTTCTTTGTCTTTCTCGGATGCAGTTGCAGAACCAATATCCTTCTTGTAAGTTGTCCTTATTTTATCCAATGATAGATACCATTTCTGGGCGTAAATTTGTGCAATAAAGTCTCTTTTTATTTTATCTAAATCTTTAGGTATATTACTTCCCAAATATTTCTCCTTCTTAATAACCGTTCCATTAAGCCTGAACGAATGTTCAATATAGTAATACTTTTTATTGCCGTATTTTCTTTCTCTTATGCTTACCATAATAATACTTACCCCTACACATTTATAAATATTTAGTTTTTAGTCAAAGTGTAGGGGTAGATATCCGGGGAACTGAGGGATTCGTATCATGCTTCCTCGTAAACTGAAAATGGACTCGGCGGGATTCGCACCCGCGACCTTCCGCTTGCAAAGCGGTGCGAATTCCCTAGCTTTGTCGTTAGACATTTGTTTCATATAGCCACCGTAGATTTTATTTTCGTAAAATGCGAACATCTGTGTCTTCGCACACAGATTATACTGCATTTAGAAATATAAACAGATACGGTGTAAATCTAGCCGAAACCGCACCCAGTGTTTTCGATTAACCTTTCCAAAAAGGTTCCGCACCCAGACTTTTTGGTAAAGCTTTTCGTAAAAAGGTTTCATAGGTTACCCAGAACCCTAAGCTACGACAGCTCGTGCGCGGCCAACGCCGCTCACGAGGTCTAACGTGCGCAAACACACTGCAAAGCCTCCACTAGGCAATTAATATTTTGATATAACTTTGAACTCTATGTTTCGCGCTTTACACCATTCCTGAGCTGCCTCCATTTTTCTTTTAAACGTAGGTAGTAAATGCCTTCCTTTTATCTCTATTATTTCTTTACTACCGCCCTCCTTTTCTATTAGAAAATCCGGTTTAAAACCTCTTAATTTACCATCTTCATCCCAGTAAGGTATGATTATTCCATGATTTTTAGTCCATTTTTTAACCAAAATGTCTTTTTCTAACTCCTTCATTAACTCTAATTCCCAGCTAGAATCATAATACTCAAAGCTATAAGGACTTTTTACAGTCTCCTCAAATTCGCCATGTTCACTTGTCGGCATTTTTACCACCCAGTATACCTTGGACTATCGGTTGCGTGAAATTTTTCCTTATCTCTTCTAAATTATCTAAAACTATTTCAATTTCCTCTTTTTTAGTTTCGGACAGAGTTTTCCCGCTAAATAATCTCAACTTTATATGATCCATAATTACGTTATATAATATCCCCTTTTTCAACCCACCATACCCATATTCTAGTAGTAAATCAGAGGCCATTTCTACAATTTGTTCCTTCAGTAATTCTTCTAATTCTTCCTTTGTCAGTATCTCTTTTTGTTCATCTTCGTTATTTATTTCAATATCTTCGCCGGATAAGATTTCCATTTTCCTATCTTTGTCTACATATAATTTTCTCATCTGTTCAATTTTAGTTTTACTTATAATCCATTTATCTTTGTCATATTTTACAGAATCAAGTATTTGCTTCCAATTTTTGGCAATTTCCTTTTTGGGTATTTTCTTTAATATCGCATCAAAGTCTATTTTAGTTTCATATTCAGGCGCCGGAATTTCAATCAGATTTTCTGGTCTTACTAGTTTTTGTATTTTTGGCGTCGCTGGAATGTCTTCATCTCCTAAAACGTCTTCTGTGTCTACTGTTCTAACACCACTGGCACCAACTTTACGCCATAACCAATCGTGCTGTAATTTTGGATGATCTACAACTGCCAATATTTGTCTGCTGTCGCCCTCTTTAATCTTCCTTAAGCCTCTACCTATAACCTGTTGTCCGTAAACCTGTGAACAAAACTTTCTTAACAATAAAATAACCGATACTGGTGGTACGTCCCATCCTTCTCTAAGCATCATTACACTTATCACTACTTCAAAAGGCGTTCCTACTTTACCTAGGTCCGTAGCCGCCTCCCTTGCAATCAATGGTTCTCCATCAGGTTTCCATCCTACTTGTTCATCTGCTGTATCTTCAGTTACGAGTAAAACTTTATCCCTACCTAAATTGAATTCTTTATTTAATGTATCTCTGACTCGTTTCCCTTCTTCGATACTCATAGTAACAATGAAAAATATTGGTTTATATCTATCTTTTGCCCGCCTTTTTTGTTCATCGAATCTTCTTAACGCTATTGCAATCTGTTTTTTCATAGGTTCGGTATCCATAATCCATTGAAATGGTTTAACGTTGGCTTCTGCTTTTTCAAACTCGGAATCTAATTCAGTTACTTTTTTCTTTTCACCAGTAACTTTATTCGTATAAGTTAACTCTATAATTTTAGTATCTGGCTGGTAAACAACCACTGATTTTATTATGCCATCATCCAGAGCTTGCGCTATTCCATACTCCATTATCATTTCGGAATCCAAAGGTTTTGCATCTGCTCTTTCTGGTGTTGCGGTAGTATCGAGCCTAAAAACTGTCTTTTGTGTTAAGAGCCTTAAGACTTTGGTGTATTCCAATGCGGGTGTATTATGTGCTTCATCATTGAATATTGCAAAGTTTCCTGTTTTATTCAAGAACCAGTCCAAATTTCTTTTGCCAGAAATATTACTTTCATATAACTGATGAATGTTTCCTAAAATTATACCGGATTCTAATATTCCTTGTGGACTCGCACCTTCTTCCATTATATGAACATTTAATTCATTTTCAAGTGCCCTTAGTTCTGTGGGAAAAAATTCAAAGTTCTGAAAAACTGATTTCTCTCCAGACACTGTTAAAAAATCTTTTTCAAGTCTATCCCTAACAATAAGATTAGGTACTAAGATGATAAACTTATCAATTTTATGACACATTTTAAGCCATGCTATACATGCTCCGATGATGGCCGTCTTTCCTCCACCAGTTACAATATTCAGGAGTAAATTATTCTTACCCATGACTTCGTATGAGTATATAACGCGCATTACGGCTTCTAATTGATGGTTCCATAATTTTATCTCTTTATTACTGCTAGTTAAATTTTCAAGGAATCTTCTAGTTTCATCTTTAGAACCATGGAAGTCTACTTTCCATAAATCAAAATCTTCTCCTAATTCAGTTAGTTTCATTTGGCATCAATCTCTATTATCTCTATTTTTTCTCCGCCTTCATCATCTTGGACTTTGCATGCGATTCTTTTTCTTCCGTTAGTGTCAAATTTATAATTAGCTTTTAATACTGGTTTGTTATTTTTCATTCCGAGAAACGAATATCCAGAAGTTGATATAAATCTCTCTCCATTATATGAGAAATCCCATTGTACGTTAATTATTTTACCTAATGGATTCAGTGATACTGATTCAGAAACATCAAATTCGTATTCAAGTGCGTTTATCCTCTTTGTATTTATTCTTACTTCTGGTGGTAAAATGAACTTAAGCAAGTTTCTATATTCTGGGTGCCTAGAAGTTACATGCTCCCTAAATTCGTTTGATTCTATCGGAACCAATTCAATTTTGACAAAATCTAGTGATAAGGCATGCTGTGCTTTTAGTTGCTCCGCCGCGTTCTTAGCTTCTGATGTAAATCCCCACGCTATCATTATTCCCTGATGGTGTCCCTTGGCTTTTACAATATGTTTAGCAAATGCTATGACTTCTTTTTCCGTTATTTGTTCTTCTTGTGATGGTTTACCAACAAAGATCGGCGTGGATTGTTTATATCCATGTATCAAACCCTCCGAAGTTGATAGGCGCCCGTTGTATGCCTCTATAATAAATTGCTTGAATGTTTCAGTATTCATCTTTACAATTTCAGGCACTTCATAAATGCCCCAATGAGCAACAATCATATCGGGCTTGATTCCCAAACTATTTTGTATTTTCTCGGTTGCCGCTGTATTGCCAACGACTGCCCTCAATAATCTATCTCTTGTTACTGAAACTGCAATTTTTGAAATATCAGATGCCAGCCATCTTCTATTTTCTTGATATGCTACTACAGGTGTAGTACCTCCTCCACAGAAGAAATCTGCAACAAGATCACCAGATTTAGAAGCGGATTTTATTATTCGTCTTAATAGATCGTCCGGTTTTTGAGTAGGATACCCTATTCTATCTTTTGACATTGAATTTTCATACGGAATTTCCCACCAATCATTAGGTATCATACCTTCTTCAGGATAATAGACTCTCCATTTACCTGCATCGAATCGCTTTCTTATTTTACTGCCCTTTTCATCAGTATCTCTAAAATGCGATTCTATATATTCAGCCGAGTACGGAATTCTTGCTTCTTTATCGTTCCAATACGGTTCTTTGGTTTTCCCATAAACTAATATTGTTTGATGTTTTTTTGAAAACCACTTTTTAGTTCTTCCACTAGTTGAATAACACCATATTATTTCATTTAGAAAATTTTCATATCCAAATATTTTATCCAATTCGACTTTTACGTAATGTGCCGCGTGCCAGTCGAGGTTCACAAAAATAGAACCAGACGGTTTAAGTAGTCTTTTCATTTCCAGTAATCTCGCATTCAACCAAGTTAAATAACCCGGCATACCTCCTTCCCATATATCTGTAAAACTCCTTACTTCATTTTGATCTCCAAACACCACATTATATGTTTTCCCAGAAAAGAATGGTGGGTCTATATATATCAAATCTATAAGATTGGAAGGAAGCGACCGCATAATATGTAGGTTATCACCGAAGTATAATTTGTTTGGGTCCACATCTTTATGCCCAAAAGATATCCTTTCCACAATCTGAAAAGGCAGCGAGATTTTTGGATATATCTTTCTGTACTGTTCTTTTGGATCACAACCCAAAGGTAGAATATCAACAGGT
>JAKAON010000064.1 GCA_021812185.1 Microcaldota archaeon
CATCTTCTTGCCAATTTGGCGCACCCGTTATGGCACCTGCAAGGAAGAGACCCTTTGAGATTGTTTCTGATTCTTGAGGAGGTTTGATTTGTATCATTTAATCTATATTTATCATGATTTATATTACCTAGGGGTAAGAATTGCGAGATGGTACTTTCGCACAATAGAGTATATCGAATCTTTGTATGAATATATAGCGTAGGCAATAATCAAGCTCATCAATACACCTGCTATAACGTCAGTTAGATAATGCTGACCCAAATACACTCTCCCGAACAATATGATTACCAGCCAAATCAAATACGCAATCAATACTTTCCTATATCTTAAAAGAAACAGTGCAAGTCCTGTGAGCACCATTGCATGGTCGCTGGGGAATGAATAGCCACTCTCGCACGAAGGTGCATTTATCCATGAAAGCGACGGGACGCTGCAAGGCCGTGCTTCCATAAAAGCAGCCTTGAGCCCGTAGCCGATTGCAAAAAGCAATATGAATGCTAAAGCAAACGCATATACATTGGTGTCCTTTTTAAGTATCAGATATATCCCGACCAAGGGTAGAACAATAAGATAGCTTTCGGCCAGTGCACCCATTATGGTATTTAAGAGTGGGCTTGCGATACTATTCATGAAATGGAACGCAAACAAGTTTATCCATATGCTACTTGGATCTATCATAAAAACATCTCTTAGATTGATGCGACTATCCTATAATGCACCTAAGATATAAAACTTTGCCGGACATTGTAAAACAGTTGTGTATTTGGTAATATTATGCTATATTTTGCATATATAAGCGAAACTTTCAAGAAAAGTTCAATTGATGAGCTAAGGTCGCTTGACTTAGACCTTAAGGTCATAAAGGAATATCGGGAAGTGCTAATCATAGAATCTTCGCAAATGGACCTAGAGGTAAGACTAAAGGATATCAACCCCATTTTCATATACAATCTTCTTCCACTTTCAAGCACTTCTAATATAGATGAGAGTAACTATCTCAAGACGATTTATGATGCGTTCAAGATGCTCAATATCGATAAATCCAGTGCACTGATGGTGCAGTGCTTTAATCTTAACAGTAAGAGAGGTTACTCTGCAAAGGATATTGAAGTTTACATAGGGGAGAATTTAGAACGTGAAGGGCAGGACATAAACATCGAAGCGCCACAAGTTGTTGCATTCGCCGTGATAATAGATATGGTGTGCTACTGCGGGTCGATGCTGGCATATGATATGTTCAGATTACATCTTGATCCAAAAAGATTCTACAAGAATAGGTTCAGCAAGGTAGTTAGTAGGGCTGAGTTGAAATTGGAGGAGGCATGGGACGAATTCGGACTTGAAGGGCACGGGGGAATAGCAATCGATATAGGGGCTGCGCCAGGAGGCTGGAGCCTTGTGCTTGCCAGGAAAGGGATAAAGGCGATAGCGATAGATTCGGGAAACTTGGATGTCGCTGCTATATCAAGACAGGGTGTAAAGGTGAAGGTAGTTGATGGTAAAATCTCAAAGCAGGATTTGGATGAAAACCACATATTTCATATAAAGAGTGCGTACGAAGGAGTCGCTAAGGATATTGTCCAGGATGATAACGTCGGCATGATACTGGTTGATATAAATTCTACTCCCGATGTGTCTGTAAAAGCGGTCCATAAATTCTTGCCGCTGCTTTGCGCAGACGCACTGCTTATAATGACAATAAAGTGCGTTACAAAGAACGTATCCAAGTACATAAATATCGCAAAGGACGGATTAAAGTCGGATTTTGAGATAAAATCAGTTAGGTGCTTGCCTGCAAACAGGATGGAAGTTACGCTATATGCGATTAAGAAGCGAATATCTTCTGTTTAGATAGTACTCGATAGACAATTTCCCGTATTTCACTGTATTTTGTTACTTTCATATATTTATATCTATATAAAAATATAGATTTAAATATATATTTGTTACTAATAACACTATGAAGAATTCGGAGTTCTTAGAACTTTTGGAAAATTATAACAAACATGTTTTTACTATAAGCGATGCTGTTAAACTAACTGGAAAACCCAGAAAATATGTTTCGCTTATACTCTCTAAAAACAATAAATTTAAGCGAATTGAAAGAGGAAAGTATTACATCAAAAATACTAGCGTATACGAGATTGCATCCAATATAGTTTCTCCGTCTTATATAAGCCTTATTTCCGCCTTTCGTTATTACAATCTTATTACTCAAATGCCTAATCTGATCTATGTTGTATCGACAAAACAGCATAAAAATGTGGAATTAGAAGGCTATGAAATAAAATTTGTGAAATTTAAAAGAAAGTGCGTTTTGGGTTACAATACAGAAAATGGATCTTTTGTTGCATCTCCTGAAAAGGCAATTGTCGATGCACTTTATACAAATTTAGAGTTTGATTATGTGTCGGAAGCCTTTGGAAATATCGAAAATCCAGATATAGAGATGCTGAAAAAATATGCAATAATTATGGAGTCTAAAATATTGGTAAACAAGCTAGGATTCTTGCTTGAATCTTTAGGCATTAATGCTGATGACCTTCTTAAAAAGAGATCATCACGTTATGCGATACTTTCATTAGGCAATAAAATAAATTCGAAATGGAGGGTTAAATATGCTTAGCCGAGAAGAGATGCTCGGATATGTGGGGTTCTACAATAAGTATCAGGTTGAAAAAGATTACTTGCAACATTTGGTGTTGGCACAGCTTTATTCAAATATAACTAATGAACTTATTTTTAAGGGAGGGACTGCACTTCAAAAAGCATACGCGTTAAATAGATTCTCAGAGGATCTTGATTTTGAATTAAATTTAGTTGAAGATAATAAGGAAAGTATAGTGTTTGATCGCATTGAACGCGGGTTAAATAGCATCAACAACTTTTACAATGCAGAATATAAAAAAGAAACAAAAAATATCTCTATAACTTATAAACTTAGAATCAAAGGGCCATTATACGAAAGACCGCAATCTATACAGACTATATTATTAGAGATAAGCACACGAGATGCCGTACTAAAAAAACCAGAAACGATATTGATTACTCCATTATACAAGGACCTGCGCCCTTACTTCGCAAATGTGATGTCTATCGATGAGATGCTCTCGGAAAAGGTGCGAGCGATTTTTAACAGGAAAAAAGCACGCGATCTTTACGATCTTTATTTTATATTGTATAAAGGCGCAATAGTCAACATAGAGTACATAAACAAAAAATTAGAGCATTATAATAAAAATTTCTCCAAAAAAGAATTTGCAAGGAATATTAATTTACTTGAAAAGGGATGGAATATCGAATTATCTATATTGATGAAAACAGTTCCTGACTTTAAAATTATAAAAGAATATGTTCTCGATAAGTTTTAGAGGAGTATCAAGCGCATCTCATAATGTGTGGTGTGCCATAGCCTCTCTTCTGTTTTAGGTGACATTCGACTAAGCGGCATTCTGCCTTGCATAATCAAAGCCGTGCACATCGGCGCGTTTCATCCCTACCTGCAAGCTCGTAGCAGATCGGAA
>JAKAON010000065.1 GCA_021812185.1 Microcaldota archaeon
AATGCCGTGGTAGCTTGTCTGATATACGTTTGAGTATACAAAATTTATCCCAGTGCCTTGAAGCATGGCGGAGAGGTTGAAATTTGCGACTTGGGCCACATTGATTCCGGTAGACAGCGTAGACACATTTGCGCAAGTTATGGCTCCAGATCCAGATAGAGCGGATTGAGGAGACTTGCCGGATATTGCAGTGGTATTTACGTTAGAGCACAGGAACGATCCGTTTGAGCTGTTTACGTATGCCAAATTGAGCCTCCCTATAATCGGCACCGATGTGACATTAAGGCTGAACTTTGAGGCGCTTGAGAATTTGTAGACATTGACAAAGAATGGCGAATTTATAGATGCAACTGCACCTGCAAGGCCCGAAGGATTTATTTTCAACGTGCCTTGGTATAGCATCGTGTACTGGCTTATGTTTGCAAGATGCTGCTGCGCAAGAACCACAAGATTTTGCGTTGCGGCAATACTTGAAAGGGTTGACATAGTTGATAATTGGGTTGGAACAGGATTGTTATTGTTGGAAAATGCAGGGGCAGCAGTTGCGGCGCTTTGACTGTTAAGTACGACTATTGCAACTATCACTACGACTAGAAGGGCTATAATTATCATGACCACTGCACCTATACCTATCGCGCCCTTTGATGCATTTTGGATTGACATGTTAATCAGTACCTTTAATAGTATCCGTGAAACTTTTTAATGCTTTGCAGGGCGCAGGGACGGATCCCGTATTCCAGTTTGCGCATTTTGAATCATTTGTGGTTGCCTTGCTCCTTGTAATCTTTTTATGATTTTCGCAGCATAATTGTTAGAGTGATTGTATGACTTTCGGCCTTTTGGACTATCTCGACAGCCAAATTGAGGATTATGATAGAATTTTAAGGGACCCCACCCTTTCGGAGCATACCAGGAAGAATTTCGAGTACCTCAAAGCGTATGCATTGTGGTTCAAGGCCTGCAACAGCGGGGCATCGCTTAGCGAGAGGAAGATGCTGCTTGACAAGAAAGAGGAGAGCAGGATAGATGCGAGCAAATCCATGCAGGAGTATCTTGAAAACTTCAGTTCGCTCTAGCAATTGTTATATTCCTGATTTTTTATTTACCTTCAGCTGCGGCATCTGGATTGTATCTAGGTATAACGCTTGAAAAGAACCAATATAAATTTTGTAATGCATTTTATCAATTGATAATATGCCATCTGTCAAAGGAAATGCAGGTGCGTATGATAAGTTAGAGAGGGCAAAGGAGAGGAAGCTCGACCCTAATTACAAATGGATTGCACTTTCTAACACAACTCTTGGAGCCATGATGGCTGCGATAGATAGCTCTATTTTGATAATATCCTTGCCTGCGATATTCAACGGGCTAGGGGTGAATCCCTTGGTGTCGGGAGATACGTCGCTTCTTTTGTGGCTTGTGCTTGGATATACCATAATATCTGCAGTGACAGTTGTGACTATAGGCAGGCTATCCGACATGTTCGGCAGGGTCAAGCTATACAACGCCGGTTTTCTCATATTCACATTGGCATCCATACTGCTTTGGATTTCTACATATTTGATAGGCGGCACGCAGGGGGCAATGATGCTGATAGTGCTAAGGCTCTTCCAAGGGCTTGGAGGAGGGTTTTTGATAGCTAATGGGGCTGCGATACTTACAGATGCCTTCCCAGAAAATGAGAGAGGTATGGCACTTGGCATAAACCAGATATCTGCGATAGGGGGCAGCCTTGTTGGAATGCTTGTGGGAGGAGTGCTTGCTGCAATAGATTGGCACTTGGTATTTCTCGTGAGTGTGCCCGTAGGGATAATCGGGACAGTGTGGGCGTATGTTGCACTCAAGGAGCTTGCATCGCCAAACAAGGAGAGGAAGCTTGACATATACGGCAATTTGGCATTTGCCTTGGGGGTGTTCTTGCTGATAATCTCCATGATATATGCGCTGCAGCCGTATGGAACGAGCAGTGTCGGGTGGTCGAACCCTATAGTAATTGCAGGGATTGCCCTTGGTATTTTATCGCTTGTGGCATTCGTCATTATAGAATCCAAAGTTGTTGACCCGATGTTTAGGCTTTGGCTCTTCAAGATACGTGCGTTTGCAGCCGGCAACATAAGTCTGTTGCTCTCGGGAATAGCAAGAGGCGGGCTGCAGTTCATGCTGATAATATGGTTGCAGGGGATCTGGCTGCCATTGCACGGGATTAGTTTCGAGCAAACGCCGCTGCGCGCTGCAGTAGACATGATACCGCTGATAATAGGGTTCTTGATTGCAGGACCGCTGAGCGGATATCTCTCGGACAGGTACGGAGCGCGGCTTTTCTGTACAGTTGGGATGATAATAAATTTCGTAGGGTTCCTATTTCTTGCAGCGCTGCCTGTCAACTTCGACATGATTTATTTCGAGATAATAATATTCATGATGGGAGTGGGCCAGGGCATGTTTGCAGCGCCAAATACTGCGGCGATAATGAATTCCGTGCCGCCGCAATATAGAGGCGTTACTTCAGGTATGCGCGCGACCTTGATGAATCTTGCGCAGGTCTTTAGCATAACCATATTCTTTAGCCTGCTCACCCTTGGAGTTTCTACGACGCTGCCTACAGTACTTCACAGTGGGCTCGTTGCGCAGAACGTCTCCAATGCGACAGCAACCCAAATATCGAAACTGCCTCCATCAGCTGCGCTCTTTGCTGCCTTGCTTGGTTACAACCCTATGAAGATAATGATACCTGCAAATGTTATCAATGCCCTGCCTGCCCATAATGCGAATGTTATACTCGGCACAATGTTCTTCCCTACGCTCATAGAAAACTCGTTCATAAATGGCATGCGCATTGTGCTTTACACTGGAGCTCTTATGGCGCTTGTAGCTGCGATATGTTCGGCATTAAGGGGAAAGAAGTATGTTTACGGCAAGACAGACAAATGACCGATTCTTGTAAATAGCCACTGTTGCATCGATAGGCAAGTGGCGCATGCAAAAAATGTGCGCTCATTTATTGTTGACCCTTAGATACCGCGTATCGTCGAAATATAGGGCTATTGCAACTAGCAGAACCGCCAGGTCCCTTATCACTATATCCGTAAATCCGAACATTGTTACCAATGCAACAAGTATTGAGAGCATCATAAGGGCGCTAAGTATAGATGCTATGCGCAAATATGCGCCGATTAGCACCGCAAGTCCCAGCACTACAAGTATTACGCCGTGGATCATGGTGAGCGTAAGCGGGTTTGCAAAGTTTGCAAGGAATTGCGGTATGTAGTACGACCAGTAGGATGGTGATAATATCTCCCAGGTGCCTATGCCGATGAATATTACCGCAAGGCTAAGCCTCGTGAGGATATGCCTTGCTTGGTCCCTGTTCAATATTCGCACCAACTATGAATTAGCGAAAGAGTATCACGGTGTCAGGTCCAATTTCGGAACGTTAACCACATACCATGTACCTGCAACTCCCTGCCCATTGACCTGCCCTGGAGCCTTGTCCCCTAGGTAGAAGTAAAGCGGGCGGCCTT
>JAKAON010000066.1 GCA_021812185.1 Microcaldota archaeon
TCCTACTGATTTTGTATCGATTTTTTTAAAAATAGCCCTGAATATACAAAATGTGTCCTCTTAACTTCTTCTAATTGAAAAAGAGGTCAATTAGAAACACTCTTTATCAAAAAAGGACATTTGTGCAATATTTTTATATTTATACTCGATAGTATCTTCGAGACGATGCAGAGAACACACACACACACACACAAGAAAATCATAGTTAGTGCGAGTCGTTATCCTATTTCTGCAAGCAAGAAATTGCAAAGTGCCATGGAGTATCTCATGACCTATGGCTGGGCGATATTGATAATTGCAGTAGTGCTGGTCGCACTCTTCCAGATGGGTGTATTCGACTCTGCGAACTTCGCACCCAAGGCGCAACCAGGTTCGTGCCAGGTGTTTAAGACAGTTGAAGGAACATCTCTTGAGGGAACTTGCAACAATGAGTTGCCGCAATATGTCGCGCAATTTGCTGGAAACGCTAATGGAGGTTCTTATATTTCTTCTTCTGTACAACTTAATACTGCAACTACAACAATCTCTGTTTGGTTTAATCCCCCAGCAACTAGTATAGAAGGTGATATTATACGAAGTTGCACAGCTTATAGTTGGAGTGTAGTAGTTAGTGGAGTTACCAGACTTGTAAATTTTGAAGATGGATGGGTGACAGGTTCTGATACTTGGTGGTCGTCAAATGTAAATGTCAATGCGCATACTTGGAACAATGTAGTTTACATTATGAATAGAAATACGGGTGCGCTTACTGAATATATGAATGGAGCATTTGCAGCAAATGCAGTAGTTACTTCATCTGGTAGCCCTCCAATTACTCAAAATTTTGATATAGGCCAAAATGGTTGTTATTACGCCATGAACGGTCTAATCTCCAACGTCCAAATCTACAACACATCTCTCTCAGCAAATGATGTGCAGGCTCTCTACCAAGAAGGAATCGGAGGTGCTCCTCAAAATACGCAGAATCTTGTAGGGTGGTGGCCGCTTAACGGGAACGCGAACGACTACTCAGGGAATAATAACAACGGAGCTGCGACCAATGTAATATACACTGGCAGCTGGGAGAGTGGATACTCACAGCCTTGATAAAAAGGAGTTAATTATTTCTGTGCCCTTATGGCCATGAGTTCCATTGCCTCGTTTGCGCTCAGCAAAGGCTTGCGCAGCCTTTCGGTATCATCGGTAGCAAGCCTTGGGCATGCAGTATTCACGAAGGCATCGAACTCCATCATGTTGTCAAGCGACTCGAAATCGAATGTGTCACCTATTAGTATGGCCGCCTCGTTCCCGTCCTTCTCAAGCCTAAGCTTTAGGACTTTTGCAAGATTCAAGTTGTGCTGCCCGTTCTTCTTGCTGACAAGTATCCCGAACTTCTTTGCGAATATGCTGCGCATTATTATTGCTTTCTTGCGTTTTGCCTGCATTTCCCTATGGCTATCAAGCCACATCCACTTGTTCCCAAACGGGTCCATGGCAAGGAACGGCTTTGTTGTTGCATAAACTGCCCCGAGAGGATGGAATAGCCCGCCGCCGAAATAGAGGAAGCAGTCGACATCCTTGTTTATTGAAGCCGCGCTGCCTATGTCACAGCCAAGTATTTGACCCTGCTTCTTTGCAAAGCCATATGGCTTGCCGATGAATACCTCTTTACCCATGGCTTCAAGGGATCTCTTGATGTCTTCGATTTGGTGCACCTGCTGCACGGTTGTAACTATGCCAACTTTTTTATAAGGGGCAAGCTCTGCTTTGATATTTGCAAGAAGATCGATGTTCGCATCTATAGTATATGGAACGTATTCGACGTTGAAATCCACCTTGTGGAATTCGCTGTGCCCAAAGTGCACGAGCTTCTCGGCGCCCAATTTCTTTGCCTCGTCTATTGCAAGATCGCACGCGCCGTATGTTGGCGATGCTGATATGAATACTTCATCGCCCTTGGACTCCAGCTCCTTTGCATGTTTTAGAGCATATTGCTTGAGTCCCTCGGGAAACTGCAGAAGTACCTTCATGTTTTAACACTGTTGAAAATAAAGGAGGCAGGAATTAGTTCGTTGCTGCAGGCGCAGAGCCAGCCTGCTGTTTTTGTATAGGTACGAACTTTATCTTGTAAGTTCCGGATAGCTTGGATGCTGCCCTCTTGAGGCCTTCGTGTATTATTGCCCTCTTTGATAAGTATGTAGTCACTTCGAACACAGGTTGGTCCACATAGACCCTTGCTGCAACTGAGGAAGGCTTTCCGAATACGAGAGTCATCCCCTTCGATATTCTGTCTGCTCCTGCTCCTGTCGCCATCTTCTTCTCCCTTATTACATGGTGAGGGTATGTCTTTAGGCGCAAATCAAATTGACCTACCATCTCCCTTTCGAGATACTTGTTGACTGCCTGCCTTGCTGCCTCTAGGGCATTTGACCTGAGCTGAACATTTTGGTTTGAAGTCAGATACACTTTGGTATCATAGTTCTCGTTCTCCTTTCCCATCTTGAATATCAGAAGGCTTGTATGTGGCATAGCCTTTATGTAGTTCTTCCTAGGCTTCTTTATTGAGTATCGGCTCCATGCCTGGCTGTTGATCGTTCGCATGCTCCTTGCAGGTCTAAGTCTCATAAAAACACTTTATTTGTATTCTGGCACTAGCACTTACGCTCATGCCCCTTAAATAACTAACTTATGTATTCGTATAAAAAGCTATAAAAAGATGCCTATGCCGCTTCGGATTTGGGTGAACGTTTGCAGCAAAAACCGACACGTTGCACTTGTATTTAAATAAGTTGACTTACGAAGTAGCTCTTGATTATGATGGCAGCACAAAAAGAGAATAGCGCATATCCTTACGCGCTTGCATTCATATTGGTGTTTATATTGGGCGCCGAGCTTTTGGTTGGCAATTGGCAGCAGGGGAACAAGGCGTCGCAGAATCTTGGCTTCGTGGATGTCTCTGCCATAGGATACGCATACGGCATCCCATCGCAGGCGGTCGTATACATAATCGTCAACGGATCTGGAGATACTAGCGCGAAGGCAGTTAGCAGCCTCTCATCGACACTTGCTACGCTAAACTCTACGCTGCTTAGGTATGTGGATAACAATATGAGCCAGATACAGACCGATTCTCTGTCTGTTTACCAGCAGCCATGCGCATATTATACGACAATCTACCCGCAGGCACAGCCCCCTGTTGCATACTGCAACCAGACGCAATACGAGGCGCAGGAACAAATAGCCGTGACTTTGCCTAACACAAGCGAGGTCAGCGCTTTTGTAGGGAACGTCTCATCAATTCAAAATGTCCTTGTGAGTAGCGTTAACGCAAAACTATCAAATGCGCAAACCACATCATTGAGGGATATCGCACTCAAGAATGCGCTTTCTAATGCCACGGAGCAGGCAGGCGTACTTGCAAATAACGCCAATTTGACACTCGTCAACGTGAGCGTGAATAGCTATTACGCATACCATCTTGGATTTGCCACATCGAGCAATGCGAAGTACAT
>JAKAON010000016.1 GCA_021812185.1 Microcaldota archaeon
ATGCCTCTCTTCTCACTTTTTGCAAATCCTCCAGTTTGGTCGTTTGCCTTCTCGGCAACCTTTTGAGCACGCTCTACCTTCCGCTCATCCTCAATGGGTTTTTGAGAATATGCTTTTACGTCGCCCTCTTGACGTAACTCATTTGGATGGGCTGTTGCCCTTTCTTCGCCTCTACTAACTCCTAAATTCTTGTCTTCATGCAAATCTGGCGCATTCTTATGGATGTGCACTACTCCTTCATTTTCTTTCTTTGTTTCCTTCTGTCCGATTCCCGCATGCTGCGGCTCTTTTGCGGCATCCTTATGACCAGAAGAATTCTCCCTTTTTTCCTCATCTGCCTTGGAAATGACTATCTTGCGATCCTCCTCAATTTTATTGTGATGTTGATTTTCGCCTGTGCCCCGATTTACTATTTCAATTGCCGTTTTTGAATGCTGCTCCTCTGCCTGGTTTATACCAGTTTCTTCACCAGAATTGCTCTCTTCCTTCTCCTTCTTCGTTATCGATCCTATAAAACTAGAAAATTTCTTCTTAAGGAGGTCGAACATGTTTTTACCGCTATTCCTCTCTTGGCATCGAATTGAGCTTAAGTTCGATGCTCATGAGCTCTGTCTCTATTTTTTCCCTGTCTACAGTGAGCTTCTTTACTATCTCATCCGTCTTCTTCCTGTTTTCCTCAAGGAAAGCCTTCGCTTCATCCTTGCTCTTTTCGACAACGTACCCGAAACCCACATATGTGAATACCTTGTCCGTATTGCTTGCCTTGACTTCCATGTACGTACCTGCTTCAAGGTTGAGCAGCATGTTGCTGCCTTTCACTCTTTCGACATTCTCTATGAATTCGATGTTTCTGGACATCATCGCGCTTAGCGATACGTAACTGTTTATATTTGCCGCAAGCGCTTCGTACTCCTGTCCGTATACTCCCTGCATATACTTTAGCTGCTCCAAGTTCATCTCTTGATCTGCCATTTGACTAACCTTTTGCCGCCTTGACTGCGCTGAATTCTATCCAGCTCCTCTTCAGTTTGTGCTTGCTTCCAAAGAATGCGAGCACAACATCTTTTGCGTGCTTCTCGCTCTTAGCATCCACTTCGCGCGAGAATTTTGTGTTATCTCTCTTTATAAGTCCACTTACTACGTACTTCATTTTATCAACTTTCAATATCAAGAGCGCCTGCAATCCTGGAGTACTCAAACCCTGATGTTGCATCGCCAACTATCAGTCCATGCGAGTTTGCTATCGTTGCAAGCCCAACTGTGAGCTCTCCCATATTAGCTGTGGATTGCTCGCATTTCATGCCTGTCATGCTCTCCACTTTTTCTATCTCCATCTCGCTTACCCTGTTGTTAATAACCATGCCTTTGTTAGTGAGTATATTATTTGCGCCTACCGTGTTGAATTCTCCTATGTGCATCTTCACTACTTCGACTCCGAGCGTGTCCTTGATAATGCTTACATCCCTGCCGCTAAATCCCGGGTTCACTATGGCTATCTTGTCGTTAGAGAGTATATTATTCCTCAAAGCATTTAAATCAGTATCTAAAATCTCCACCCTTAATCCATGTGATGCATGTTTTATAGCTGATATCTCATCCCTATCCATTATGCTTGGCAGCAGCACTCCGTTGGAGTTTGCGGCTACAAAGAGGCCGACTAGCAGCGAGCTGTTTATAGTGGTCTTTATGATCTCCGTGCCCAGCATCTTCCTTATTATGTCCTCCTTGTTCTTCGTAACTCCGTTTGCAAGAAACGTAAACTTATCTGTAGATACGGCGAAAGCCCCGATATAATTACTCCCGTCTATCGTCATCTTTGATGCCGGCATAAAAATCAACCGTTTTACTTGCTTGCAACTGTAGTTTCCTTCTTCGCCTTGGCTTCCTTGCCTGGCTTTGCTGCGGCTTTTGCAACGCTAGAATCAGCCTTCTTCTCCTTCTCCGCAGTTTTCTTCTCGGCTATGGCAACTGGCCTTACCTCGACATAAGTCGCCTCTTTCCTTATTATCGCCTCGATGTCCTCCATGCGTCTTCCAACTTTTATCATTAGCAGGTCATTTATGCCCTGGTGAATCCTGACCATGTCGGGGCTCACGTTCGCGAGCTTTGCAACCCTCTCCCTAAGGTAATCCGGAGCCTTCTTGAGCCTCCTAAGCTTGTGGAGCTTTATCAGCCTCTTTCTAAGACTTATTGTCACTTTTGTGTCTGCCATGATCATCAATTTTCTAATTTGAGCTTTCTGTGCCTCCAATCTCTCTTGAACTTGTTGAACTCAACTTTCCTATGGGTCCTTACTATAGCAAGCATAGGTATTCTTCTTGATTGCTTTAGCTTCTTTCCAAGCCTCATTTTCTTGTTAACGCTTTTCTTTCCCATAAATCATCACTTGTGTTTGAACTCTATAGTTGTATTTGGTCTTGTTGTTACCTTTTCAAGCACAGATTTGAGCTGTGCATCCGTTATCCTTCCTACATTCCTATTACTTTGTACCATACTTATTATAAGATTTATCAGTTGATCGTAAATTTCCGAATTTGCCATTCTCACGTTCATAAGCCTGTCATACGCGTCCGGGGTCAGATACCTTTTCGCTATGTCTCTTTTTTGCTGCTCCAATTGCTGTTCGCGCATCCTCTTTGCAACAGCTTTTCGCATCCTTTCGTCATTGCGACTCTCATCTTCTTCTGCCAAGCTAAGCGCCTTCTTTGAGTATCTCGTTGCTCATCTTGTCGAGGAGCGACTTCCCTGCAGGGGCGATGACCCTGCCTTTCTTTGTCTTCTTTATATAATTGTTCTTCTCAAGAACGTCAAAAGCATCCTTTATTATGCTGCCTCCTGCTCTCCTGTGGTGGTGCTTTGTTACTGTGTGTGTCTTGTTGCTCCCAAACCTGGTTCTAAGCTTGGAAACTCCTACTGGCCCGTTTATGTATACTTGCCTGAGAACCGATGCACACCTAAAGTACCAAAAATCTGGGTCCTGCGGTATCCTTTCTTTGCTAGGGCTGGTTTTCACATAATCTACATATGCTGGCTTAGGTATCTTCTGCTCCTTGAGCCTTAGCGCTACCTTGCGTACAAGAACATCTCCTTTGACCTCGAAAATATTTGCCATGAAAATCCTGATTTTACAACTAAACATCAATAAATGAATAACGCCAAGCAAAAGCCAACGTATCTGTCAACATGCATTAACAAGACGATATACTATTTTTGCACAATATTAATAAGCCTTTTGCTAGATTAATAATACTACCAAGAATGCTTCTGCTATTCTTTTCCACTCAATAAGTGATATTATGAAAGTAAATGTTATAGAAGATGAGTCAAAGAGCTTAATAATCGAGTTCGAGGATGCGGACCGCGCAGTTGCAGAAGCCATAAAAGGAGAAATAATGGAGGCCAAGGGAGCCGATTTCGTGACGGTCGTAAAGGAACATCCTGAGATTAACAAGGCGAGGCTCATAGTTAAGGCAGAGAAGAATCCGAAAGCACTTGTTGCAAAAGCAATAGAGGAGATAGAGGATAAGCTCAAGGAAGTGGAGTCCAAGCTGCCTAAGAAATGAGAAGGCAACGCAAATGCCAACTCAACACTGCCTCTTCAAATCCAGGTGTGCTGCTCTAGCTGTCCCTGCAATCTAAAGTTCTTCTTATCTTATTTCTTCCCCAATCTTTCTTGGAAAACTCAATTTGTGCAATCAAGATTGCATGTAAGTTGAGTGCGACACGATCTCAAAAACTTCAGCTCCCCTGGCAAGCTTGCATATGTCACGCTTCACTTTGTCAAGTCCGCTGCTGCCTATCTTTGTGTCCACAAGAAACCCGAATTCGCCAGTAGTTATATGGACCCTTCTTGCCCATGCGCACGCCGCTATTCCCTTTGCTATCCTTTCGGAGTCGCATAGATGTTTCGGCTTGAGCAACAGCAAAAGCTTATCTCCCGCATTTCTCGATATTTTTATTTTGTATGCCATCCCACCACACTACAACATAAAACGGACTAACTTGATTGCATCTGTGTCTTTGGAATTGAAAATAAAATGGTGCGTAGCAAGAAGTTGGTAGAGGGGAAAGTATGGGACTACGCACCCAGATTTTGTAGCGGCAAAAGATTGCCGCTAACATAATACGAATTGTTTATATTTATTAGTAAGTGTGTGTTTTGTTCATCTATGGCGAACAATATACAAATATATCAAGCAAAATTTCAGTATTTGTTCATTTTAAGCTTCTTGATTCTGCAGAAATCTTTTGCTTATAAATAATCTTAAGGATTTCATTCTCTTCGGTATGTTGTTATTTGGCGACTAACACGATAAAAAACAATTCGAAATATAAAAAATCTATTGACGCCTGTTTCATGAAGAGAAATTGGTACCTACAGCATATTCTGCAAGTTCTCAAAGAAGATACATACATCGCATCGATTTAAACTATATAAATATACTCCTTCTATAATCTTGCATGGCAAAAAGGCATAAACATCCTCAGAGATATGGTGTAAGCTGCGCAGGTTTTCTATGTACACAACAGGCTTTCAACGTCACCATGCAGGAGATTGGCATAGGAATAAACTAATCTGTTTAGCAAGAATGGTAATACCTTAAATAAAACTATAGGTAAGGAAGCTAATAATCGGAAAATAACATCTTTATACTGCATAAAGTTGAGAATTGGGAAAATAGTGATAATTAATGAATAAATTCTTTTGCAAAATTTGCGGTTATAAAACAAAAACAGAATCGGCAATGATAAAACACGTAAAGCAAACTCATCCGTACCTATTAAAAACAGCCCAAGGAACTAAATCACAAAATTATGGAAAACATATAACTAAGGAATCTATTATTGGTTATCTGATAAGTATAGGAATATTATTTTTTATTATTTGGATATTCAGGGCACCATCAATAAACAACATATGGGTTAGTAGTTTTGTTCAAAATATAAACAATTATAGAATAAACAGAAATATCAGTCCATTAATTTATTGTCAAACTTTAGATAATTATGCGCAAACACGGTTCAAGGCACTTTCAGCTAATTACAATATCTCAGAATATAATGGGAACAATCTAACTACTGAAGCAGAAGATGTATTTTATCCCAAAAGCCACTCAGCAAGTGATTTTTATAATAATATCCTACTTCCTGCCGCTTCCACTCACGTATGTATACTAGGTTATGAAGGGTGGTGTACTAATAACACCTATTACGGATATTATATCGGTAATGGAACTACATATTCGATAAATCATAATTGTCCAAATGCAACTATTGGAACTTATTTGCCTATATTTTATTCGCAAAATAATTGCAATCCAACTATTGAGAATACAACCTATCTAGTTATGGAACTATCAACTTCATGTTCTTGAAAATAAACTGGTTTTGTTTGTAGCGTTCAAAATCAGATAAACGTATTGCGAAAAAATATCCGAATTTCGGGGAATCTGTATCCTTTTAATAGACATATTCGGGCCAAGGTATATACATATTGAAAGAGCAAACAGTACTATGCAAGCTCAAAAAGCAAGTACGCCTCAGCCAAAATGGTCCACTATAGCACCTGCAACTAGATATGAGACTATTGTTTCCCCGTCCATCCAGCTAAAGCCTGGAGACATAGCAGATATACCTAATGGAAGTTTGCGAATACCTAATTTTGACAACCCGTATGTCGAAGAGTTCACTGAGCGGGCAAAAACATTCTCCTACTATTATCTTCTAAGGCGCGATACAAAAGACCAGCAAGATATCTCACGCGCTTTCAACATTTATGTGAATCATGTGATAAAATACGATGATTCTTGGTACCGATACCGCACTGGAGACGTATTTGGGGTCGAAGAGATAATACAAAATAAGGCAGGCGTGTGCAAGGATCAATCTGCCGTGCTATACATGATGCTAAGGCGGGAGGATATGGATGCATACTACTGCGCCATATCATCACTTGATGCCAACCAAGGTCATACATTTATAAAAATCAAGATAAATAACGAGGATTATCTCGCAGACCCCACATCAAACATCTTCGGCGAGTACGGCTCTACGTTCGATTTGGAATACAAGCGCAAGTTCGTTTCAACGTTTCTTCTCATACGCAGGCCACTGTAACATCCAAATAGCGATCTTACATCTTGCCTAAATCAAACAATCGTTGATACTCGGAAACCACCAATCTGCAATCTTTCATGTAATCCCAAACAGTGACGTCTACGGTGTTTACCTTTTCCGGTATGTCCCTTATCTGGGAGCTTCCGCTCCTAAGCGGTTCGTGCATCACTATCCTAGAAAATATCTCACCTGCATAAATTGCCCCGTTGAGCGCGTTATGGGGATTAGGCTCATTTTCCATTTCAAGGAGCACTGTCAACGCATGCCTGCTGCGCACATAATCCTTTTCACCCCTCTTTATTATTATGTCGCTACCAAGTATGCTCCTCTTTTTGTAAAATTCCTGAACAACTATTTCGGCATTGTCTATGCATTTGTGCGGCAGGTGGTTCATCTCAATCCCTACGCTATGCGCCATCTTGTAGAGCATCGTAACGTCGAACGAGACGCAATATCCAACTATAATTGCGTCGTTAAAGCCATCCAGGAATTTTATAAGACCCTCCATCGCCTCCTTCTTGGTGGTTTGTATGCTCTTTAATTGCTCTACGGTGAATCCGTTAACTTTCAGCGCCTCCTCGCTTATGGATTCAAAATTTTCGGGCCTGCATTCGACATAAAACTTCTTTCCAGTTTCTATGTCTATTGCACCTATCGAGACTACCTCATTCCTGTTTATGTCAAGCCCTGTTGCTTCAACATCTACGGCTACATATGACATTTGCGCACCAATTATCAAGTATCCTTTATCACATATCAGATTAATATTGCTTTACCTGCTCCCGACCAGCTATTTTGCGCAAGCCCCCCCTCAAAATGTGCGCAGTGCCACAAACACCCTGTAGAGCAGTTTAAAATATGTGTCAATTTCGTATTATTATCTACATATAATCTACATATAATCTACATATAAGCTACATATAAGCAAGTCTGCAAGCTAAAACATAGGTTGATTTAGGGTGCTTGATTTGGTGCACATGATATGGAAAAGAGCAAAATGAACAAAGTGGAGCGTGAGATGCTAGATAGTTTGGTGCGCGACCAGCGCGTGAGCGCCGGCGACTTTGTTGCACACAATAATCTCTCAAGCATTAATTTCGCCGCTCATCTTTTGGAATCGATGCGCCCGCATAAGAGCAGGCTACTGTCAATGCAAATTTATTCCAATGCTGCGTGCAATGATGGCTCTGCAAACTACTTCGCCAGAATGCTCAGGAAAACGCTTGCAGGGATCTACACCCTTTTTGCAATGCCTCCCCAGGTAAGCAGAGCAATAGAGGAGGTTCATGGCGCGTGCGGAATGGAAAGCGCACTAGAGGCATCTAGCATAATATACTATATACTTCACAAGGAGAAGGACCATAACCACCTGGCACTTGACGTCTCCTACACGTTGTCGATAGTTGCTGCAGAAAATCCGAACCTCATGGGTGAGGCGCTATATAGCATCGGAATTTCAAAAGGCAATCCAAGTGCCCTAATGATAGTGACTGGGAAATTAAGGGAGAAGGCGAGGGGAGGATAATTAGCGCGCATTCAATATCTGACATGCTAGGCGAGCTTATCAAACATGTCAATAAAAAAATCATTACCTTTATAAAACTTATTGTGCATAATATGTGTTGTCCGTGAGAGTTAACTAAAGTTGGCTATGATTCACGGCTTTTTAAGGGGGTGTAATTACCAACCTTATTATGAAAATTCCTGTTTGGAATTGGATGTAGTCTTGAGTGATGCAAAGAGCTTCGCAAATTGCTAATAAAGAATTAAAAATTGCAAACTCCAGTCGATGCTGCTGGAGGGTACTGCTATCAGATTTCGACAGCCATGCAAGTTAGCTCAACGGCTTCGTTGGGCAGCACACGGCTCAGTAACGCGTGGTCAATCTAATGTAAGGAGCGGAATAACCTCGGGAAACTGAGGCTAACACCGTATAGGTTAGGGATTCTGGAACGAGCCCTAGCTCAAAGGTACGCAAATTGCAGCGCAACTGCCTTACAATGAGACTGCGTCGGATCAGGCAGATGGCGGGGTAAAGGCCCACCATACCTTTGACCCGTAGGGGACATGTGAGTGTGAGCCCCGAGAAGGACACTGAGACAAGAGTCCTAGCGCTACGGCGTGCAGCAGGCGCGCAAACTCCACAATGCACGTAAGTGTGATGGGGGGAGTCTGAGTGATGTACTAAGTACATCTTTTGCCAAGTTTAGCAAGCTTGGAGAATAAGTGCTGGGTAAGACCGGTGGCAGCCGCCACGGTAATACCGGCGGCACGAGTGGTATCCGCGATTATTGGGCTTAAAGCGTCCGTAGCTGGCTGAAACAGTCTTATGTGAAATATTGGTGCTTAACATCAATACGTGCACAAGATACCTTTCAGCTAGGGAGTGGGCGAGGTTAGGAGTACTTATAGGGTAGGAGTAAAATCCTGTAATCTTATAAGGACTACCGGTGGCGAAGGCGCCTAACCAGAACACATCCGACAGTGAGTGACGAAGGCTAGGAGAACGAATCGGATTAGATACCCGAGTAGCCCTAGCAGTAAATTATGTAGACTCTGGTGTTGCACTTACCACGAGTGAGTGCAGTACCGTAGGGAAACTGTTAAGTCTACCGCCCGGGGAGTACGGTCGCAAGATTGAAACTTAAAGCAATTGGCGGGGGAGCACACCAGGGGTGGATGCTACGGTTTAATTGAATCCAACGTCGGGAACATTACCCAGAGCGACGGCAGTATGAAGGTCAGACTAAAGATCTTACCTGACGAGCCGAGAGGTGGTGCATGGCGATCGTCAGTTCGTGGCGTGAGCTGTCCGGTTAAGTCCGGTAAACCTGAAGAGTGATGCTATGAAAACAAAACTAAAACCAAAAATATGTTACCTTGCCGGCTTGCTTAGCAAGTCAGGTGAGGTGAAAAATGCTATTGGAATCACTACCAGCATAGAGGAGATAGAGCACAGGTTCCTTGATATATGCTTGAAAGAATTAAAGATCGAGCCGAATAAGATAATAATCGAAGATAACCAAAGAAGTAGGCACATCTTTTTCTATAACTCCAGGCTTCGAAAGGAGCTGGACAAAATAATAGAGAGGGAAACGATAATCTTCAAGTACAGGAACGAATACTCTGCCAACTATATCGCAGGTATGTATGACATAGCTGGACATATACAGAACGGAAGCTTGGTAATAAACAAGCTAAGCCCAAAGGATCAGATGATGTTTGAGAATTTGGGACTTCGAACAGATAGCAACAAAATAAGGAACATTAGTTCAATTGTGACGCTTATCAGCGGTTTTAGTATAATGTTGGAGCGCATTCGCAGGTCCGGAAACGAACGAGACCCTCACTAACATTTGCAAACGCTGCTGCGAAGCAGCGTGCACTATGTTAGGACCGCCAGCGTTTAAGCTGGAGGAAGGAAAGGGCGACGGTACGTCAGTATGCCCCGAATCTCTGGGGCCACACGCGGCATACAGAAGTTAGTACAATGGGTAGCAACTCCGAAAGGAGAAGCCAATCCCCCAAAACTAACTAAAGTTCGGATTGAGGGTTGAAACTCACCCTCATGAAGCTGGAATCCCTAGTAATCGCTTGTCACCAACGAGCGGTGAATGTGTCCCCGCTCCTTGCACACACCGCCTGTCAACTCATCCAAGTAGGGCCTTAGTGAGGCAGTACCGTCAAGGTATTTTCGAACTAGGGTTTTGTGAGGAGGGGTAAGTCATAACAAGGTATCCGTAGGGGAACCTGCGGATAGATCACCTCAAAAATTTCTTTTTAAGAAATTTAAGATTTTGTGTGTAATTTAAATTTGCGAACTCGCATTAAGACTCAAGACTACGTCCTTTCTATTTTTCTATAAATGCCCTAGCGTAAGCCATGCCTTTTTTCATGGCCCATGTAAGGATGCACATATGTGTATTAGACATTAGAATCTAGAATCTTCGATATTTGCAACCTGAAGATGCAGGATCAAAGATGCACGCACTTTTACTTGGAATAACGCATTGCTCACTTGTAGACTAGTTTTATAAATGCAATCTAGTCACTAATAAACGGGAGGATGTAAATGAACGCAAAACATGCCACTGCTAATTGCTCAGAAAGCGAGACGCCTAAGGCCGAACTCGATCCAAGGGTGTATGAGGCGCATCAAAAGGCATCCAGAGAGATCATGTTTAAATGGCTAAATGGCGAAGGCCTCTTAGAAAAAGAGATCGCCATAGGGAAGGTAAGCCCTACGCAAAATCCCATAATCGAACCACTCCGCATCAAAAGGCCGAATCCAACAAATGAAATATCTGATGGAGACACCCATATAACCATATTAAAGACTATAGACCTCCTCCCTGTAGGTTCAAGCGAGAATCCAGGGCAAGGTGAACTTATGATGGTCGAATTCTCAAAATCGCCATCTTCTCAAAAGGAAGTTCATATTACAAAATTCAAGAAGTAATGAATGTGATAGTATAGTGAGCTTTTCAAAAAAGATGCTAATCACAGTTTCTATAATAGTGCTTCTTGCAAATTTTGTAATTTTTGTAAGATTGTATTGGTTTAATCTATCACCAAGTCTCCTTCTTGTCGTAACTATTATGGAAATACTAGTTATAATGGTAAATTCTGCGTATTGGGTTTCAAAATATAAACTTAAATGGTAAAGTTCGCGCATTTCATCTATTCTACAACCACTTTTTAAAAATGCAAAACTCCGATTAAAAGTGCAAGTCATACTTTAAGTGCAAAGTCGATTTAGCAGATAATTTTAAATACCTTACTAGGCATTAAATATAGAGCGCAAACTTCTATTTTTGCGTCGTAATTGCAAACATCAGATATAATCACTCTCGACGGAAAGAAATAACGAGTGGAATTTAGAAGACATCATACTAAAATAGGTGAAAAAATGGCAGAAAAACCACACATGAATATAATTTTCATAGGACACATAGACCACGGAAAGTCAACGACGGTAGGAAGATTGCTATACGAGACTAAGGCAATCTCCGAGCAGGACATGAAGAAGCTCGAAGACGAAGAGAAGAAGTACAACAGGCCAACCTTCAAGTTCGCATTCGTCATGGACCAGCTAAAGGAGGAAAGAGAGAGAGGAATCACAATAGACATCATGCACCGTGACTTCCAGACTCCGAAGTACTACTTCACGATCATCGACGCCCCGGGACACAGGGACTTCGTAAAGAACATGATTACCGGAGCATCTCAGGCAGACGCCGCAGTGCTAGTCATATCATGCAAAGACGGAATACAGAGCCAGACAAGAGAACACGCATTCCTTGCAAAAGTGCTTGGAATAAACCAGCTTATAGTCGGAATAAACAAGATGGATGCAGTCGAGTTCTCGCAGGCAAAGTATAACGAGACCAAAGAGTCGATAGCGACATTGCTAAAGACGGTAGGATACAATACCGAGAAGATGATATTCGTTCCCTATTCTGCGCTTGAGGGATCAAACGTAAAGGACAAGGGGGACAAGATGTCATGGTACAGTGGACCAACGCTTCTTGAGGCAATAGATACCCTTACTGTTCCAAACAAGCCAACTGACAAGCCGCTTAGGCTCCCAATCCAGGACATATACAGCATATCTGGATTCGGAACCGTCCCTGTAGGGAGAGTGGAGACTGGAGTAATGAAGCCTGGAGATGAGATAATCATAATGCCAAGCAACGTAAGGACGAAGGTCAGCAGCATCGAAATGCACAAGCAGCAACTTCAAAAAGCAGAACCTGGAGACAACGTAGGATTCAACATAAAGGGTGTTGATAAGAAATCGATAAACAGGGGAGATGTGGTAGGCCCTATAAGCAGCCCACCATGCGTTGTAGAGGAATTCACTGCGCAAATAGTGGTTCTAAACCACCCAACAGCAATAGCTGCCGGATACACGCCAGTATTCCACATACACACTGTCCAAATAGCTGCAACTATAACTTCGATAAAGGAGAAGAAGGATCCTAAGTCAGGTGCGGTGCTTCAGGCAAACCCTGATTTCATCAAGAACGGTGATGTCGCAATAGTGACCATAAAGCCTGCAAAGGCTGTATGCGCAGAGAAATTCTCTGACTTCCCTCAGCTTGGAAGGTTCGCGATAAGGGACATGGGACAGACAGTCGCTGCAGGAGTAATTCTTGACGTGGTAAAGAAGCAAATGTAAAACGGTGCAATAAATGCCAAGAGCAAGAATAAAACTCATAAGCAGGGACTCAAAGTCCATAATATCCATAGCAAAGCAGATAGTGGACATTGCAAAACAGCTCAATGTCAAGTTCAAAGGGCCGATACCTCTCCCTACAAAGAACATGACTGTTTCCACAAGGAAGACTCCTTGCGGAGACGGTTCACACACATACGAGCACTGGACAATGAGAATCCACAAAATGCTTGTGGAGATAGACGGAAGCGAGCAGGCGCTCAGGCAGATAATGCGAATATCTGTTCCGGATTCAGTCCAGATCGAAATGTCGATAAGCTAATTCTTCTTTTTTTATTTTCTCTGATTTTTATAGTGCGCTAGCTATCGCCATAAAACTTCCAAAAAAACAGCCAATAAATTATTTATGCACGGCATGCCGATTGGCTACAATTGCAAGCAAACACTTTCAGAAGTCATTCCTATGCCACTTCCCGTATTCCTTATGTGTGCCTACGAAGTAAAATCTTACAAAGCCTTAGGAGAAAGTTCCTGACTAAAGTCCGAGACGGGAATCAAGGATAGAGTCTTACTCTGTCTCTTGGAAACATCGAACACTCGCGTATGTTGCTCATTCCTGTGATCTTCATGGTGAGTCTTTCAAGCCCTATGCTCCATCCTGCATGTGGCGGAGCCCCTCTCTTGAATGCGTTTATGTAAAATTCAAAGTTCTTCGGATCTATCCCTCTCTTGTTTAGCGCATCTATTAGCATGTCTGCTTTGTGGATACGCTGGGCCCCGCTAAGTATCTCAAGCCCCCTGAATAGAAGATCGTAGCTGTTTGACACTTTGGGGTCATCGCTGCTTGGCATTGTATAAAATGACCTGAGCATCGTCGGGTATTTGCGCACCAAGACAAGATCTCCATGCATCTTGCACAGCTTCTCCTCCTCCGCCCTACCGAGATCGTCACCAAATTTTATCTCGGTTCCCTGAGCCCTCAACTCCTCAATAGCATCTTCATAAGTCATATCATATACCGAGCTCATTTTCGATAGGTCTATCCTATCTGATTCGGAATCCACGTTCTGGTTGAGCAATTCGATGTCTTTGGAGTTCTTCTTCTCTACTTCCTTGACTACGTGAAGTATTGTTTTCTTTAGCATGGCTATAGCATCTTCGTGGTCTGCAAATCCCATCTCAATATCCATCTGCGTTGCTTCATTTAAGTGATAAACAGTGTTGTGTTTCTCAGCCCGAAATACGGGAGTCACCATAAATACCCTGTCCATGCCCCCTATCACTGCAAGTTGCTTGTAGAGCTGGGGTGATTGCACTAAATAAGCTTTCTTCTCGAAATAATCGACGCTAAATAAATCAGATCCGCCTTCGGTTGCAGCTTCGACAAGCGAAGTCGGCCGTATCTCCTGGAAGTTCTCGTTTACTAAAAACTCCCTGAAGCTGCTAAGTATGGTGGACTGGATGTTGAATATTGCAGTTGTTTCCGCCCTCCTCAAGTCTATGTACCTATAATCTAATCTTACATCCATGTCTGCTGGTACCTTTCCTGTTACTTCAAAAGGGATCGGCGCACTTAGCGGATTGAGATTTTCTATATTCTTCGGAACTAATTCAAATCCTTTCTTCGACTCCTTGCTCGCTTTGACTATTCCAGTAACCAAAACAACGCTCTCCTTGGGCATGTTCATCTTATCTATTATCTCATCAGCAACTACTCCCTTCTTTGCAATCACCTGAACTATCCCAGTATGGTCCCGCACAAGCATGAAAGCTATCTTCCCTATATTGCGCACTTCGTGTAGCCATCCTGCTATCGTAACCTCCTCTCCATCCATTTGAGGAGTTATCTGGTTTGCATAATGAGTCCTTAGCATAAATTTTACCTATTAAAATACACTCTAGTACTTGTGTTATTCCATATTTATATAAATTTGGGTAACGAAACACATAATTGGTATGAATGGGCATTCAATCTCCCAATGCATCAAATAAACCGCAAAGCGCGATGGAACGAAACTTCTTAGGAAGAAGTTTCATCAAGAACCAATCCGCGATGGAGTATCTCATGACCTACGGATGGGCCATACTCATTATCGCTGTCGTGCTTGTCGCACTCTTCCAGATGGGCGTGTTCAACTCGGCAAATTTCGCACCCAAGGCGCAACCAGGCTCGTGCCAGGTGTTTAAGACAGTGGCATCAACTTCTCTTGAAGGAACATGCAATAACGAGTTGCCTCAGTATGTTGCAAGTTACACTTCGGCGAGTAACAGTATTATTTCAGTAGGCAATACCCCAACCTCTAATCCGATGACGATATCTCTATGGATTTATCCTATTGCAGCAACTCCTGGAGGATGGACAGGGTTGTATTTAAGATGCCAAGGATATGGTGATGGATTGAGCATGGTAAACAACGCATTATATTTTGATAATACCAATCAACCTACAAATGAACCATCAACGCTATATCCTACTTATAACACCTGGAATTTTGCTACCCTAACGATAAACGGAGATGTTGCAACATTTTACCTTAACTCAGATACTCCCCAAAGCTTCACTGCCGCATCCAACTTTCCAAATACTCAAATCGATGCAAGTATCGGTTCTTATTGCTTCTCTGGCCGGTCTTTTTGGGGTGATATAGCTAATGTCCAAGTCTACAACACCTCTCTTTCCCAGAACGACATTACTTCACTTTATCGCGAAGGAATCGGAGGCGCCCCTCAAAATACGCAAAACCTTGTTGGTTGGTGGCCGCTCAACGGGAACGCGAACGACTACTCAGGGAATAACAACAACGGAGCTGCGACCAACGTGATATATACTGGTTCTTGGACTTCCGAGTATAGCGCGCCGTGAATTCGGATATAATTTAGGTTGAGATTAGATATATCACTGGGCCCGTATCCACCCAAAAGTATTTATATGTTGTATAACATATGTTATACATGTGATTATATGAAGGAAGAAACAATAGCGTTGAGGATAGAGCCCAAACTTAAGCGCGAAATAGAGTTGACGGCAAAAGTCCTGCATGTATCTCCATCAGAATGGCTTAGGACAAGAATGGCGTATGATGTCAAAGAGGCTGCAGCGGAGCTCAAGTCGCAGATAGTATTGGAGTATACAAAAGGCAATCTTACTAAAGGAGAGCTTAAGGAGTTATTTGGAGATTTTGCAGATGACATAGATTTCATAGTAAGCAAGACAAAGAAGGATTTGGCAGCTGCACATGAATTAGCCAAGCAGCAGTGATTTCTATGCGTTTAGTCGTAGTTGCCGACACAGGCGCCGTACTGTCGCTGGCCCTGAGCGGTCTGTTATCAAAATGCAAAAAAGAATTCAGGATAGTTGTAGGGACCAACATACGCAGAGAACTTGAAGAGATATCCAGGGGCGAAGACGATCTAGGCAAAGCCGCCATTTCTGCGTTGGATG
>JAKAON010000067.1 GCA_021812185.1 Microcaldota archaeon
TTCGGCTTTATTCCGCCGCGATCTCCATGATCCCTTCCTCCTCTAAATCCGCCTCTGTCTCCTCCGTTTCTGTCAGGCCTGCTGCCTCTGTCTCTATCCATATTGTTCACTTTTCTGTAGAATTAGCGATTTTACCGCATTACTACTTAAGTAGATTAATTATTACTCATTTATAAGCTTATTGGTGCGAAACGTTTAAAAAGAAATAGGTCCGCAGTTTGCGGAAGGGACGATGTCATCTCTTCTCGCGGATCAATTTATCCTTAAGGCTTACGATGTAAAATTCCACAGACCTATTGTCCCTGCCTCTTCCGGATGCTTTCCACTTTTCTAGTTCGCCCTGCGCCTTTTTCACAAGCATGGACGAGAGATCCGCATCCTTTGCCTTTAGTGCCATTTCTGCAGCGGCCTCAAAACACGCTGATGCATGATAGTGAAGCCCGGTGCCGGCGTACGCCATCCCAAATGACACATTGGCAAGTAGGTCATGGAGGTTTTTACTGCTGGCACTGTCTGCCAATCTTGCAGATATCTCCTTCCTCATCTTCTTTGCATCTGATACAACCTTCAGCATTCTTTGCGTAGATATCTTCTTGGGATTTCCATTGACTTCCCTGCAAGACTCCTGCTCATTTTTCATCTGGGCGCTAACATCCTTCTTTTTATCCCAGTCATAATCATTAAGCGACGACTCTAGTATGTCCTTGTATCCGACATGCCTCATCGGCCCGTTTTTAGACTCAGGTCTCTTTAGTTCTTTCATATCAAGTGTCAAGCTCTCCGTCCTATTTCCACCCGATTTTGTATCGTTGCCTACGCCCTTAGGCTTTACAAAGACTATGCTCTCAATTCCCATCCCTCATCACCATTCTTTAACATCTTTCCAGAAGTTTAATATCCGTTGTGTAGCGATATCCCGCAGGTATTGAAATAGGACGAGTTTCCCTCCAGTCATGGATTTGAGCCAATAGCTTTCTCAAGGTCCTTGTAGAGCTCGAATGTATTCTTGAATAAATAGGTAGGATTTGCCTCTTTTAGCTCGTTATACGGATCCAGTCCGCCTCCAACAGCGCACGAGTCCATGCCGGCAAACTTTGCAGTCATTACATCGGAGGCCATATCGCCCACATAGAGGCACTCGCCCACCTTGAAGCCGAGTTCCTTTGCCATAAGCATTATTCCCTTCGGGCTGGGCTTGTACGCATGCACAAGCTCAGAGCTTAGGATCAAATTGAACTCGTTTTCTACCTTTGCATGCGTAATCTCCCGCATTAGCCGGTAGTACTTGCTGTCGCTAAATAGCGCGATTTTCTTTCCATTTGCCTTGAGCAGCTCAAGCATCTCCTTCGACCCTTCCCTTAGCCTTGGCCTTGTGAATATCGAATATATGCCGTAGAGATTTGAATAGAACATGCTTGCCTCTCCGTACTCCCTTATGTAGTCGCTAATCCCCTTTGCATCGCTTTCACTTGGGATTGAGTACCTGTCCTTGTGCTTTAGTATCTCGTCAAGCCTGTACCTGGTCTTGAATATGCTCGATAGCCTAACTAGCGTTGTTGAGGTGCTCAGCGTCCCGTCCCAGTCGAATATGAATAATCCGTACCTCTCGTCAATCATAAGTGCTATTAACCAGTATCAATAAATAAAAGATAATATGATGAAAGAGGTAATCTCTGAGCCTTTCGGCTGTGAAGATAGATAGGCGGACTGAAAAATAATCCATCCATATTTTCAATGCCTCTTGCCGCCAATTATGGATTAATCAAAGATATATATTTATATAACTTTCATGCATTAATAATAATATGGATAGCAGTCCTCCGATAGAGAGCTTTCTAAGCGGCAAGAAGCTTGATTTGGCGAGATTGCAGGATCAGGTCATAGAGATCGTGTACAATTACGTGCAGCCCAATGCACTGCTATATGGGGGAACTGCGATATGGAGATGCTATGGAGGGGGCAGATTCTCGGAGGACATAGATATCTACGTCAATAAAGGCTTCGGGAACAAATTTCCAAATTTCCTAGAAAAGAACGGACTTAGCATAATTTGGAAAGATGAAGAATTTCCATTAAGAATGAAGATACAAGGAGACGATGCACAGATGCTCTTTGAAGCAAAAGTCGGGACTGCGGAAAATACGCTCTCGCAATACAAAAAGGTTGATGGAACAGCGATGACCATATACACTCTTTCGCCTACCGAGCTGCTAATGCGCAAGATAGAGGCGTATAATGGAAGGAGGTATGCAAGAGATATTTACGATATAGTTCAGCTTACGAATTATTTGGATAAAAAAGACCATCATGTCGAGAGGAACCTGAAGAGCTTTCTAAAAAATGTGCACAAACCAATAGACGAAAAAATACTGCCGTCTTTGATTTACATGGGACCAAAAAGAATCACCTTTGATGAAATTGTGAATTATTTGAATGCGTGGATCAGATGATATACCTGGAAGAGTTCAAGAGATATTTTATAAACGAGAAGACGTTTACTTTTGGAGACGCAAAGAGATTTATGGAAAAGCATGGATCTACGCAGGCTTACACAAAACTTTTATTGCATAATCTGCTTGAAAAAAAGAGCATCGTTAAACTCGGCAAAGGAGTATATACATTCTCGAAAAATGAGGAAGTCGCAGGGTTTGCCTTCACGCCTTTTTACTACGGCCTTGAATATGCGCTCACCATACGCGGATTGTGGACGCAAATGTCAGTGCCCATAGTCATTACCTCGACCAAGGCGCTTCCGGGAGTTCGTGAAGTTTCAGGCAGACGCATAGTCATAAGGAGGATCTCGAAGGATATGTTTTTTGGCTTTGACTACGTGAAATACGCTGGGATTTTTGTGCCTGTATCTGACCTTGAAAAGACTTTGATAGATTTTATATATTACAAGATAGGTATAGATAATGGAGAGATCTCAGACCTTGTGCGCAAGGCAGACAAAAGAAAGCTGCAGAAATATGCGAAGAGAATGAATATTGTGCCCAATGCCTTGAAGAGTATTTTGGATTGATGTAAATTGGGAACGAATTGATGATTGGATGGATAATTACTCGAATAACCTGCAAAGGCTTGGAAAGAAGTCCATAACGGCATCCGACATATCGGCGCAGTTTTGGTGCGAGAAGCAAATGGAGCTAAATGCGCTATTTGGGAGCAAGAAGACATATGCGATGGCAAAGGGCACAAAGATACATGCTCAGATGCAGGAGGAAGTTTATGTCGAGCTAAAAGCTGAGCCGCTGAACTACGCAGACAGGCTCTACAAGGAAGCTTATGAAAATTGCATGAATCTGTCCAAACTTAAATCAGATGGAAGCTGCAGGGAGATAAAATTATACGGATCC
>JAKAON010000068.1 GCA_021812185.1 Microcaldota archaeon
ATAATTCCCAAACTGGATGTCAAGTGCCTGGTTGTTGTCTCCCTTTGTCAGGAAGTAGTAGTTACCTCTTGAGGATATAATTGCGTAAACCCTGTGAATTATGTCGCCGCTAAATGTGTCTTGGGAGCTTGTCTTGTACACCACTATGGGCCTTGTATAGTTTGGCGTTATCGTTGTGTTCAGTATGCTTATGCTACTTGTAGATACTTCAAGGAGATTTGCCCCGGCGTATGTCACGTTTTCAATGCCGAAATGATATTTTATTATGCTGGAATTTTGATTTGGAACGTAGCACTCGTATACCTTGTTCATCTCGCCAAGATATGTGAATGATGATATGCAGTTGTTGTTGTATAATCCTATTCCATATCCCGTTTCGCCATTTGATAACAGGTCGGTTATATCTGACTTGTTGCTTCTTGAATATGCATAAAACGAGACAAATTCCCCATTTATATTTCCTTCAAGTTGAGCGAACTGGGAAGGCGTCAAATTTACAGTAGGTATGCGGTTTTCCGAAGCGAAAAGCGAGAAGTTGCTTATCCCGTGAAGCACTACCAGATCTCCGCGCTGCAGCGTCGGAAGCATGCTGCAGCTTGCCACAGCGTTTATTGGAGATTGCGTGCCCAGAAACAATATGAGAGCTACCCATATTGCAAGCGCCCCTATTAGAGCCACTAAAATCTCCTTGACGCTCCCAAAGACGCCCTCACTTTCGACGCTCGCCTTTGTCTCCATTATTATTATTGCAATGATCGAAAGGAGCGCGGCAAGGCCGATGAATGAGTTATTGTAAAATGCATATGCCACTACGCACAGGAAGAATAGGATATATAGCGCCACGATAAAATCGCTTCTCTTTTGAAGGCTTGATTTCTCCTTTGCATGCCTTGCCTTAAGCGCCATCACAATGCACCCTTTTGCAATGTGCCTGCATCTGCGCCGCTAGTTATGCTCGATATGTCAAGGCCCACTGCCTTAGACTCGTTCTTTGCCTTGTCGAACACAACGCCTATTGCAACATCGGCTTCAGTCACAAGGGAATCGTTGTGGCTCACGACTATGAACTGGCTCTCCGAGCTGAGCTGCTTTATTATGTGGCTTAATTTCTTCGAGTTTTCCTTGTCAAGGGCAGCATCCACCTCGTCGAATATGTATATTGACGATGGTTTGTACATGTGGATTGCAAACATGAGCATTAAAGTGAGCAGTGTCTTTTGTCCCCCTGACATCTGCCTTACGCCCCTCCTTGACTTGTCCCCTGCGATTCGAATCACAAGTCCGCTGTTGAACGGATCCTTTGGATTATCTAGTTCCAGTTGCGCATTATCAGGTGACACATACTTGTATATCTCGCTAAAGTGCGCACTGACGGCGGAAAAAGTCTGCATGAATATGTCAAACTTTTTCTTGTCTATCTCTTCTATCATCTTCATTACTGCATCCCTTTCAGAATTTAACGTCTCGACCCTGAAATTTGCCTCCTGCACATCCTTCATCTTTGCATCATAGACTTCAGGAGCCTTTAGGTTCACATTGCCAAGATCGGATATCTTGCTGCCGAGTATTGCCGCCTCCTTCTCCATCTCCTCTATGCTTCCCTGCACAGGTTGCAGGCTCGAATCGAAAGTTGCAATTTCAGCCTTGAAGTCGCCTATCCTAGTTTCCAGGGACACTTTGTGTATTTTATGCTCTGTTATGTCCTTGTCGAGCAAGTCTATTTGGGAGAGCAGCTTGCCCTTTTCAGCACTTAGCGTGGATATGTCAAGCTCAGCGAGCCTCATCTTTTTTAGCGCATCCTCGCTTGCCCTTGTGCTCTTGCTTATTTGCAGTTCAAGTTCCGCTCTGTCGATCTCCAGCTTCTTTTTGGCCTCCTCCTTGCCAGACTTTTCTTTTTCTTGTTTTTTTATCTCCTTTTGAAGCTGCGATATCTCGGCCTCTATCTCATGCGCCCTTGCGGCCTTCATCTCGTTCTCCTTTTCTAACGAGGCCTTCTTGGCCTTCAGCTCCTCAAGCTCCACTTTAAGCTTCTCTAGCCGCTCTTTCTCTGCCTTGCTCATTCCAGATCTGCTAAGACGTTTTGATAGTTCAGTGAGTTCTCCGTATAATCTTTGGCTCTCGTCCTTTAGCTCGCGCATGGACGCCTCGTTTGCAGCCCTTGCCCTTGTCCTCTCAATTATCTTGGCCTTAAGTTTTTCTAGCTTCTCCCTTTCTGCAGATAATTCCTTTATCGCCTTCCCTACGTGGCTTGACATCATGTCTGCAGATGAATTATGATCCGCCTCGTTGGACTTTAGCTTCTCGATCTCCATGTCTACGTGCGCATGCTCCTTCCTTGCAGCTGCGAGCTGGGCGTCTAGGGCAGCCTTTTCTTTTAATGAAACTAGTTTTGATTTCTCGAGCTCCTCGAGTTTGGAGTTTATTGTTGACAGAGACATCCTCCCCTTTAGGTTTCCTCCTGAAACCACTCCGGACTGCTCAACGAGCTCGCCTGACAAAGTGACATACCTATGCCTGCCAACTCCGAGCTTCTTTGAAGTGGATATATCATCGACAACATAAGTATTGTTGAATATGTATTCGAATACGTTCTTGAATCTTGCATCTGACTTGACTACCGAGAGCAGCGGCAGCGCCTTGCTCCCCAGATCCTCGCTTGGCCCTACCACTCCTTTGCTGAGATCCTTTATTGGTATGAAAGTCGCCCTTCCGAGGTCTTTGCTCTTCATGTAGTCTATTATTTTGGAAGCTACCGAGATCGAATCTACAACGAAATAGCCAAGCCTTGCTCCTGCGCTTACCTCTATTGCTGTTGCGTATTTTGATTCGTATGTGCATAGCTGGGAAGCGCTTCCGTAGAATCCGGATTTCTCATCGAACTCTCTTGATATCTTATCGATTATTGCAGATTCCCTTGAAGATGCCTCGAACTTCTTTTGCTTGTATTCGAGCAGGCTTAAATCGATTGTTGAGAGTTGAGCGCTAAGCTCAGAGGTTTTCGATTCCATGTTGGCTATTTGCAATCGTGTCTGGTCAAAGATCTTTGATAGCTCGCCGTACTTTTCATTTGCCTTGGCTGCAGATTCTCTCTCCTGTTTCTCTATCTCCTTGTTTGCGTCTATAGACTTTATTATTTCTGTGACCTTCGCCTCAGTGGCATAAGAATCGTTATTTAACCCTATTATTTCGTCATTTATTGAATTGAATGCCTCTTGAAGCTCCTCAAGCCTATTTTGGGCGTGCTTTATTTTATCCTCGATTTCTGCAGG
>JAKAON010000069.1 GCA_021812185.1 Microcaldota archaeon
TTTCCGACGAGCTCAACAAATACGTAGTTCAAAACATCACAATCCTTATTCTCACGCTGAATTTAAAGAGTTTGCCTTAGCTGTTTTCTGTTTAGCATATAGTAAATTACAGTGGATTAGGGCATGGCAGTGTTTCTCTGCAGTAATTATTAGTGTTTATTATAATAATCACTAATGCATGTTTTTGTTTATTATAATTAACGATATTAGGTTGTTTATATATTTTATGTAACTATATCACCACAAAAGTGGTGTTTCTGTTACATATATAAATGTTAGCACATATAGTTATTCATGGCATACATAAAGATGCAGGACATATTGGATGAGTTCAGCAGGCACAACAAGAAGGTATTCAGCATAAACGATGTCGCGCGGATAATAGATAAACCGAAAACTTATGCATCAAAACTGCTTTCTCATAGCAGGAAGGTTGGCAGGATAGAACGCGGCAAGTATTACCTCAGGGATTTCGATGGCCCTGATATGTACGAAATAGCATCGCAGATAGTATTTCCATCTTATGTGAGTATGTTTGCGGCATTCCAATACTATTCGATAACTGAACAGGACATAGTCCGCTACAGTGTAGTTACCATAAAACGCCACAGGCCTGTCAAGATTGGAGATACTGTTATAGAGTTTGTAACGTTTGGCAGGGATAGATTCTTCGGATACAAAAAGGTAGGCAACCTGTACATAGCAACTGTTGAGAAAGCGATTATAGACTCGCTATATATGGGCTCCCCTCCACTCTCTTATGTTGAGGAGGCATTCTCTGCGGCGTCGCGTATGGGACTGGTCTCTAAGGATGTGTTAATGAATACAGCATCGCGGATGAGATCCAAAGTTACCGAGAAGAAGGTACTAGCGTTGATCGGAACAAGCGGCATTGGCGATGCGCCAGGGTAGACTTATATGATGGATGAATATGGACTTATGGAGTTTTCGGACAGGTTCAGGGATACGAGGCAGCTGGAGAGAGATTACCTGCTGAACCTGCTGCTCCACGAAATTTACTCGGTATTTGCAAATGAGCTGGTGTTCAAGGGAGGAACTGCGCTGAAATACTTTTATAGCCTGAACAGATTCTCCGAGGACGCTGACTTTTCCTATGTACCATCTGCAGCAGTGCCTGATAGGAAGAGCCTTGAGGAAAAGATGGAGACAGTCCTAAAAAACTTCAGCTCGCAATACCAGATAATGGAGACTGAACACAGGACAAGCAAGTTGAGAGATAGAATAATTGGCATAAATTTTGAAATACGTGTTAAGGGGCCTTTCAATGCAAGGTCAAAACAGCTTCAGAATATGAAAATTGATATAAGCTTAAGGGATGATCTGATAGACAAGCCTGATATAAAGTATCTATCGCCAATTTACCCAGACCTTGCCACGTTTTCTGTTCCTGTAATGCAGATTGATGAAATACTCTCCGAGAAGCTCTCAGCGATAGTCGAAAGGACAAAGATGCGCGATGTTTATGATACATACTATCTGCTCGTGGTGAGGAATGTAAGATATGATGAAAAGTTGCTTAAGGAGAAGATGCGTAGACGGAACGAGAGTTTCGATAAAGAAAGGCTTGCGAAAAAGCTTGAGGATGCGAAAGACAGGATGAAGTGGAGGTCTGAGCTAGCATATATAGTAAATCAATTGCCTGACAATCTGAAGGTGGTATCAGAACTGGAGGAGGCCATGGGAATAGTGCATGATTAAATGGTTGAAGGCACTATAGGCAGGTAAGCGCAATACATGAGAAAAAATGTAAGGGTAATTCCATTGTGGAAGTGGCTTCTGGAAGGCCAGTAGGCGCTTGCAGGCACTTCACCTTGCCAGTATGAAGACAGGTTCTTTTGCGAATTTGCCTCCTTTTGGGCTTTTGCCTTCCCAACCATCATAGACATATGCCTTTAAGCCATTCCTCTTTGCAATCGCCTTTACCTGATCCACTCCGATAAGGTATTTTGCTGTGAATATGTCGCTGTTCTCAGCCGATATGCCTTTGCTGTTTGCTTTTATCGATACGGAATAGGTGAATCCTGAATTTTTGGGCTCGCCGCACTGCCTGTGGTTAAGAAAGCTGTATTTTGTGCCCTTCTCACCTATCAGCTTGCCATCATACTCATTGGTAGAATCCCTCTGCCAGCTGTCCAATGACAAAGGATTGTCGAACATTATAATCCCGCTTTTGTTCAGATGGTTTGCCATGTTCTTTATTGTCTTTTCCAGCTCCTTCCTAAGGTCGTCTCCATGGTCAATCGCACATATTGAAACTATCATGTCGTACTTTTCATCTATCTTGAACTTTCTCATGTCAGCCTTGAAGAACCTTAGTTCAGGGTAGTTATCCCTTGCCTTTGCCACATTTTCCTTGCTTATATCCACTCCTGATATGTCATACTTGCTTTTTAGACAGGGTATCAGAGGCGCATTTCCAAATCCAACGTCAAGCATCTTTCTTCCTTTGCCTTTAAGGAAGCGTTTGTTTGCATTATTTATGAAACGTGCCTTTGCCATTATGTCCTTTTTGTATTCTTCGCTCTTTTCAAATTTGTATCTTGAAAAGAAATGCTTTGATATCCCCTTTTTCATTTTTCCACCTTATTTTGCATAAATTTGCAGGTATTTAATCATGACCTTAGAATAATATATGTTAAAACTTCCAGATTTTGTTTTGAATGTTCAACAACTTTTCCTTATGATCGGTAATCCATAATTGCTTACAGTTATTTCTTTTGTGATTTTTGCATTGAAAGATGAAGCTCTCTGTTAATAATGTGTTTTTTATACTCCAATTATATCACTTTTCTGCTTTGTCCATTTTCCATGAAGCAGGAAGTAGGCAAGCCTTCCTTCTCTGTGCATCATCGGATAGCCGATCGTTTGTTGGCATTTTCTGCATGTTAAAGTAGGCATATTCTCCTTTGTTGTTTTTACATCGTCCTGCAACTCTGCGTATGAAGGAGGGTCGAATATTCTGTTTAGATAGCACCTGTGCAGCTTACCCCTCCCATCTTTCTGGTACAGCAGGACTTTTGACCTGCAGTTAGAGCATAAAATGTCCCACATCTCAGCTGTCTTCTCCCTTTCCCTCCAAAAGGAATCGCGTTTCATTTTTACAGTATCTCCAGATTTGAAGGTAAAGGTATAGTCTTGGCCGTTATCTTCGGGCTTTTTATCCACCTCCCTTGCGGTTCTTTGCCTTACCGTGTTTCCA
>JAKAON010000070.1 GCA_021812185.1 Microcaldota archaeon
AATTTAGGAACAGGCAAACAGAGGATTACGCTTTATACTTAGACATGATAAACCTGGGCTCCAGGGACGAGCACTATTCTTCCGCAAAATCAGCAAACCCAGGTATATCCCTATCCTACGCCAATGCGGCAGCGCAAGCCTATGAGAGTGCAGCTGCCATAGCCTTAGATAATTTTTTGACGGGCAAGGAGCTTGGTTGCATTAGCGCCTTTAAGATGCCTGAAGTGGAGAAAGCCGGGAAAAGGGCTTATGAAATTTACATGCGCATGGGGAACTTGCCCAAAGCAAAGAGCATTGCAAGTAACTATGTATTTGCCGATAGGAAGCAGATGATGAATGACGTCGAGAATGCAGAGATGTTTTTGCTCAAGCTAGCACGCATTTTTAGGTGAATTTGCGCACTTGCGTAATTTGCCCTTGTAGTGAATCGTTTAATACCTGACTGTACAGCAGTATATTGGTGTACTAGCATGGGATTGATTGAAAAAATGAATTCGCAGGAATCTCTTCAAAATTTGAAGAGAGTTGGAGAAAATTCAGCATTTATAGGCGCAGCAGCGGCAAGCAGTTTTGGAGCAGTTTTATTTGGCAAGGAGATGTATGGGGCGCTAAGAGACCAGTGCGGCGTACTTAACCATGCGGCACAGTGCACTGCGCAGCAGATGCAGCATCTCGACCTTTCTACAGGAGCGTATGTCGCAGCCACAGCAGCAATGGCGGCTATGACGGTAGGGCTGATTAAGTACGTAAAGAAAAGGTTCTAAAAAAATAGATGTTTGAATTCCAGTGAAATGCGATACAAAGTTACTGCGTCAGGCAGATATCTAATATCTCTTGACGTAAGGCCTTGTCATTATGTAGAATCTTGAATCTCCCCTGAGCTCTACAAGCACCCTTTCGGTAAGCAGCTTGACTGGGTCTTGAAGCATTGGGACCCTTCCGGTCAGATCGGCAAAACTATCGAATTTCTTTGCCTCCCTTGCGTCAAGTATCGCCTTGAGGTACTTTTTGCCTATTCCCGGAAGCAGTTCAAGGGAGTGCTCCCTTATGTTAAGCGGCCCTGCGATATTAAATATGTTGATGAATTTCTCCTCGTGGCTTCTTATTATGGATGCTATCGCCGCAGGGAGCTCCTTCTTTGCGCCTTCGGTAAGTTCGTCGAAAGATAGCCTTGATTTGATCAGTGACACTTTCTCACGCTCCGCCTTGCCTATGTATACCCTTTCTCCGGATTTTGTGCTTGTGCCGGGTTTTAGCGTAGCTTCAAGCAAAGTGAATTTATCTTCGCCTATAAGCTGGGTTATAGGTTCAGATTTCGCAGAAAAAGACTTGCCTGTCGGAAGATAGTCTAGCACTACTGCATACTCTTCAAGACCTTCGCGTTTTGGCTCAGCTTCCATCTCAAACACAACATACTATTACTTTACCTATATTTATTCACTATAGCCATTACTTTCTTTATCGTGTCTTCCTCATGCGTCTTCTTTTCTATGACGAGGACTTGCTTTAATTGCGTCTCGTTTATCGGCATTATATCGATTACCTTGACTGCGCCCCTTGCGCTCAGTCCTTCCTCAACCAATTCGTTTTGCATTTTTTCAGCATTGGCCTTGCTTGGCATATTGAGCTTCGATGCATGGTCATATGCAAGCTGCTGCTCGTAGCCCAGTTCGCCGTCCTTCTTTCTTTTTTCAAGTATGTCAAGTGCGAAAGGCGTTGACACTACACTGCTTTCATCTTCGTTCTTTCCTATCATAAAAACACCAACTTTGAGAGCATATGCTACTCATGACTTGTGATTTATTAGGATATATTTTGAAGATATAAATACCTTTCGTACTTGTTGCCTGCGAGAGCAAATGGCTATTTTGCGCATGCAATTCCAAAGCATTCGCCTGGGGCCTTGCAACTGCGAAAAGATTTTATAGGCTGAGAGTTTAACTAGAATCATGCGCATCACAAGAAACATGATAATTGCAGGGGTCATAATAGTGCTCTTTTTGCTTGTAGCAGGATTCCTCTCCACAAAGCAGATCCCCCAGATCCTTCCAGTTGTGGTGTACAGCGGACCTGTAAACATCTCCAGTGTTGCTGTTGAGATAAACTATGCCAATGTGCAGCAACAGTGTTTCGGCCAACCAGTTGACGTGATCTCGGGCCTGTCTGCCGCAGCGAACTCGAGCCAGAACATACTTATAACATTGGCGGATTCGTGCCCTGGAATTTCTGAAATTTCCGAAGTGAGCACTGATACATCAGGATTTAGGGTGCTTTCTGCAAATCCAACGCTTCCGATAAAGCTTATGGATGGCAATAAATTGACATTCAATATCACAGTCCGCACTCCGGCAAGCTATAGCGGAGTATTGAGCATACTTGTCAACGCGTCGTGATTTTGGATATAAATTATTATCGGACCAAAGGTATTGTATGGAACCTCAAGATATCTACAAGCAAGTCCATGCAGAGATGAAGAAGTACATTGCAGGGAAAGACGATACGCTTGAACTGCTCTTTGTTGCACTTGTCGCCGATGGGCATGCGCTGCTTGAAGGAGTTCCGGGAGTTGCGAAGACCCTTATGACCAAGACGCTTGCAACAACCATAAATGCAGATTTCAAGAGGATACAGGGGACCCCAGATCTTGAACCAAGGGATATACGAGGATATACTTACATCGATGAAAAAGGGGAGATTCAGCTAAAGAAAGGCCCTGTGTTCACGAATATACTTCTTGTGGACGAGCTCAACAGGACTCCGGCAAAGACCATGGCCGCACTGCTAGAAACTCTCGAAGAAAAGCAAGTCACGCTTGCAGGGCAGGACATAGCTTTGCCAAAACCTTTCGTTACTTTCGCCACGCAAAATCCGCTTACGATAGAAGGTACAGAGCCGCTCCCAAAGGTGCTCGCGGATAGATTTTTGATGAGGATAGAAGTAGATTATCCTAGCATGGCCGAAGAGCAGGAAATGATACGCATAAAGGAGAGCAATGTCCAAGCCTCTCCCAGCAAGATAGTCGATATCGCAACTATCATGGACCTGCAAAATAAGGCGCGGGCGATCACCATGCCCGACGATGTAGTAGTGTACATAACCCAACTCGTGGATGCCACAAGGAAGGACATACATGTTGTTATGGGGGCGAGCCCAAGGGCAGATATAGCATTTGTGCAGTGTGCAAAGGCCAAGGCA
>JAKAON010000071.1 GCA_021812185.1 Microcaldota archaeon
AAGGGCGGCGAAAGGAGATTGTTTAAGATGCCTCCAGAAGAGATACTCGAAGCGGCCAGGGAAATAAACTCAATGATCAAAGCGAGCACTTAAGCGCGAATCCCACCACGCCATCACCTGTTTATTTCATGTTTTAATAAACATTTTCCATGCTCTAAATAATAGTTTATTATAGTTTGTTGCTCTCAAATATCTGTTTATGGGTCAGAGATCCTATGGTTAATAAAAAACAGGCCATATCTGCATTATTCATACTTGCCTTCGTCCTTCTCACTTTAATCTATCTATCACAAACAACCGTTAGTACAAGCACTTCACGTGCGCTATCATTTTCCTCCAACTCAAATAATGTTTACTATCAACAGACATTATCCAAATTACCTGCCATACCTGCATTAAAAACATCTTCAACGCCTTGCTCTGACCCTTCAACTTCTGGATGCCAAAGCACAATTGCAGGTGCGGGAACATGCGGATCTAGCGCATCCCTAAATGGGGGCGCTATATGCATATGGTCATGCACTCCGCAATCGTGCCAAATAACCGAATCCATAATAACAATGTATCAGGCAAGTTCATTGAATGCATTATTTTTGCAGCTAAATAACCTTTTAAGCGAACTTGGATCATCGTCGTCCCAACTCACATCCATGTCATCCCAATTAAGCGCCTCGTCGTCCCAACTCACATCCATGTCATCCCAATTAAGCACCTCGTCGTCCCAAGTAAGCTCAGGGTCTTCAGCATTGGGCGCCTCATCTTCGGATGCGCAAACAGTATATGCTCCAATGAGCACCGCTGCAATAAACATGAATTCGCAAGCTGCACAACTTGGCAATTCTATATCCTCTCTCAATTCTGCATCGAGTACTGTAATGTCCCCATCAGTTGCAAGTGCCAACACTCCAAGCTCCAAACTGCTGCTATCTTCCGTGCAAAGCAGCCAATCGCAAAACAAGGATGTATCTTTGCAAGGGAGTTCAACGCAATCACAGATAAACAATCTTATATCGCAAATAAATTCTGACGAATCGCAGATAAATGCGATATCATCGCAATCTGTCGCATCTACTACCGGAATTACTAATGCAAATGGCCAACTAGTATATCTGTCGTCCCAATTAGATAGCGCGGTATCACAGATAAACAATTATAATTCTCAAATAGAAACTACTGCATCACAAGCAAACTATGACGCATCTATTGTTGGTTCTGATGCAAGCCAGATATCCTCTATTGCTTCCAATCTGCAATCAGCAGCATCCCAGCTTGGTCCTTCTGGAGCCCAAATAGCAGAAATATTGTCCGAAGTGATATCTTTCACAAGCCAAATAGCATCCGCAGTATCGTCTTTCCAACCTGTGATCGTGCAGGTGGATAATGCATCTTCCCAGATTAGTTCTGTCTCATCTCAAATTAGTTCGTACGCAAACCAGATAGACTCTTACACCGTCGCAATGGCTCTTGCAAACACGCAGATAAATTCTGCCATATCCCAAATGCAGTCTAACACTTCTCAGGCTGAGGCTCTTGGCCTTCAAATAGAATCCGATGCTTCGCAGATACAAACACTTGAATCCCAGATGGGGGCTCAAGGATCATCGCAAGTCGCAGCGCAAGCTGCGCAAGTTGGGACAAGTGCAGCAAATTTTGTATCATCAAGTGCACAACTTGGCAATGCAACTTCAAAAGCAAGTTCCGCTCAGGCTCAGGTGAATTCGGCAATGTCGCAGGTCGATTCAGGGACACAACAAATAATGTCTGCAGAAACGGCTCTAAACTCCATAGCATCTCAATTTAGCCAATTAGGTCCACAGTTAAGCTCTCAATCCGGACAAATTAACTCCATAGCAGGTCAAATAGGTCCAGTGATATCTCAAATAGCATCGATGATATTCCAACTATCCCCTCAATCTAAATCCGAATCAGCTTCAAATGCATTGGCGCAACATCTCCTCACGCCTCTTGCCTCGTCCAGTCCAGGATTTACAGCATCCCAGGTATTGCCTGGAACATATGTCATATCCCCTACTAACTCTGTCGCGTCATATAATTACCAAAGTGCTCCATACTACATAACGTGCCCTCTATCTCCAGAACAAAATCCTACGGACCAGCAATATATCTATACTCAAATTTCTCCATGGATTGTAGGAAATGAATGCGCAGCGGGGTTGCTTACCCCTCCTTTGCTGACCATAACTACTTTCACAGTGAACTTCAATGCCTTGCTAGCTCTAATTGCACCAGTGCTAGGACAGGCTGATACCAATCTTGTGGTTGCTTCTGCAGCTCCATTGAAAGTCTCAAATCCAGGTACGCAAACAGAAAATGCGCTCATATACTCTCCTGAAGTGGGCAATAGCATATCAGATGCATTCTCATCACAATTCTATATCTATCAACACTCTCCTTCCTTCACTGCGCATAGCATATGGGAATGGTACGGAAACATAGCTAATTTCAGCAACGCAATACAACCTGTATACCTGTCGCAGTATTTCCCTACTCTATACTGGACTCCTAGCATAAATGTTGCAAATATACCTGTGGGTGCATGCACGTACAGCTATTCATACAAAGCAAAAATGGGGTTCATCGAACTTGCTAATAATTATATACCATTCAACGTTATAGTGCCAGCTGCATACGATTCTAACGGTGGCTTTTCTGCATCAACGCAAGATCAATTCCAGGCAACAGTTCTGCCATATTTTTCATACCAATACTCCTTAAATGCCCCAGGTAGCCAACTCTTCCAGATAAAAGAGAGCATATACAATCCATCAACATACTACACTCCTTACAATTCAATAGACGAGTTTCCAATCAACAGCACATCCCTATTCTTTGCAAGCTATCCGACCTCTGCATTCGGAGGATCATTCCAGAAATACACAACATCTTTCCTTGAGGCTTTCCAGAGGAATGGCATGGGCGTCAATGCTATTAGCGCAGCTAATGTTCTGATACTAGCTCCTCCTAGTGCTATAATCTCCTCACCTCCTATAAACAGCGGCACGTGTCCAAATCAAGATTATAATGGCCAAAGCGCTTCATTATCCCTCTCACAAGTGGTTGCATGCGCTCAAAATGCTGGTT
>JAKAON010000072.1 GCA_021812185.1 Microcaldota archaeon
CCAAATATGATGTGCTCCCGCCGGGATTTGAACCCGGGTTGCTGGGTTGAAAGCCCAACGTCCTTGGCCGGACTAGACGACAGGAGCGTGCTGCAGTATCTTATCAACTATCGCAATTATATCTTTGCTTACTTCTTTAATGCTTCTATTCCCATCTACTATAAAATAATTTTTGTAATTCTTCTGCAACTTCAAGTATTCCATCCTGGTCTTGGTCAAGGTCTCAAGATTATCATGCCTCTCTTTTTGCCCAAATCTTTTGGACAGGCGCGATTGGATCCCGCGTTTCTCTATCCTCTCGATCGCTCTCTTCGGATCGACGTCTATGAATATAACCGCATTCGGCATCAAGAACTTGCTGAATATTGCGCTGAGCCATTTGTCATCTAGTCCTGTTGCCTTGCCGAACGCTATCGTCGAGTAGAAATACCTATCCGACAATACTATTCCTCCGTTTTTCATGTTGGGAGATATGAATTTGTCTATGTGGTCAGCCCTATCTGCTATGAAAAGCATCTGCAATGTAAGCGTGTCTGCCTTCTCCTTTCCCCTTAGGATCCTCTTTATCATCCTTCCGATTGCACCGTTTGTGGGCTCGTGAGTCATGACAACTTTCATATTCTTAGAGCGTATGTGATTGTAGAGCAAGCCTATTTGAGTGCTCTTTCCAGATCCGTCTATACCTTCAAGCACAAAGAACAATGACTCACCTCAAAATAGTAACTTGTAAAGATAATTAAACCTAACTGGATGCAAATTAAAAAAGAAAAAGAATAGAGAAAAAGGAATTATCTTGAAAGATCCGAGACTTCTTCTCTTGATGCCTGGTCCTTTGCCTGTCCTTGTGCAGAAACCATGACTACATCGCCTACATTCTTCACGTTCTTGTAGAGAATGCTCTTTGCCCTAAGTACTGTCTTGACGTCTCCTCGTGCATTCTTCCAAGGTACCATGAGCAGCCTGCTCACTTCTCCCCTTTCGAGATCTATTATTACGTCTTGAACATCTCCAAGGTACTGCCCGCCGTCGCTGTACACATCCATGTGATACATATCTGACATTTTCATAATATCGCCTGATAATTGTATTATCTCAATATTTATAAATACTACTTATAATGAGGGGATTAGTGGAATATATGCATCAGGGCTGTATCCAGTCAATCTCGTAATATTCATGGTCGCTCCTAGGCAGCTCAATTTGCCTGACTTTGTAGTATGTGACTGCGGTCTCCCTATCAGCTATTGCGATTATCAGTTCTAGTTTGCGCTCCCGTGCATCCTTCAGAGCTGTTGTGAGTTCCCTTCCTCCAATGTATTCCTCTTCGTTTAGGGAGAGCATGGCATATTTAGGGGGATCAGTTTCGGGATCTTCGACCTCCCCGCCTTTTCTGTGGTAGAGAACATAATCCATCTTCACGTTTCCCTTGCCTGCCTTGCCCGGCATTACCAATATGAATGTCTTCCTAACAGAGTGCGCGACTCTAATCGCCCTTGCCCACTCGGATATCAAAAGCCTTGATTCCTTAGGAAATATGTGTATTACGTGTTTTGAATGTATCCACTCGTTGCCATTGTTGACAGGTTTTGCTCCGGGGAAATATATTCTGAAATGAGTGCCGAATTTGAATCCTGTTTTCACAACGTATCCTTTCTCCCTCCAATCCTTATATGCCTCGTAAAGTTTGCCAAAGTCGTGTCTCCTTGCAGTCGCATGTTTTATCACGTCCTTTTTCGTCGCATTCCTAAGTGAGAGTATCTTTTTCTCCATAAGGAACACTGTTTCATAAGCATCAAATTTGTTGAGTTTCCCCCGATCAGCCGCCTTGTACGATCCAAACTGTCCGAACCAGAAGTCTTCATAAAGTTTCTTTGCGCTATCTGTACCGTCAGCAACGGTCACAAGATCGTTAGAGAAGAATATCCCATGTACCTTATATTTTGGAATCTGCATTACATCTGCAGGGTACTTCTTAGCCAAAGGCCTCTCCGCACTTTTATATTCAAATTCCGCTCTCTTTGCAATCAGGCCTCTGTCTCTCCAATCCTTGTATGTGAAATATTTAGTCATGAACTTCTTGCTCTTCGTGAACTTGCCAACCATCTCCTCGAAACTTACAACTTTGCCCTTTGACTTACATTCTGCATTTCTCACATCCATTACATAGAGCGTCTCCTCTGGGTACAGATATAATTTTCCTCCGCTCTCATATCCAAAGCTCCCCTTCTTCAAAACATCCTTGCTGGACTGGTCCGCAGCGAACACTTTGTTATTTGATAATTCTAATGAGAGCATATATCCACGTGTGCTTAATCTTTATTCTCCTTATTCTTAAGAAGGGCCTTTCGTACATCCGCTTCGCTTATCTTTGAAAGATTCTTGTTGAATGCCCCTATTTCTGCTATAACTGTATCCTTGAGCATCTGCTTAACCTCTCCGCTAAGTAGTTTTCCTTCCCTATAATCTGCAAACAGCTTTTTCGAATCGTCCTCGCTAAGATAGTACTTCTTTAGATATACGCATGCAACATCTATCTCCGGATCCCCTCCGTGCTTCCTGTGCTCCTCCACGCTCGACTTGCCTCCGCTAAATGCATTCCCTATCTTTTTTGATATTGTCTTATCATCGTCATGGTAAAATATGCTGTTGTTTTTTGATTTCGACATTTTATCTCCATCAGTGCCTGGCATGAATACTGTGTGGAGTACAGCTGGCTTCTCGTATCCAGCCCTTGCGGCAAGGTCTCTTGCCGCCCTAAGGTGCGCATCTTCATCAGGCCCTATAGGAACAAGCACATTTTTT
>JAKAON010000073.1 GCA_021812185.1 Microcaldota archaeon
GTGGGTTGCCGTTCTTTGGGCTTCAGAAATATTTTCGTGAAAAGCTCCAAGTTAATGCTGCACTTCATTTCATTTTTGCTGTATTTTCCAGTTATCAATTCACTAAGCTTGCCATCTGGCGCGTAAGCCTCAATCTTGAATTCTTCGGGTTTTAAATCAATCCATCCGGAACCCATTGCTAATTTCATCATGTAGTTCAGATCGCGAAGCGCAAGCTTGCCAATGTCGTTCAGCATAGAGCCGACAAAGTTTTCATCATTAAGCTTATTCCGCACCCCGGACCATTCCAGCCCAGACCCAAAGCGCTGCGCAATTTTTTGAATTTCAACTTTGCTCTCTGCCAAGTTTTCAGATACCTGCGCATCGGCATTTATGCCTTTGTCGCCACCTCGCAAGAGCGGGGCGGCATCCGTACTATACGGGGATTCGACTTTTCCTCCATGACGCTTTACGTTTCTGCTCACCATAGAATCGCATTTAATTGGATATTTTTAATATTTAAGCATTTAGAAAGGCCAACCAACTCTAAGCACATCGCTTGAATCCATATAGTTTCGAAAGCCAAGCCCCGACCATCCATCAAAGTAGTTGCCCTGCATGCTTCTTCTTCATTTGACTGAATACTATGCAATATCGATGCCGGGCATATTTATATAGATTAGCCAACTATTTATAATGCCTTTTCGAGTACCATCTGGAGCTATTGAAATGGTAGTGCTATGAACATTGTGATTTTTGTAAGGCATGGGCAGAGCGAATCTAATGTAGCACATACCCTTACCTCTGACATAGATAAATCGCCATTGACCGAAGAGGGCATAAAGCAAGTAGAAGCTCTGGCTAAAACTATGCCTAAAGGCATGAAGATAGACGCGTTTTATACTAGCCCAGTACTGCGCGCTGTGCAATCTGCCGAGATACTTGAAAAGGCCTTAGGCATGAAGCCTAAATTGGACAAGAGACTTTGGGAACGGCACATGGGAGGCCTGAATAATGTTACCTTTGGTTCTGAACAAGAGCAGACGGCAGCCATGATGGAAGAGATACGCTCTGGTTTCAAAAAGGGCATGGAGAGCTGGGATAGCATGCAGGGGCGCTTGAAGGACTTTGCACACAGCATAAAAGGGGTTACCGTTGCAGTAAGCCATCATGATCCAATACTATCTGCGATGGGTATTGTAGACAGCAAGTATGACGATTATGACGTCTCTACCCACCTACCAACCGCTTCTGCAACGGCCATAGACTTCGGAAACAAGAAGATACTGCATATAGGGAGCCGAACATTACCAGATCTTTGATCATGCCATCTCCTTTTACCTTCTCCACCTACCCTATTTCTTTCTTCAATTCCTCTAAGAGCTGGTCGAATTTGGTATAACCTGCTGCGGAATTGAAGTGACCTGCATTGTGCACCACTACGAATCTGGCTTTAGTATTCTCTGCCACATACCTGCTTTTGTCCATGCCGACATAAGGATCGTTGTCAGATGCATATACCGTAAATTCCGAGCAGTGGGATTTTATCCTTTTCCAATCAAACCCCCTATCTATAAATGTTTTATTCAGCTCGTCGAATTTTTCTATTCCAAGCTTTGTTACGAAGGGGGCGACCAGGAACGCAGCACGTATCCGTTTATCGGTTTTTTCTAACACAGAAAGTATGAATGCGGGACCCAGGCTGTGGCCTATAAATACGGTGTCCTCTGCAATCGTGTCCATGTAAGGCCACTACTTGAAGCTTTTCGGTTTGCTTACTTCGAAACCGGATTTAATCATACTTTTAATATTTAGGCATTTAGAAGAGACAATCGCTATCATTTAAGCTGCTCGGCTTCCTAATGTATCAAAAATATAGGCTATGCTGTTAAGATTTCACAACTAAATTAAAAATAGCAATTTTGAATTAAATGGATGGTTCCCTGCCTTCATCTTCGTAACTTTGATTTTGGACCAGGGACGGCAAAGACTCCACTGGATTTTTTTACGGCTTCTTCTGCTTTAAAAGCTTCCATTACCCGTTTAACTTCTTCATTGTCCTTTACAATTTCGTTTACTACATCTGATGCATTAACCCCTCTTCGCAAGGCTAAAACTTTAATCGCGTCTATAACTTCACCGTCTAAACCAAATTGCACTTTTTTCTTTTCTACGTTATTTGCAGATCCCATTATTATCGCATATATCTTACTGTGGACCTATTTAAATTTTATTGTATTCCTAGTGGAGTCGAATATCGCCTGGCCTGGCCACGCAAGACTTACATTCATTATAGCGCTTGCAACTTTATAAAAATTATAAGCATTGCCCGTAACTCTAGCTATTTTCAGGCTCGCTGCAATATTTCGGCAACGAGCGCGCTATGGTCCGAAAGCCCCCTATCTATGCACTCCAGGCTGCCGAACTTCATGCTGCTCGGAATCATTATGTAGTCGAAGGTATTGCCTTCTGAAGGAAATGAAATATATTTCTTCAAGGCGTAAGACAGGATGTAGTCCTTTGGTACAACCTGAATTATATCCTTTGGATACATGTTGAAGTCTCCGACTATCACCGGCTGGATGTGCGACCTTCTTATGTAGTGCAATACTTCCTCCATCTGCAGCCTGCTGAAAAGTTCGTTGTTTGAGAAGTGCACAACCATTACATCAATGTGGGGTTTCGACATCACCCTAGCCATTACAATTCCGCGATGGTGCCTGTCATCTGGATGCTTTTTTAGCTTTCTTTTAACTATTTTTGCCAGCGGATATTTTGAGAGTATTGCTTCGCCGGCCCGTG
>JAKAON010000017.1 GCA_021812185.1 Microcaldota archaeon
GCATTTTTATTATATCTTGAAGAAATCAAATGGTTGTGCAAGATATATTAATTTAACATATACGTACTTACGCTCTCCAAAATCATCTGAAAAATCAACGCTGTTACTGGTGTAATCGAATCTTGCAAATTTGGCTGTTGGTTTTGACTTTAATTCGGAATAATAGAGTATTGTAGATCCGTGCAGGAAGTCTTCGAATATGTCGAAACTTACAATATAATGTTTGCCTTTGCGTTCAAGCACGTATGCGTGTTCAAACTCGCCACGCTCTACAGATTTTTTTATTATCGCCTTTATTAAATCCTCATGCTTCCTTACCATTATGATGCCTAAATCCTCGACTTTCAGATTACTAACGGGCTTGAAACTCTTTGTATCTATTTCAACTACGTTTAGGTAATACGTGTCGGGCTTTGCCACTGCATCTATTGTATCGAGCATGCTTATGTGCTCTGGCCTGGCCTCCCCATTAGTATACGAGATTATTGCAGGGTATTTTTCCTGATTGATGTAATATACTATCTTTGTATCTTCGATGTGCTCCCCTAGCACGAATATGCTGTTTTTATGCTCTAACTGGGATGCAAAGATAGTTTTGTTGTGCTGGCTGAAATGGCATGCAAGCCTCGCCAAATCATTCATTGAAGCGAGCTTGACATATATTGTACGCTGCTTGTTTATTTTGGCATTTTTCTTACTAGGCATTAATATCACGTATGTATTTCGTAATTTGGATTTTCACTTTGCTATCAGGCTGTACAGGTAGTTGATTAGCAACATGACCGAATATACAGGGCCATAGAGCACTGGTGACAAAACGACGCCTTGGCCTATTGCACTGTAATCATTTAGGAGGCTTGCTTGAGATATAAGGTCTATGCCGTACGACTGCGAGACTAAGTTGCTTGAACTGGATGTTACTGTGAGATTGAATTTATATTGGCCAGGCTCGTCTATGAATACAGGATATATGAAGGTCTTTGCTATTCCATGTATCGATATAACCTGGTAGGATATGTTCCATGCAGGCAGGCCGTAGGCGTTTATTATGAACGGGTCATCCGAAATTCCGGTGTTGTTGATAGTTATATATAGGTTAACGGGCTGTCCCGTACCTGCACTTACTGTTGTGGGGCTTACGTTTAATTGGAAGACATTGCTAGTCACGTTAACATATGCGAAGAAAGTCATATTTCCAAGTTTTGAATAGTTTCCTACGTTGACTGCAGTGAGTGGGATCTTATATTCGCCATACGCAGCATTAGGTGCAACAGTTATCTTCATTTTCATAGGATTTTCGTATAAAGGCGATTGCTGCATTGACCAGCCTTGTGGAAGCAAAGGGGCGTATAACTTATCCCAACCTATGTTGATCAGCTTTGTGCCGCTCGCATTTGTTGTGGTGGCATTGGCAAGTACGTAGAAGCTTTGCCCAGGACCGACTTTACCAAGATATATTGTCTGATTTTGCGTTAAATTTGCAGTTACTGGACCGATTATTGAGATATATGTTGCGCCTAAGGATGTGGTTAGCAGTACAAATACACTTACCGCAACTAAGGCGTATTGAGAGTTCATTTAACCGTATTTATTTTGCCTAGATATATATAAAAGTCTAATTTTAGTGTTCCTTTTGTGTTTGTGTTGCACAATTTCCAGCATTGAGATTTCGTTTTATTGTGCATTCTTGAATTTTATTGGCATATTTTTCAGAAACGTCTACGTTTTGTAGACGTTTTACGAATCAGCTATATGTATGTGTAGAGGCACAATATGCTTATGCAGGGAATAAGCGGGACTAAAAGAGCAGGTATCGCAGCCGTAGCTGCAGTTGCAATTTTTACAGGATGCGCAGGCAGGACTACGTTTAATGCATATGACATGCACACTTCAGTATATCAGCAGGCAGATCAGCAGGAAACACCAAAGGTAACGGAATTAAAAAATCCATTTAGGGGCAAGATAACAGTTGGGGGCGATAAAAAAGTAGATGAGGAAGCAGCTAAAAAAGAGGATGCAGTAGAAAAAATAGTGCGCGCAAGGGCGCAACTGTTTTATGTTGCGATGCAAAATGCTGCTCAATATGACGGTACAAAATTGGCTAAAAATGCGAACTTGGGATTCTTTGAAGAAGTCATAACTGAAGCAAATTATGCAGCTAGGGAATTACAGATACCTAGAAGGATTATAATATCGCAGTGGGCATTTGAATCTGGAAGATTTCAAGAAAAAGAAGCATGGTATATAAGATACAATAATCTTGGGGGATTCATGGTTCCAGATAAGAACGGAGATATGGTACTTGAAAAATTCTCTAGTCTGCACCATTTTACATTAGCATATGTTAAAACAATGAAGGCAATGGGAGTAGAGAAGATTTATGACGTGCCGGGAGTTGTTAGAAAAATGAAGGATGCAGGATATTTTGTGGGCCCTACAACAGAGTACTATGCAGGAGGAGTAAAGGGGGTCTACAACCAGTTAGGAGACGCGTTGGATAAAAATGTCACTAACCATGATTTAAAATCAATTGCAAGATAGATTAATTTTATTTGTTCTCTAGTTTCTCTGATATTTTAGCTGCTTTTTCCCTTAGTATAAGGGCACTTCTTATGTCGCATAGATCATTTTCTGAAACAGCAGCAGCGCGCAGGTAGTAGTCCATTGCTTTGGAATATGCTTGTTTTATATCTGGTTTTATGGAAGAAGCATTGTTATTGGCCTCTGCGCAAATATCTGCCGCTGCACCAATATACATTTTTATTATAGATATCATGAGACTTGACCACGATTCTTCGTCTCCGAGATGCTTTGCTATATTTGCAGCCTTGCGATACCATTTCGCTGCATAATCATAGTTATCGTTTTTCTTGAAGTTGTCTGCAAGAGTTTCATATCGCGCCTTGGTTTCAAGCATTCTTGATTTCGATGCATCTGGATGTTCGTCTACGGGCCTAAGCAATTGTGACAGGCTATCTTGATATTTTGAGAAAGCCTGCCGTACCTCTTCCGTAGAAAGGGAATGCAAGTAGCTCGCCAGAGCGTATAGTTCCTTGGAGTTTACTTCTGCATCTAGAATTGCCGACCTTTCCTTCTCATCGGATGTATCCATGTAGAGATACGCATTTAGGGCCATCTCAGCGGCCTTGCGGCATATGAATTCCGCACATTCTATATCGTCGCTCTTGATAGTGAATCCTGTTTCCAATTTGAAAGATACGTATCCCTGCAGTGCATTCTTATAGTTGCTATATGCTCCGAAGAATAACACAGCAGCAGTAGTGTACTCAGTTGTATGTATGCTGTCCGGATCGCTTTTTTGCAGGTTATCTATAACCATGTTTGCGCGTTCTTCACGGTTAACGGCAGCCATGTATTCTATTTGTATGCTTTGTGATGGTTTTGCACGAGCTAGCATATTCTGCTCCTGCGCAGGATCTGGTTTGAAGTGGAACTGCATATTATAATCATGAAATTTGGCTTTATAAACTTAATCTGTGTTTTGTTTATTGCCTTAGTTGGATGAGTTTGACCGGACTACGCAAATATGAAGAATATAGATGTGATCTAAGGTGTTTCTGATTTTTTGACAAAGGTGTCGGACAGGAAGTTGTACGCCTCCGTTAGGCCTTCTATCCTCCCAATTCCACGTGTGGTTTTTTTGACGTATTCTAAAGTTTGATTGATATTGGGATTTTCTGGAAGATCGTCTGCCAGGTTTTTGGATAACTCATCCGCATGCCTCAATATTTGCATTAACGCTGCATTGAATTCGGTCCGTGTTAAATCACGACTTAATGCCCATGTTCTTAGTTCATTTATTTTCATGCACGACAGCAGTATTGGTTTTTGGCAATATTTAAAAACTACTGCCAAATTGTATAAAAAGAACGCAGCTACGCTAGGGGTTGAAAAAATAAATAAAAGAAGACGGAGAAGTAAAGCTTGATTATATAAGGAATTAGTAGCAGTGCGCTCACAGGTCGCCGAAGCTCCCTGCTTACACGCCTGCCCTATCAAGGTCATGTACTATAACCTCCCTTAATGTCTCGTTTCGGATGTGGCTTCGTCCTTAGATGCTTTCAGGACTTATCCACTTAGCGTGTGGCTACCCGGCGATGCCATTACGACAACCGGTCAGCTAGAGACGCCGTTGTTCCGTTCCTCTCGTATTAAGAACAACTTATCCTCAGACATTTACACTTCCAGTAGATATTACCGTACTGTCTCGCGACGTACTGAACTCAGCTCATGTTGATCTTTAATGGACGAGCAGTCCAGCCCTTGGTGGCTCCTGCACCACCAGGATGATCAAAGCCCATATCGGTGTATCAAACGGCTGGGTCGATGTGAACTCTCACCAGCCACGAACCGGTTACCTCCAGAGTAACTTGTTTGACAGCTTGGAGCCCCATTAAAAGAGCTTCCAACGTTCGTTAAGCCCCTATTTCTAGTCTGCACCCCCCGCTTTTCGGGGTACAGTCAGCCCTGCATTTGTCTTTATACTTTACGCTGGGTTTCCAACCCAGCTAAGCAGAGCATTGGTCACTTTCGTTTCCTTATCGAAAGCAACCGCCCAGTCTAACTACCCACCTGCAGCTGTCCCTTGTGGGGTTAGTTGCATAGAAAGAGCAGAGTGGTGTTACATTGTCGCTCCACCTGGGCCAAAACCCAGGCTTCGACGCTCCCACTTACGCTCTGCAGCTCTCGCCACGCAACAACAACAGGCTGTAGTCAAGCTTCATGGAGACTTCATTTCCCACTGAAAGAACGCGGCATGTTCACCGCGCAGTAAGTTCACCGGATCCAAGATTGGGACAGTGGGACAGTCGTTACGCCATTCATGCAAGTCACCTATTAAGTGACGAGGTATTACGCTACCTAAAGAGAGTTAGAGTTACTCCCGCTCTTTGCTAGCGCTTAGCTCCGTTGAAAGGGAGTTTCGCATACTAGTAGTGAGCAGGCGTCACCCACTGTACTAAGCCTTTCGGCTTTGCGGTGAGTTGTGTTTTTGATAAACAGTCGCTGTCCCCTAGTTAATGCTATCTGCGCTTACCCGGCGCAGACATGGCTTGTCGAAAACTTACGCCACTATTTTGCCGATTTCCCTAACCTTGGTTCTTCCGCCACATCTTGGCTTATTCAGCCAGCAGCACCTGTACTGGATCTAGGTACGGATTAATGCGATCGTTGCAAATTACCTTTTCACGGGCTCAGGAACTCAGTTATTTTAGTTCATTTAGCTGCTTCTCCTCATAATAAGACTCCGCAGCCGTTTGCACTCAATTACAAACTTATCCCCAAGCGTCAGAAATTTGCCTTGTGTTGCCACACCTACGCACTAAGTGCTGGAATATTAACCAGCTTCCCTTTTGCATGGTAGTGATTAGCTCCATACTTAGGACCGCCTAACTCCCCGCTAACGATTATCGCGAGGAAAACCTTGTGCTTCCGATGTATATGATTCTCACATATATTTGCTATTACTAATACCAGGATTTTCACTACTATGCAGTCGACCTGAGCTTAGGCCCAAGCTTCTAACCGCATAGTACGCCCTCTTACCCGTACTTATCGTACGCTGAGGTCTCGGTACCTAATTTAGCCCCGTCCATCTTCGGAAAGCATCATCTCAATCGGTACGCTATTACGCGTTTTTTAAAGGATGGCTGCCTCTGAGCCTACCTCCCGACTGTCTATGACGACACCTTCCTTCAATACACTTAATTAGGATTTGGGGACCTTAACCTCAGTCACTGCTCATACAGTCTCGAAGTGCCGGCTTACCCGACACCCCCGACTCCCAGGGTCTACGCAGCATATGCATTCGGAGTTTGATAAGAAGGGAGAGCCTCTCGACTCCGTACCTTCTAATCGGTAGCTCTACCGCATATGCAAGCTCGCCTGGAGCTATCCTAAAGATAATTCAGAGGGGACCCGCTATTGCCATGTTCGATAGGTCTATCGCCCCTACCCGCAGCTCACCCAACAGGACATGCCATGACAGGTAGCAGACCTCCATCGAGCGTCAACCCGACTTCGTCTTGGCCGCGCGTAGTTCACAATGGCTTCGGGTCGTTATATTAGTGACTTAGACATTTTCATATCCAGTGCCTCATTGCTTGCGCACTCTTGCTTTCGCTATGCTATTTAAGCTTGCCACTAACATACACTCCCTGGCTCTTGCTTCGAGAAGAAACACACAACACTGGTACTTCTCCGTCGATTGATGCTCTCGCATCTTCTCTTCCGGAGCTATCATTCCTTTCATGCCGTGTCTTCTCGTAACCACCTAGTTTCAGATCTTTTCAGCCCCACTCGTGTGGGTTCTTTTCAGCTTTCGCTCGCGCTACTTATTCGCTATCGGTCTCTAACCAATATTTAGGATTGGGATTTAATGGTCCCGTATTCGCTCAACATAATCAGGCTGAGCTACTCTATTATAGCACGACTCAATCGCAATGCATACGAGGCTATCACTCTCTTTGGCCGTTCCTTCCAGAACGTTCTGCTATGTTCATGAGTCTTAAACTACACCACATCTCCAAGCACACTTGCGCGTGCGGATTCAGGTTGTCCTGTGCCGCTTTCGTTCGCATTACTCACGGCATCGCATATGCTTTCTTTTCCTGCGGGTACTAAGATATTTCAGTTCCCCGCGTATACTCGCACCACTATTCATGGTGCACGGTTCGGTGATCCTGGGTTCAAAGGCTGACATGCGCCTACCCCAGGCTTATCGCAGCTTGCCACGACCTTCTTCGTTGTTAGAGCCAAGCCATCCTCTAGGTGGCTTAAAAAAATCAAGCTTTACTTCTCCTCAAATCAATTGCAAACAAGCAATCTCACGAAACTTTATGACACCAAGTACGAGAGAGCATGTGCTCTCTGTATATGCATTTTCATCAAGCAGAAAGCTCTCAAAAAGCATAAGCCCTTAGAAGCTCATGTATGCCATAAAAGCACCGCAATATATTCGTTAGGAATGTTTATATAGCTTTTGACTATTTTATTCACTTTTATGTTAAGAACCAGAGCGCTGTGGAACGAATCCGCAAGCATCTTTTACAATCAAAATAGCTCCTTGCGCGATATCTCATTTTACCAAATCAAGCTTAGATGCGTAATTTCTGTATCCGAGATAAAGAAGCATGCATACACACGCAGAGATTATGGCGTATAAAACATATTCATTTTGGTATGTTTGGTTTGCATCCTGCGATTTTGCAGAGAGGATAGTGGAATTTGAGGAGTTTATGGGAGATGCATAGCCTTTGAAACTATCAAAACTTAGCATTAAACTGGAATTATCTGCGTAAATGGCGTATTGCCCTGTAGAATTTGATATGAATGTGTCGTTGGTCAGGTTTATGCCCTTTGAACGCAGCGACTTCACGCCATTGCCGTACATCTCGCAATTTTCTACAGTGACATTGTTGACGTCATCCATCAATACGTTGACTTGGCTTGATCTTAGATATCCGCCCCTGCAGTTTATGGTAGAATTGCCAGAATGTATATTGACTGATATTTTGCACGTGTTATTTGTAATCCAAAATACGTTGAGCTCATTTAATGTTTTGTAGGCTAATGGATAGTAGCCGGGCTGCTGGATTCCTGAACCGTAATCTGAACAGTAGCTTAGCCCAACAGAATATGTAGTAGTTGTCGAGTTCTCAGTTTCGTATGGCGTATTTAGCACCAGTATGTATTCGTAGTAGCCGGGCTGCTGGATTCCTGAATAGTAGCTTATGGTTCCGTTTTGGGTAATATTGTAAACTGCAGCAACGGTTGAATTTGGATCCGATTGCCAGCCGTTTAGCAGTGTTATTTTTGACCATTTTGTATAATTGTGGAATACTATTGAAAAATTCCTGAATACTGGCTTATTTGCAGGGAAAATTTCGTAAGAGAGGGTTTTTGGAGATATCCAGGTCGGGTTGAGCGAACCGCCAGAAGTTGCATTGAAATGCGATATCATTAGCATATCGTGACCCAAAAAAGGGGTCATTATGACATATGGGTTAAAATTTATCGTCCTGTTCCGGTAAATTTGCTCGCCTTCTGAAACGAAGTTGTTGCTTCCGGAGCTGCGTTGATTTGGATATATGCCGAATCTTGGCAGTTGATACCCGTTAATTTTCGCCGCATTCTCGATATCCTGCATTGTAAATCCATCGTATGACATTTGCAGAGCCTTGGAAAGAGCGTTCGGGAATATTTCTATGAATGCCCCAGAAGTGAAATTTTTAAAATGATACGCCCTGAACCTTAGTATATTGCCTATGCCTATGTTGGAATAGTTGTCTGCGAAAAGGGTCGAGTAGTTTCCGCTTACGTTAATAAGATTATTTTGGGCCATATGCATGCTGAGCACAACTCCGCCAATTGTGCAATTTTCTATGGTGTTGTTGTAAGTTTTATTGCCGAATATTACCAGTTTTTCTACAGCTCCACCATAAGTGCACGATACAGTTGAATTGGATATGCCAGGTGTGAAGCTTAGAGAGGACACTGTGGTGTTTAGCGCATATGCTGTTGAATTACGGGAAATGACAAGCGAATTACCTGCAAAAACCATTGGAGAGCATGCCATTGAAAATAATAAAATAAATAGTAGCGCGTTAGTGGCCATTAGTATACCTTTTGGGTTTTGGCAAGCACAATTGGGCATTGCCCGACATTACCTTTGAGGACTTATGAAGGATGTCAGGATATCCAGCTTATGTTGTTGCCCAGTGCATGCAGTACCAACACGAAGAAATGAAGTGCCAGGGCCAAAAACAATCCGAGCATGAAGGCTCCTATCACAAAGCCGATTATTGCCATTATTATTCCCATTACAACTGCAGTTACGCCTCCAGCCATGAATCCCGACATTCTCATAAAATCACTATATTATATTCCAGCAACAAGATTTATAATCTCTGCATTTGCATCTATGCATATAATAAGCTTTTAATAAATGTATATGATAGAATATTCTGAATTGGTCGTTATGAAATTCAAAAATATCCCTAAAGCTCTTGCTTTGATACCTGATGGTAACAGGAGGTGGGCGAGGAATAACCAGATGTCGTTTCTCAAAGGGTACGAACTTGGGGTAAGCAAATTCATAGATTTCAGCGAATGGTGCAATAGCTACGGAGTTAATAACATATCTGTATGGGCATTCTCGTCTGAGAACATAAAGAGGCCAAAAGAGGAGCTTAATGCGCTATTTAGGATATATGACAAGGCAGCGGAAGACAAGGATTTGATAAGCAGGCTTCATGAAAATAAGATAAGGTTCAAGGTCGTTGGAGACACATCTCTACTTCCGAAGACGCTTGTATCGAAATTGAGGGTCATAGAAAAGCAGACTGGTGTGTACGGCGGGAAGGTGATAAATATGCTGATAGGTTACGGAGGGAAAGAGGACATACTCTATGCTGCAAAGAAGCTCGCAAAAAAATCTATAGATAAAGGCAGGGTTGTCGTGAATGAGAATGCATTTAGGAGCGAGTTGATGTCCAACGCAATACCAGATATTGATTTCCTCATAAGAACTTCTGGGGAGGAAAGGTTATCGGGATTCATGCCTTGGCAGACTAGTTATTCTGAGCTTTATTTCTCCGAGAAGCTCTGGCCTGATTTCATGAAAGCTGATTTGAGCAAGGCACTTCTCGCATTTGATGCGAGACAGAGGCGTTTTGGAGTATAGTTTAGTAGGGCTTATATGCCGGATAGGAACAGCGATATTTTTGGTTACTCTAGCATCTTCAAGCGGACATCCCCAAATGTACCCAGGCAAATTATTTTCCTTTTGATAATTGGGATGGTAGCGGGATTTGTAGCCTTTAGCGTGGCGAACATCGGCAATACAGAAATCCTGAATGTATACAGTATGTCTCGCGCCGCAATTGCAGGAATATTGATAGTGAGCGTGCCTGCGATTCTTACTGCCGTAACCATAAAGGTCGTTGGGCGGAAAGTGAGGCTTAGGCACATTCTCCTGGTAACGCTCGGATTTTCGGTGATGTACTCGATATTCCTGGTGATAGGCGGGATAATTGTTATGTTCACGCACAAGCCCATGCTTGGGGATATATCGATACTTGTTGGGGATTCGCTTATATTTGGATATTGGATAGTTGCAGGAAAAGTGCTAGTAGGATTGCAGAAAAGTGCAAGCTTCGCTGCTGCTCTGCAGCCTTTTTACAATGCGGTATTCTATGTCGTGTTTGGTAGCGCAGTAGTGTTTCTTGGGATGCCAATTGACCTATTCTTCGTAAAACTTGTCGCAGGAATGATCGTCTTCCTTTTCTTCAGCTACCTCTTCATTTACGTCATTGACAAGCCCATGAAAAGCACACTGAATACAAGCAGCGTGCGCGCGCTTACCATAATGGTGAATCAATGGCTCTATGATTTTGGTAATACTGATCTTTTTACGGCTCAGACCTTTGGAGTGCACAAGAGCATTGATGTCGACATACTCGTGCTCAAGTCCAAGAACAAGTACAAGGCAATTTTCGTAAATCCAAACATACACTATGGGCCTTTCAAGAATGTGGGGGGAAGCATAGCGACAGAGGTTATAGGATCGATGATACAAAAGAGGTACAACGCAGCTCCGTTCATACTCCATGGGGCAGTAAATGCTTCCGATAATCCAGTGGGCACTTCGCAGATATACTCGCTTTCTGCGGAGATACGCCAGTATATAGACAAATTGAAAACTAGTGATTTCTCCATGGCCAAAGGGAGCATATATACAGGAAGATCCGGGCCTTGCAGGGCGATAGACCTGAAGATAAATGGATTTAATATGTTCATGCTCACAAAGGCGCCGATGGTGGTTGAGGATATAGATCCCCAGGTGGGAAACGACTTCAAGAAGATAGCCAGCCTAAACGGCAGAAGGCATGCAGTAATAGTTGATGCGCATAATTCTAGATTCGAATCGGCAAGCACATCGGAGTTGCAGGGGATAAGGCGAAATAGCGTATATGAAGAGAGGTACAAGGAAGCGATAAACAAAGCGATAGCAAATGAGAAGCTGCAAAAATTCAGGTGCGGATTTGCGTGCCAAAAGATAAATGAGTGGCTAAATAGGCCTAGCGACTTGGGGGGCGGATACAGTAGTGTTTCGGTATTCGAATTTGGCAGGAAGATGTTTTGCATTGTATACTTTGACTCAAACAACATGTTACCGGGATTTAGAGATGAGATGATAAAACACCTCAAGGAGAAATTTGGCATGGATGCTGAAGTCCTAACTACAGATACCCATTCGGTTAATGGGTTGAATCTTCCTGTGAGCAATGTGCTTGGAAGGGAGACTAATCCTAGCGAAGTTAAACCAATATTGGACATATTGGTAAATCGCGCGTTGAACTCCATGGAGCCTGTTTATGCGCACCATGGGAAGATGAAGATGGATAATTTCAGGGTTTGGGGAAACAATGCCGAGAGGGCAATAACCGAGATAGGAAGGGATATAATAAAGAAGACGAGGAGATACGCGCCTTTCATAACGCTTGCCGGATCGGTAATAGCCTCGCTGATAATTTATATGGCTTGATCGCATGCAAATAAACCCACTTAGCATTTACCAGGTATTCTTCGTGCTAAGTGCTCTATTGATACTTGTGTGGGATATTTTCAGGAATGAACGTGTACTGCAAGAGGCCAAGTTTGCAGTAGCTATTGCGCTATGCGCTTTTCTGATTTATGTGCAGGGAGCAAGCCAACTCCTGTTTGTGCCCGGAGTTGTCATATTCTACTTTATGGGGAGATTTTACGGGAGCATCGATGATGTGCCAATCGCGCTTCTCGCATTCGGGTATGTGATTGTGGCAAGCATGTACTCTAATATCTCGATTGTGGCAGAGGTTGCATTGCTGGGACTGCTTGCGAGCATTAGCATTGGAAAAAATATTACAGGTAATGATGAAAGAAGCAACGCAGTTATAGAGACTAGGAGAGATGTCTTGCAGTTCTTTTTAGGAGTATTGCTGCTTCTTGTATTTTACTTTGTTTCGCTTCAAAGAGCAGAGCTCCTCACTATGCTCCTGTTGATACTTGGATATATAACGATAGACCTTGCTCTTGTACACAAAGATGGAGCAGTCTACAGGTTTATACACGGCATGGAAAGACGTGGTGCGTTATTAGGGGAGGGTGCGGTAATGCTTGGCATAGGCACGCTTGCAGTAATCGCCGTCCTAGGTTCTGCAATTCAAGTCATGATTGCGCTCTCTGCTCTCTTTTTGGGAGACTCGATAGCCACCATGATAGGAATAAACTTGAAGGGGCCAAAGCTCCCTTACAACAAAGATAAATCAGTGTCAGGAAGCATTGCATGCTTTATCGTGGTCTCGCTTGTTGCATATCAATTGGCTGGAGGATTAGGCATATTGTTTGGGGCGATTGCAGCGATCGCCGAAGGCATGGAAACGCCAGTGGACGACAACTTGTTTGTTGCAATAATAATGGTATTTCTTGTTTTGATAGCGTAAAGGGCGCATTTTATTTTATGCATATCTAGCATTAGCTGAAAAATGCCACTACAGATATTACACTTCGTACTGAATAGACAGTATATGTAATAAAAGTTGGCAACGGACAAGTGGAGTTATACTCTTCTTCCTCTTCTGCCGCCAGGCCTTCTTGTGGTATCCGTAGGCATAGGAGTCACGTCCTCGATGCTTCCTATCTTAAACCCGCTTCTTGCAAGCGCCCTAACCACTGCCTGCGCTCCAGGCCCAGGAGTCTTTGAGCCGTGCCCTCCAGGAGCCCTTATTTTTATGTTGATATGGGTTATTCCCTTTTCTAGCGCTATTGTTGCAACCTTGTATGAAGCTTGCATTGCCGCATACGGGCTCCCTTCCTCGTGGTCTATGTCTACTACCATGCCTCCGCTGCCGACAGCTATGGTCTCAGCCCCTGAAAGGTCTGTAAGTGTTATTATAGTATCGTTCTTTGATGAGTATATGTGTGCCACGCCCCATCTGATGCTCTTTGGCTTGTATTTTTGCTGTGCTTCCATTGCAGCAGCTTCGAATGTCACTCCTGATTTCTTCCTTTCCTGCTGTTGCTGAGCCTGCTGAGGCTTCTTCTTTGGTGGTGCCTTCTTGGATGATCTCTTGTCTCCTGCCATTTAAATCACTGTTTTGCCTCTACGGACTTCGCATGAACTGCTTCCGGTTTTGGAGCTTCGCTTTCTGAGATC
>JAKAON010000018.1 GCA_021812185.1 Microcaldota archaeon
GCAAGGTGCCACTGACATTACATAATCGGACTGTCCATTCCCTAGTTTTGAGAATAATAAATCAAATCCTGCATTGTTGTTATTATTTGAACTGTTCGCTATAGTCTCTCCGATAGTAGTAGGCCCATAGCCATATAACCATGTCAAGAAAGTGAATGAAGTTGATTTTGTAAGAGGAGTAGCATTTAATTGTTGTGTTACAATAATGCTGCTGACGCTAGGGTTGAATGAGGCGGCAAGGCTCGGACCGTACTCCAAAGGCATGTCTGATAGATACAGGCGTGGTGAAGTTAAGTTGGCGCACTGCTGGTTGTTGCTGCATGCAAGAATTCCAGGTATAGGGAAGGTTGGCTGCGCAGATGGCACTATAAGCGCGCTGTCCCTGTTATAGCTCTGCGGATATCCATAGTATACCGAATGTGCAGTGTCACTATGCTTAGACCCAATATGACTCTCAGATATAAATCCATTCGACCATAGATTTGATGTAAAGCGCCCACTACCACTGTAATCATTTGCATTGCCTTTAAGTGGCAGCCATAATGTGATATTACCATCTGGAATTGGGAGACTCTCTATGCCGTCTTGATATTCCTTGTATGCCTGCTGTGTGTTTAGAACTCTGCTATATAGCTGCACATTTGAGAGCCCCATGTTGGTATAGTGATTGGTAGAGCCAAGCTCCGCTCCGATTATCCAACCGTTGTGTGAAGGGTTAGGGCTTGGATTAGACAAAGAAGAGAAGAGCTGGGAATTTCCATTGTAGAATATACGTATACTTGTCTTATTGAGTGAAAATCCGATGAAACTCCACCGGTAATCAGGCACATTAAACTCACTAACATATTTTTTTACTCCGTTCCATACGATTATGTTACCATAACTAAGACTTATGTTATAAAAACCGGATGGCGTAGGAGAACCGTCAAATCCCGCTATTGGACTGAAGGATTGATTGCTTGTAGGATATATCCACTCAAAATTTGTCATATTTGATATGCTGATATTAGCCCCGTTAATATAAGAATTACTTGAGAAATAAGCCACCTTTCTATCGTATCCGCTGAATGTAAATAATCCATCAACCGATTTATTTCCAAAATTGCCAACAGCCCTGTCAAGATAAGAAGGCGCATACGGCGATGCGAAATAGTAGCCGTTTACGATAGCATTTCTAAGATTGTGAATGTTGAGTGTAGCTAAGGAAGGGCCATATAAAAGCACGGCGCTCCCCGTAGAAACGGTATTGCTTATGTAATTGGATGATAATGGGTAATTCAGATAAGGCACATAATTTGCAGGGCTTGCAGTAGGAGAGGCATACGAGATTATGCCGCCGAAATCACTGCCATTACAATTTATCAGGTTTGCATTATCGGTAGCGAATATTATCTGTGCATTTATAAGGGCGTTGTTACTCGGGCATAAGCTGTTGCTGCCGTAATCCAAAACTGTTCCGTATCCGAATAGGCTTGTTGTTCCGTTAATTGCGGTTATATTTCCTATATTTTGGACAAGATTTGATGGATTCTGAAAATTTATATATCTGAGCTCTCCTTGTTGAGCGTAGAAAAGATCAGGTGTTCCGTTTAGGGATACTGTGGCATTTACAGGTATTACGAGATTATACACAGTTCCGCTCGCATTGAGTCTGACATATTCATTATAAGCTATGGACATAGCATATGGGCTGTTTTGGTAGATTACGGGATTAGTTTCATTTATAATGATATTAGATATTCCATAAAGATTGCTGGACTCTACAGTGCTATTGAAGTAAGCCAGTGTATATAGTACTGTTGGATAATAATACGATATTGTATTAACGCCCGGAGCAGTACTATTATATACTATATACGAAGCCATATTGGGGACAGTCCCATTTTTGATAAGTTGAGATATATAAGAGGAATTTGTTATAAATACGCCGAGAGGTTGTGTTGCGTTGTAATAATTAGAAGTATAATTTCCCAGGTTAAACAAGGCCGCCCTTAAGGCAGATTGTGCAAAAGACCTGCTGCTAGATGCAAGAAATGCCCTATAATTAGTAATGCTAAGTTGATTTGCATATGTCTGTGATAGGCTATTATATCCGGCGTTCAGAGTTACGAAGATTATTAATTCTGCAAGCATTAGAATCAATAATAAAAGTACGCTTATCGTCATTAGTTGGGCTTTCATGCATATTTACCTATTTCCAAGTATAAACACCTGCGTTTATAAGATTCTTTACAGGAGGATTATCTGAAAATATTCCATATTCATTGAGACTGGCAAGTACACTTATACCTCCTTCAACAGGTATTGGGGTCTTAAAAACTCCTACATCATAAGCATTTAGGTAAGTTGGAGAGATATAGTCAGCGTATTTCGGTTCAACATTAAATGGAAATCCGACATTTCCGTTCCCGCTGTAATCATTTGTATCTCCTCCAAGAGGCCACCAGCCTACTATGCTGCTATTCTGTATTGGAGGAGCTATTATCCCTTCTTCATATAGCGTCTTGACCTGATTTTGTGATAGTATTGAACTGTATATCTGCAGGTCAGCAACCGATACCTTTGAGTATCCTGGTTTAAGATTATCCGACATGTTCTCACCTGCACCTATTATCAGGTTTCCTGTGTCTGAAGAAGCAGGCCCATATGCATTCGTTATGCTTGCAGGATATTGTACACCGTCAAAATAATAATATGCCTTCTGACTAGGATAATCGTAAGTAAAGCATGCAAATGACCAATTATTCAGCATGCTGTTGAAAGTTATTGTGTTGGCTTCACCGTAAGCTATATTTTGTCCTGAAGAACTCCATACTGTAAACGAGGGATGAGAAGAGGGACCAGTATAGCCTCCTTGATCAATGGTATACCCCCATACGTTGCCATTACTTGGAGGGGATTTTCCTTTTATCAGAGGTCCGTAATAATCTGATAGTGATGCAATATTGTACCAAGTACATAATGACATAACTCCATTAATCCCTGCTTGTGGATTTAGATCAGTAGAGTTAGGTATATCTACATACGATCCGGTACTGTAAAGATTCCCTGTGAAATTCATAATGTAAGGATACATGTAAGTGCCGTTAGAGTATCCAGGATTCTGGCTTCCTGTTATGTTTACTATAATATAAGCATTACTTGATGGAGATACAGCATTAAGCATAATATCTGCGCAGCTAGATAGCGTGTCCAGATAAAATGTAGCAATATTTGACATTACTGATTGATTTGGATATCCTGGACACACGCCGAACCCTAGCAGGTGATTTCCAGAAATCACATATAACTTACCATATGCAAGTATCATGTGAGGGGAAAGCTGACCTTGATAGGGTATATGTACAATCCATTTTATTGTACCATCATATGTGTTCTGATCCACAAGATATCCGTTAGACCATAATGTATAAAGATTGTCTTGTGAAGCGACTGGCTGGCCGTTACTCAATGACTTACCCACATACGGAGGCATATAGGTTTTCCATGAACCTCCATTTACATTGCCTTTAGCATAGGTATAATTTGTAACTGATTGATAATATAGCGTATTATTATATGACGCAATGCCTGAAAAGACTGAAGAGTCAGCGACATAAAATGACCCTTGATAAGTTATTATGTGGGTAAGTTTGTAGGGGTAAGGGGTGTTGTAAAGGCTGAGCGGTGTGCCATAACCGTCGTAAGAAAATATCTTAACAGTATTACCAACTTCAGCTGAAATTAATCCCGGAGCTATGGCAGTGGAATTAACCTCGCCGCCTGTGTTTAATAGCCATGCTTTTGTACCATTGTTTGCATATACGCCCATTATTCCCGTCTCTGCTGCGTTGTTGCTGACATAAACAGGCATGAGTATAAGATTGTCGTAACCAATCATAGGGGAGGACACCACCCCTGATTGAGGTATTATGTTATTATCGACCCAATAATTAGCTGCTACTAAAGAAGTCTTGTTTGCATAAATTATTTCATTATTGTAATACAAATCGGCAATGATATTAGTTGAACTGAAACCTGAACCTGTGCATCCACTATAGCCGGTATAATGAAAAAAACATATGTTTCCATAATTGGTCAGATATCCATATGCATATGAAGGAATATCATCGACTGTAGAAAGAGAAGATCCACCATACATTGTAACGTATATATTGTCTCCCCCTGCAATAAGGGAGTTTGGATTGACAACGGAGCCGAATGTTTGTACAAGGAGTAGACTATCTGTATTTGGACCAGCTTGGTTGCTTGCATTGTTCGAATTATCCTGATAGAACGATGGCCATGCCTGATTATTGGCTTGATATTGATTGTCAATCTGTGTAGTAAGAGGCAAGGCAGTGAAGTTCCTTAGATTAACGGATGACAGCGTATGGACAAGATAATTAAGCGATGAGAATTTTATTGTGTACTGGTTTACAGGCGCATAGTTAAAGTATAGTAGAATTGATATTGCAATCGTGGCTATCATTATTGCGAAAACAGCATCCAGTGTAAAAACGATTCCTTTCATTTACAAACACACATCATATTGACCGCGAAACCATGTAGTATTGCCAATTGGCTTCCATCCACAGGATTAAGTCTGTTTTATAATTTAAATAAGTATCTGTAAGGCTTATTCATGTATTGCACGTAACTAAATCTTTTTTAAGCTGCGTTGGCTACTATAAATTGCGTTGCAATGGTAAAAGCCCAACTTTCAATAGACTATGTAATAGTATTCTCATTCGTGCTGATAATATTTGTGATGATATTCGGCTTGGTAGCGACGCAGCGTGTTGAGCAGTCGCAGCAGCAGGATTATGCGCAGCTGCAGGTCATCGCACAGACAATAGCACAGGATATCAATACTGCATCGGCTTTAGGCAATGGATACGCTCAGAATGTCAGCCTTCCTGCTGCTACAGGCCTTGTGAATTATAACCTGTCTATCACCTCTTCAGGAACAGTAATTGTTTATAATAATGCCACTGGGAAACTTTCATACGCGTATGCTTATGCCCCTGTAGGCAGGATAATATCCTCGCAGCAGTACGAATCCCCTAATTCTATTCATACATACAGCATGCCTATCGCAAGCGGTCTCTTATATCTGCAGAACTCTCACGGAGATATATGTATAGATTATGTATGCAACACTACCACCGCACAGACTTCTGGTCTTAATGTATATACTAAAGTAACGCATGTAGCACAGATGAACGGGCAGAACAGTTACATATATGTTGCAAACTCTCCGAGCCTCTTGCAGCCTTTTGACTATAATGCGATAACCATGTCTGCATGGGTATACATAAAACAACTGCCTTCCGGTTCAGGACCTTTAGGGCATATGGCAGTTGTAAACTATGGAACGAATCAGCAGGGAAACTACTGCCTCGGTCCCATGATATACGTGTCTGAAAATAACATATACGGCGGTTTCCAGAATATAAATAAGGGTTCTTCGACAGCTTTCCTTCCTATAAAGAGCAATACATGGTATTTTGTAGCGTGGACATACTCTGATGCAACAAACCAGCTTGCACTTTATGTAAATGGGAGGGAGACCATAGCAAAAGGGGTAGTGCCTCTTGACCCTGCAAGTTATATCTATAATCTTGTTATAGGTTCAAACATTCATACATACGATGGCGGCCAGGGAGACTGCGGGGGACAGCAGCAGTACCGCCTTAATGGCTCTATATCAGGCTTGCAGATATACAGCACTGCGCTTAACGCTAATCAGATAACCCAGCTCCAGGATGGAGGAATAAACGGAGGACCTGTTCAGTCAGATAACCTATCGGCATGGTGGCCGCTGAATGGCAATGCAAACGACTACAGCGGAAACGGCAATGACGGAAGAGCATACCAAATAGTTTATCCCACAGTAGCACAGATATACGCAAATGTTACCAATGCCACACTGTCTCCTGTAAAAGGAGGCCTCGTAGGCTTCTCGTCGACTCTCGGCAGCTTTGAAGGAAATGGCCAGTCTACTTTTAATTTTACAAATAACAATGGCATTGCAACAGCTTTCCTTATGCAGACAAACAATACCGGATATGCCAATGTCAAGGTTACTCCTTTTGAAGGAAATGTATATACTGCAAAGAACCTTTCTGGCTGGTGGCCGCTGAATACCAACCAGGGCAATGTAATCTTCAATCTTGCTAACAGTTCGGCGCCTGGCACTCTGGAGAACGGATACTGGAACAATGTCAATTACGCCGGGCAGTTCTCAGGATATGACAGCTATGTAGACATCGCTGATTCTGTTTCGCTTGATCCGACAAAGTCTGTCACGCTTGCCGCATGGGTTTACCCGAAAAGATACTCAACAAACAACAGAAATGGTGCAGGCATAATAGCGAAGAACCTACAGTACGAAATATCAATAAATGCGAGCGGATATGCGGTGATGGACGGAATGCTGGCGTCCACGCCAGTCCATTCTGATGTAAAGGTCCCTATCGGCAAATGGTCTTTTGTTGCAGGGTCTCTTAACTCGAATGGAATTGCAACGATATGCGTCGATGCTGTATGCATATCCAATTCAAGCTCAGGAAGCAATCTTTTTGTAACAAAGAGCCCGCTTTACATAGGATATGGAACCATACTTCCTGGGGCAGTCGATACATATTTCAACGGCGCTATTGCCAATGCACAGGTTTATGATATCTCACTCTCTGAATCCCAGATATCGCTGCTTTACCATGAGGGAATTGGCGGAATGCCTTTGCTTGGCGGACTTGCAGGCTGGTGGCCGCTGAATGGGAACACTAACGATTACAGCAGTAATAATGACAATGGATTTGGAGTAGGCAACTTCAGGTTCGTCTCCCAAAACGTACAGCAGTCTTTACCTAACAATACCGGCCGTTTCCTTGCAACTGGCTTCGACCATGCAGACGGCAGTTACATAGCTGTCAATAATATAAAGAATTATGCAGACGTATTGACTACAGGATCGTTCACGATAAACGCATGGATTAAACTTAATTCATGTACCGGCTGGGAAAGCGTAGCTGGAGATGGCAGTGCTAACACAGGATTCCAGTTTTATGCATGTACTGATGTCGCTGCCTTGGAGTATGTCCTTTTTGTTGGAGGGCAGATAGTGAAATGGACAGGATACGGCAGCAATGGATTGCCATCATTTCCTCTGAATACCTGGGAGATGGTAACTGCAGAGTATAACGGAAGCACGGGACAGGTAACGGTATATCTGGACAATACAACTGCGGATTCAGCCATGCTAAGCGCCCATCTTAATCTTGCGCAATCAGTACCTTTTGATATAGGAAATTCATACAGTTCTGGTGAGGCGTATGCATTAAACGGTTCCATGGCAAACGTGCAATTGTACAGCGTGCCGTTATCTAAAAGTGAGATTGGTGTGTTGTATAATTCCGGAATCTACGGCATGCCAAGGCCTAATGACGGACTTGTCGCATGGTGGCCGCTTAATGGCAATGCAAACGACTACAGCGGAAACGGGAACAACGGTGTGGAGAATAGTACAACGTATGAGTATCTGACAAATCCGTCTGTCATACCTGAATTGGATGGATATGGGATATCATCAATAGGTTCAGGAAATGCGATTGTAATGAATAATCGCAATTATCAGCACTTCAGCATAGCCTCATGGGTCTATCTTGATCAGCCTGTTTCAGGATCAGGAGTTTATCTGGGCACTCCTGGAAGTTCATATTACGGACTTTTCAGAACTTCCTCAGAACAAGGATTTGCAGTTGGCGGAGGAAGCGCAACTTCAGATAATGTAACTACATTCCCTATTGGAAAATGGACATACGTAGTTGGAACATTTGATGGAAAGAATGTAAGCTATTATGTTGATGGATTACTTCTGGCCAAAGGCACTTCGTCATCAGGAATATCATCAAGCCCTCTTTTAGTCGGTCCCAATCTTGCAGGTAGCGTTGCAAATATTGAATACTATAACATATCGCTTACGCCAGGGCAGGTATACCAGCTTTATAACAATCAGTTGCCGATAACACATACGGGGCAGATACCTTTGAGTTGGGGAACATGAAGCTGCAATTCTGGTCTATGGATATGATATTTGCGATAGTGATATTTGCAATAACCATGGTTATTCTTACCTATGTATGGTTTAACGTATCCCAGCAATTTTCTATCACATACTCAGATACATATAGTAACATGCAGTCCAATATGCAGCAGCTGACTGACAAATTGTTGACAACAGGAACGCCTTCCGATTGGTATTACTCAGTAGATCCGGCAAACTTATCAACATGGACAAATACCAGCATAGGCCTTGCAGGCAGCACCGGAGGCCCGTTATCAGAAGCCAAGATAGCAAAGCTTAATGCCGTATCTCTGATTAACTACGAGGCATCGAAGCAGCTCCTTGGCGTAAGTTACAATTATTATATAGTTATCTACGCCCCACAGCTTTACAACCTGAGCATAGGGCTGAATCCTCTTGATTATAATGCTACTACTGTAGTGGTACAAAATACCCATGTAATCTTGAATAACGGCGTGCCTGCAGAGCTGCGCGTCATGCTCTGGACAACATCGCAAACAGTATCCGTATCCACGACTACAATATATACAACGGCATCGACATCAGTATAACTAGGCAGTTTCTGTTTATTGTGAGAATATGCAGAAAGTTTACATATGTTTTTTTACAAACTCTCCTATTATTGGCATCTCTATGTCATTTCCCTGAGATGCTTCGTATCCCACATATAATCCATATATCCACAATATCAGTGATAGAATAGGGAAGAATGGAATTGGTATCCAGAATACTACAAATATGGCAATGCCCAGAAGTATTGCCTGCAGGGCATGGAATTTTAGGTATGCGTCCTCCTTCTTATTTATGAAAAGGTATACGACTATACCAGATAGCCATGTGAAAAAGTAAGTGCCTACACAAAGTATCAGGTTTCTTTCCTGCTTTTGGCTTTTTGATGCTGACATTAGACCACTAGAAGGATTCCTTCTGCAAGCTATTTAAACGTATGCAAGGAGAGGCTGCGTCACCTTGTTATGACGCAGTCACATTTGCCCTTGCATCTGCTCCTTCCTGTCCTTGTACATAGACTCTGTAATTGCTTCCAGGAACAAAGTTTATCAGCACATGGTTGTTTCCTGCAGACATTGTTCCGGAATAAGTGAATGTTGCCTGTGCGCCAGGAGCAAGAACATATCCGTTCTCCCCCTCAGCAGACCTCTCAGAGTTAGGCAGTATCAATGTGCCGTTGCTTGATACTGCAAAGTTCACTGACCGTAGGGCATTTATCTCTAATCCCAGAGTTGTCAAGGTGCTTACCCTTGATTTTATATCTGCGTTTATATTGGCTGCTTCCTGAGCTCCCTGGCCGCTTATCCTGACGCCTGTGCCTCTCCCATCCACTTCTATCTCTCCGTTGTTTATGCTGATTATGTTTCCTATTCTTACAACAGAGCCGTTTATGCTCACATTTCCAGAGGTTATTGCATTTCCGTTTATGAAAAGATCCCCTATCTTAACCACGTTGCCTGCAACTACATGTATAGTCTCATTGAGCAATGCCTTTCCGTTGTTGATGATTGTACTCTCGTTTACGCTGATGTTTCCATTGTGCAGACCGATGCCGTAAGAGCCGTTAAGGTTCGTATTTAAGCCGCTTGCGTTTGGACTTGCATTGGCATTTGCATTGCCATTCAGTACTCCCATCACAAGTGGCCTTCTCTGTGAATTTACATTCGTTTCTGATTTTCCTGAGGCATTTATCCCAGTACCTTCAGATGAGTTTGCATTTGCATTCTCTGATGCGTCTACGCTTGCAAATGGTTTTACAACTACCTGCATGCTGCCGTGTATCATCACATGCCTTATTGTTATGCTCTGGTTCCCGTTATTCTTTACAGTTACGCTGACTGTGCTGGTATTTCCTGAGCTCATGACGGATTCACTGGTTATGCTGAGGTTCGGCCTCGCAGCTATCTCTGCCTTTTCAGATGAGTTTAGCTGTGCTCTTGCTCCTATCTGTACATTTCCGCGACTTCCTGCAAAGGCTACTGCGCGTACTGAGGGGACCATTACAAAGACTGTTGATGAGTTTGTGTATATAGATACTATTGAAGGAGAGAGGTCTACAAGTACATGAGAGGTTCCATTTCCGCTGTTGCTGACGTTTGCAGTTATCATGCTGCTTGGCACGCTGACATTGGAGGTCACCCCGTTTATTGTTATATTGGCAGAATTCACCTTGAATCTTACCATGTTTATTGTTGAATTTGCAGCTATGCCCGAATTGGCTATTATCTGCGATACGTTGACTAGTGAGAGAAGGTTAACAGAACCGCTTCCCTGTATGTTTACCCATCCTGAGGAGCTTGCATTCACAACATGCGCCTGGACTGCAGAATATGATATCATGAGTGAGGTAGTACCATTAGGGACATTAGGCGGGTCAGTAAGGCTGATTACTGCAAGGTTTGCATTGCTTCCCAGATTCGCCTGGTTCTGCAGTATCAGGTATGCACCTGCTATTATTATCACTAAGAGCACTATTGCTCCGACGATCGCTCCTTTGTTCATGCTAATCGTTATTGATATTACTGTAAACATTTATAAACAAGTAGCCAATCCTTCTGTTTTTCTTCTGTTATGATGCGGTTTTTCTTCTTCAAAATCAGTTTGGACAATAGCTTTAAATACCAGAAAAACGTAGCTTTAGACAAAGGCAAACAATACGCATTTTACAGAAGAAGGGGTATATCCGAAAGGATAGGGAGGGGACTAAAGGCCTGCACGGTCTAAGCGTGCAGGCTTCATAAGATACCGCTTAGGGTCTTTGCGTTCATATTTCCGCTTTTCCTTACCGATTGACATTCATCCAATGCATACTGCATGTTTTAAATACCATAAATGCACTAATAGTATATGGGATTTTGATGAACAAATTCAAAGCTAGGGATGCTGAAGAGAATACTTCAAACAGAAGGCATGCTGAAGAGGATGAACAGAGAAGTGCACAGCACAAGCAGAAAGGGCCGGAGTACAAGCCTAAACATGGTAAGAAGTGGCCGGCAGTGCTTCTTGCAGGAGTGGCTGTGATTGGCGGTTATCAGATAGGGACACATGGTGGATTAAAAGAGACCATTCATGATATTGGCACATACCTAGTGCAGAAGACAACAACCCAGCAGGCTCAGCCTCCTTATAAGAATGTCGCCGCAAAGGCTCCCGAAGCAGCTGCAGGAATGCAGGTAAATAGGACTCCGAACAGATATACAGCAGCTCAAGTACCGGCACAGTCCCTGCAGGAGACGGCATTGAATATGAGAGATAAGCTGTTGACGACACGTTTGCATATGGTGTATAGACTGGATCAGGAGAAGATGGCTCTAGAACAAAGGCTGCTAAGAGACAGGAACAATTTAGCACAGCAGGAAGTGGCACAGCAGGGAGTTGTTAATCAATCTTATGCTGCAGAGAATAACTCTTACGCTAACGTGAATAACTCTGAGGCTGTAGCAAATGGTGCTTACACCGTTGTAAATACTATAAATGCAATCAGATACAGATACTGATTGTAGGCCATCTTTTAATTTTCTTATCCTTTTTCTTTTTCTCTTCCCTCATAGTAGCAAATTGGAGATTGACGAATATATCCCAATTAATATATACTGAGAGCATGCGATAAGTTGTCCGTGTGGCTATGGATAATGAGATACCCTTGGTAATACATGGTTCTACAGGTTCGATAGGGACGCAGGCGCTCGATGTCGTTAAAAGATTATCAGGCAAGCGAAACTTCAAAGTATACGGATTGGCATGCAACAGCAACATAGACATTCTTGAAAGGCAGCTCCTTGAGTTCAGCCCAGAAAAAGTAGTAGTAGTTAATGAGGATAAGGCGGAGGAGCTCAGGAAGCGGCTTTCTGGAAGAGAGGTAAGGACAGAGATACTTTCAGGAGAGCAGGAAGCCATAGAACTATGCAGGAGCATAAGCAACGGATATGTAGTGATAGCGACTGCAGGATTTGCAGGGCTTGCGCCTACTCTTGCGGCTATTGAGGCAGGAAATACGGTGCCGATAGCAAACAAGGAGGCCTTCCTGACAGCTGGCAGGCTCATAACAGAGGCAGCAAAGAGACATGATGTGGAGATACTCCCTATAGACAGCGAACCGAATGCGATATGGCAGACCCTGGAGCCTGAGATATACTCTTCAGAGGACAGGCACAGTGCGATATGGCATCTGCACAGAGGAGCAAAGAACAATATAGATCACTTTATACTAACATGCTCAGGAGGTCCTTTCCGTGAGTGGAACAAGGAGGAACTCGAGAAAGCTACACTGCAGCAGGCGCTAAAACATCCGACATGGGATATGGGCAGGCTGATAACCATACGCTCTGCTACGCTGATGAACAAGGGTATGGAAGTAATAGAGATAGCTTCCATATTCGGAGTTGATGTAGATAGAGTAAGAATAGTCGTACATCCCCAGAGCATAGTCCATTCAGGCGTACAGCTGATAGACGGAAGCCAGAAGGTGCAGCAGGGACCTCACGACATGAGGTACCCTATAGCTTATGCGCTTACTTATCCATACAGGATAGATACAGGGCTGAAGAGACTGGAGCTCTCGAAGATAGGGAGGTTTGATTTTGAGGAGCCGGATACAGAACGCTTCCCAAGCATAGCCCTCGCATACAGAGCAGGAAGGCTTGGCGGAAGCGCGCCTGCAGTGTTAAATGGGGCAGATGAGACTGCTGTGGAGCTATTCTGCAGCGGAAGGATAGGGTTTACAGATATGCCAAAGCTGATAAAGAGCGCTCTTGATGCCCACTCTCTCAATAAGGAACCTGCACTAGAACGGATAATAGAAGCAGACTCATGGGCAAGAAAGCATGTTATGAGTAATTACAATGAGATACTCTCAAAGAGTGCAGTTAATGAATGAAAGAAGATACGACAGCATGACGTCAATGCTATTTCGTCATCTGCCATTTGCAGGTATTCCATTATAAATAATTCGGTAGCCGCATATAATTATAAATCTGTGAG
>JAKAON010000019.1 GCA_021812185.1 Microcaldota archaeon
AAGAACGCAAGAATGCTATTCCACCAAAGGGAATACACAAAGATCCCCTGCCTTATGAGGAGCCACTCCCCTAATGCTCCAAAGAGCGCAAACACGATGCAATTTGCCATAGAGTGATTCAGGTTGAATTTTTTAGGCATGTACATGGCCCAAGCTGCTCCTCCAAAGAGAGCAACCAGCATTACCTGTATCGGTACCACGCCGACATGGAACTGGCTTATGGTGTGCCATAGCCCAAATATCCATCCTGAGTTCTCTATAATGAAATCAAAAACGAGCAGGAATAGGCCTAATTTTATCGCGTTGCCAAGATGTTTTGGGTTTGCGCGCATCTCTATTGCAAACCAGCCTATGGCACTTACCAGCAGCACATACCAGGATAGCTGTCCAAGCTGTAAGAAATACAGTATGATCCCGAGGAATATGAAATACGCAGTGAGAACCGAAAGCCTCCTGAAGTCGTAGCTGCCAAAATAGCCATCCATAATAGGAATCTTCCATGTCACATTAAAAAACTTTTCGTTTTGGCGCAGCATCGTCTATTTTTTCTCCTTTGCAAGTTTGATGAGCGCTTCGAGCAGCTCCCGTATCTTCTCCCTGGTATGATGGTCGGTTAGTTTTCCGCTCGAATCCAATTTCTCGGTCACGAAAGGCACTATGACCTCGGGCCTATTTATCGCGTGCATGTTTAGGAAGACGAAAACCTGCCTGAGGTGGTACTGTGCGCGAGAGCCTCCGAGCAATCCTCCAGCTGCGCTCATTATGGCTACGGGCTTTCCTTCGAATGAATTATCGCTATACGGCCTTGAGGCCCAGTCTATTGCATTTTTGAGGACTCCTGGAATCGAGTAGTTATACTCTGGAGTTGCGATGAGGATGGCGTCTGCTTCCTTTATCTTCTTCTTGAACAGCATAACTCTCTGCGGCATGCTGCTTTCAAAGTCCTGGTTGAATGGCGGTATCCCCTCAAGGTCGAAGACCTCAAGTTCTGCGACTCCCTCTGGAACCAGTTCCAAAGCGGCATTCATGAGCTCCTTGTTGAACGACCCCTTCCTCAAGCTTCCTACAAATCCAAGTATTTTTATCTTCTCCATGACCATCACAAACTACATCTGTTTTTTCTCATGTCACAGCTAAATATGTTTTCTAATTGAAATGCGACGTTGCACAAATCGTGCATGAGCTGGAAAAATCTATCTTGCGATTTTTGCAACTTAATCTCGCCAAATTGAAACTGCACGCTGACTTTGTTCTCTAACTCAATTCGCCAAACTGTTTTACCAGCGCAAATGGAGATTTTTCGTTTCGTATTTTCTCCAGAAATCACCAAAAAGTTCCAAAATTGGAGGTGAAACGTTGCTTACAACTTGAAATCTGAACCCATTTTCAGGATAAACGAATGTAAGTGTCAAATTCGTCAGGTATTTTTTGAGGAGCTTTACGTTCTTGACGAGAGGATTCTTGCAGGAAAGTTGTGTCAAACTTATTAGTGATTCTGCGAGGAAAGCTATCACTATCGCACCTATTATTGCGTTTTTTGTGAAGTGCCGTATTGGCCTAATCTCTATCCCCTCTTTCAGATTCCGTATAAGTTTCTCCGCTGCGTCTCTCTGTTTGTATATGCTCAGTATCTCTACAGGACTTGCATCGACCGTGCTTTCCAAAATGAAAAATCCCTCTACGCCAGTTATGTAGGGATTTTCTATAATTCCTAGAGTTAACTGGAGTTCTGGATACAATTCAATCCACCCTTTTTCAGAGGGAAACCTATCGACAATCTTATGTTTCTCTGCCTTCTTTGCGAGTTCATTCCCAGTTTTCTTTTTTATTTCAAATTTTCTCTGTTTCTTGTGTATCTGATCCTCCAGAAGGGGTTTGCAAAAGTAGATGTACTGGTACTCATTCCCCTCTTTTATCTTCACTGCTATGTATTCTTTGTCGTCGACTTTGAATTTGATCTTTTCAGATTTCTTGAACTCTATTATGTATCTCTTGTATGTGCTCACTTTCTTTGGTTTGAGCGTAAGATAATGGAATCCATCGGCAACAATCTTCTCTTTGTTTGCTTTTGTATTAGCTCCGCAATCAAATATGAGAAGAGATCCACTTTCCATTATCCTTCTGACAATCTTGTACGTCTCAGTGAAATGTATTTTATCTAGTACATTACCATTTTGAATTGTCAACGCAGAAGGCACTCCGTTAATACCTGTGGATATACCAAATGTTACCTGCTTCTTGTCAGGTCTTCTATCCCTCGAATAACCAAATTCGGCCATCTCTGCAGTCTTACCCTGGAAAAATAAGGAGGACCAATCAATATTCTGATTTTTATCTACAGCCTCGTTCTTTTTTATATTGTCTTGGTATTTTTCTATGATTATGTTTGCATGTCTTCCTACTTTCACTATCGTGCGGTACAAAGAACGGTCAGATACCTTTCCTACATCAAGAAGTTCACATGTTTCATTCGGTGTAATAGACATTATCTGATTCACAGAAGTTGAGTATGTCAGTCTGTTGTTCAAAAGTATTTTAACTCTGCCAATATCGTTCGGGCCCAAAACATCTCCGAATACCGAAGAGATCAGACCAAAATCTTTTTCTACTTTGTCTACCACACATATACCGCCTAGCGGCGTAGTTATGTTTTTCATGTTAATCGATGAAAACATTGCCGCTCTGGCATTAAAAATGGTCCCTTTAGGCTAATGTGGCGAAGTTAGGTTGCAATTGGTGGAAAATGCAAAGGCATCGCATTTATCATGGCTGTGAGTACGCTGCATACCAGTTGCTGTTGTACACCACATTAGAAGCTGTCGCCTCGTTCGAGTTTCCTGAGTAGTCGTTTGCATCTCCGTTTACAGGCCACCATCCGACCAGACTATACAAATCGATAGGCGCGCCTCCGATCCCCCGGTTGTATATTGTACCTAGCGCATTTTCTGAAAGGGACGTATTGTAGAGCTGTACGTTAGAGAGCATACCGTTCACTCCAAAGCCTGGGTTCGGCGCATACGAACCTATGTAGTAACTAGATGAAGATCCGAACGTGAGTCCGGAAGTAAGTGACTGGGCGCTAAATTGGTTATTTAGATCAGAAAGCGCTGCACCATTTGCCGAGTTGTAAGCGACTGCGAAGAAGACCCACTTGCCGTAAGGCAAGGAGGTTGAGGAAGCTCCAGGAGGAAATGAGACTGTAGTGCTTGCTGTGCAGCATCCGCTTATGTATGCTATCTTCCCCTGGCAAGAATATGCGTTGATCTGAAATCCAAGGCTCGCCCCGTTCCAATTGCCGAGTATGCCTCCTTCGCACGGTCCGCCCAAAGTGCCTCCGTAAAGATACACCCATCCAGTCACAGTGAATCCTCCAGCTCCAGAGAAAGGATCTCCTGCACTAGTCTTCATGTAACTGTCTGCGTGATTGAACGAAGCTACGTACTTTGGCATCTCCCCATTGCACGAGCCCAAAAGGCTAGGCTGCTGAGTTACCTCAAGGCCTGAAGGCCTTACGACTTGGCACGAACCTGGCAGTGCCTTTGGAGATAAAAGATTTCCATTGAATAAGCCCATGTTGAATAGCACTATCAGCGCAACTGCAATTACTAGCAGGACCCAACTATACGTGGTCAGGTATTCAAGTGCAGACTGTAATCGCATGTTCATGCGTATCTACTGTTAATAGTGCCTGCCAATTTATTTAAATATGAATAGGACGCAGTTTATCTTGTTTGGTGCGTTATGTGGACTGGTTTGAAAATATAAAGAAGAGCGATCCGGAAGTATTCGATGCGATAAAGAACGAAGTTGCAAGGCAGAGGAACGGGCTTGAGATGATACCTTCAGAGAATTTCACCAGCATAAGCGTCCTTGAGGCGCTCGGCTCTGTAATGACTAACAAGTACTCAGAGGGATATGCAGGGAAGAGGTATTACGGGGGCAATGAGTATGTCGACGTAATTGAGAGGCTTGCAGTCGAGAGGGCCAAGAAGCTCTTCGCTGTGCCGCATGCAAACGTGCAGCCTTATTCCGGTTCCCCTGCAAACCTTGCCGTATACCTTGCGCTATGCAAGCCTGGAGACACCATAATGGGTCTCAACCTTACAGACGGAGGGCATCTCACGCACGGATGGAAGACAAGCGTCAGCGGCCAGATATTCAAAAGCGTCCCTTACCATGTGAAGAAGGACGGATACATAGACATAGACGAGGCCAGGAAACTGGCCCAGGAGAGCAAGCCAAAGCTGATATGGATAGGCGCAACGGCATATACTCGGGAGCTTCCATTTGAAGATTTCGCGCAGATTGCAAATGACGTCGGCGCATATCTAGTTGCAGACATATCACATATATCAGGTCTCATAGTATCCGGCGTGCATAAATCCCCGGCCAAGCATGCGCATTTGATTACAACAACCACCCACAAGACCTTGCGCGGGCCTCGCGGCGCGATGATAATGGTAACTGATAAAGGCGTTGAAAAGGATCCTGCTCTTCCAGGAAAGATAGATAGCACAATCTTCCCTGGGCTGCAGGGCGGTCCGCACGACAGCGCGGTTGCCGGAATTGCAATCGCACTTCTTGAGGCGTCAAAACCTTCGTTTAGGGAGTATGGGGTGCAGATAGTGAATAACTCAAAGGCCCTTGCAGCAGAGCTCATGCGCAATGGCATAACGCTTGTCACTGGAGGCACAGACAATCATATGCTGTTAATCGACCTAACTGGATTTGGAAAGGGCACGGGGGTCTTTGTGCAAGATGCCCTTGGAAAGGCAGGGATCACAGTGAATAAGAACACAATACCAAACGAGCCATCTTCCCCATTTTATCCAAGTGGAATAAGGCTTGGTACGCCTGCACTCACAACCATGGGCATGAAGGAGGATGACATGAAAAAGGTTGGTGCAATGATTGCAAGGGTAATAAATGACGTAAAGGGATATCAGCTACCTGAAAGCAAGGAAGAAAGGGCAGCATACCTAGAAAAATTCAGGAGAGAACTAGATGAGAGACAGGAGATAAAGGATGTTAGAAAGGAGGTGCTGGATCTGTGCAGCAACTTCACGTTGTATCCGCAAATAAAAATCTAGCTTATTTTTACCTGTTGTAATTAATCAGTCATGGCGCTTTAGCGCATTCTTCTTCTGCGCTATTCTTATCTCTGCATTTAGCCTGCCCAGCTTTGTTTGGCTCATATCCACAAATTTCATGTGCCTTCCAATTGAGGGATGTATCTCGCTAACTTTTGTATACATCTCCTGCACTATCTTGCGATAATCCGGATGCCCGCTTGGAGTTGAGCGCAACTCGCAGAGGTGGAATAGCTGCCTTGCATTTAATCTGTAGTACCATCTTATGTTGAATCCGAAGGTCACAACGTACTGTGCCTGCTGGGGCATCTTCTCATGTATTTGTTCGTAGAGTTCCTCTACTTCCTTCATTTTGGATAGATAATCTTCGGCTATGCCCACATCGTTGAACTCATCGCGCATGTTGAATCCCAGTCTTGTAGTGAAGTTCTGCCTCTCCTGTGTCCCTACCCTGTGGCGCTGTATGTCGCGGTATATTCCCACGCGTCCAACGAAATCGAAAAGATAATCTACATTCTCAAATGCGCGCCCTGGCCTGTGCCTCCTATTTAGCCTATCTCCCAAATACGCGGATATCACTTTATCAAGCTGCTGCGTAGTCATCGATTCTGCAGCCTTGCGTGCCTGCTCTATCGAATACCCTTCCCCGAATTTGTAGAGTATTGCGCATACCACCTCTATTGCTGCCGCTTTGTTTGCATCATCGGAGTCTTCCCCGCTGTATTGTATTAGTTTTACTGCGCTGCCAGATACTTTCTGTATTTGCGTGCTCTCCCATGAATCGCCAGCTGCCTTTGCCCCGTTTGCCTTCATATTCCCAAGGAAATCTACCTGTTCCTTCCCATGCTTATCAAATGTCCTCTTCACCAGGGATGGGACTATCTTGTCAAGTTCCCTATACATGTCATTTCCTATCGTTTTGCACTCATGAAGCGGAGATGATAGCAATTTGAACATTATATTTTCATATGTCCTCGAATTCGCATTTATCCCTACGTGTGTTAGAGTTGACATGGGCAGATAATCGCGCACGAAGTCCAGCGCATTTGCCTTTGTGGCATTCTCATAGGCCTTAAATAGATCTGACTCGCTTGCGCCATATTTTTCCTCCATATCTTTGGTTAGTTCTGAGACTTTTATCGCCATTTCCCCTTTTCTAAACACCTGCGATTCGAACGGATTTGATTCCTGTATGTATTTTGCCATTGTAGGGGTGTGCTTCACATACGAGTCGAAGAGCCCCCTCATGAGATCCAGGTATCTATCCGCATACCTTGAAGCCATTATGTCCGGATCCTTGTAGAACATGTACTCTCCATTTGCAAACTTCTTGTCAAAGAAGACGTATCTTGTGGATTTTTCTATGTAAGAGCCGAATCTCGAGTCTTCAATCTCCTTCACCGCGACATTTGATACGAATTCGCATGCCATCGGTATTCCTCCGGCCATTTCCTGTATGGAATCATCTCCATAATCTACTAGCCAGGCATCGAAGAACTCCCTCCCGCGCTCCTTGTTCGGATAGAACTCCTTTAGAAATAGTTTTCTTCCAGTAAGCGCGGTCCTGCTGTATCTCGATAGCAGCGCGCCTATTTGCTCAGGGCCTATCCCAGAATTTGGGAGGTATGCGAATATGTTGCTATCGTTGTTTGTTACGAACTTATCAAGTATTTTAGTCTCCTCGTCGCTGAATTCCTCTACCACAACGCCTTCGTCTCCTTCGGAAAACTTCAGGATGTTTTGGCTTGACATAAAAAGACCGATATGATTACTTTCAAAGAAGATATATATTAAATATTGAATGCCGAAGTTTTGAATTGGCGCGTTACGCTTTTGGAGGAGGAGTAAAACAGTTCCTGCACCGTGCCTCGTAGTCTTCTTTGCCCCCTACGTATGATATCTCCCCGTTTACTGTTCTATATGGCGTTACTCGCTGCGTGAATGTCGCATCCTTTGCGCACCTTGCGCACTTTGCGTTTATGAACTGGACATGGTCTGCAAACGGCAGCAGTTCCTTTGACAAGTTGAAGGATGTCCCGTCCGATTTTCGATTCAGCATGGCCACATATATTGATTTTGATTTGAATGCTAGCTTGTTTAGCGTATCCGCAAGGCCCTTTGTGTCATCCCAAAAGTGCCCCTCGTCTATTCCTATGACATCGTAATTTTCTGCAGCTTCATATAAGGCTTTTATCCCTTCAGCTCCATCTGGAAGGGTCACTGCCGGGAATCTTGCGCCATTGTGAGATACGACATCAACATCGCTATACCTGTTGTCTATTGCAGACTTGAATAATATGACCTTCTTTTTTGATTTGTGCGCCTTTTGGATCTCACTGAGGAGTTTTGTAGTCTTTCCGGCAAACATCGGGCCAGTTATCACAATTAGTTTTCCAGTGTTTGCCATGAATATCACATATTCTAATTCCTATTCCCTAAACAGTCACTGTCGCGCGTCTTTGATATCAATTGATTTTTTAGCACTTCTTTAATTTTATGGTCATCCTTGGCTCTTCACTAACTATTGTTCCCCTTGCAACTTCAATGAGCAATCTCATTGCATGGTTTGCATCTTGCACTCTTATTATCTTCTTGCCATCATCCTTCACTTCCCTGTTGTATCCTTGGTCTACAAGAAACTGGATCTTTCCTGGCATTTGCATGACAGTATCTGCAAGCCTTGGCGAATCGTCTATATAGGCATCGTAGTCAAAGTCCTTTGCCTTGTTTTGCTTCGGATCGCATATTTGCGCAGGTGGAAGAATTTTGTCAATGCCATGCAGCCTTATCCACTCATGCATGGTGTCTACTGTGCCTCCAGTGACTCCTTCAGATGTCGGACTGCGCGTCGTAAGAAGGGACACGTAATAATCCTTGGTTAACTCGATGGTTAAGGATAAATCTCCGAGGAAAGATATCTCCCTCCATCTATTTATCCACGCCGATGCGTAAAATGGCATCATCTCCATATAGTCCGAACCAAGATTCTTGAAGTCCCAGTCAATATGGTCTTCCACTGTGAAATTGGTCCCCTTTGCCTTGTTGAAATTATCTATAATCACCGGAAGAACTCCTGCCCATGTGCTGTCTATGTCAAGTGCTATCCTTGGACGCGATCCAGTATCCCTTCTCCATAATTTGAGTGCCTCAACGTCAACATCCATATTAACCATAATGATTCCACTTTGCACCAATATAAACTTTTTGTCCGATATTGCATCCCTAAAATAAAATGATGCGGCTAAGGTTATTTATATTTATCTGTATATAATCTGTATACAGATGATTAATATGAAGACCATAATGATAAGCGATGAAACGTACAGGAAACTCGCCGCGATCAAAGGCAATAGGAGCTTCACCCAGCTTCTTTCCGACATAGTAGACAGCATCAAGCAAAAGAAGAACGATGATATAATGAAGTTTGCAGGAATAATGAGCGAGGAAGAGGCAGATGAGGTTCGGAAAATAGCAAAAGATGTCAGGAAAAATGCAAGGGGGAGATGATGAAGTTGTTCTTGGATACCTCAGCCATAATAGAGTTCATGAAAAACAACAGCAAAGCCAAAGATGCAATAGTGCAAGCAGATGAGCTTTATACCAGCACGATTTGTGCATACGAAGTACTTGTAGGGGAAAAATATCAAACCTTAAAAGGCAGACATTCAGCGTATCCAAAGGCGCTAAAATTTTTCGAGGCGACGTTGACACTGCTGCCGTCACTTCCAAACGCCATCAAGGGCTCCGAAATAATGGCAAAATTAATGCTTAAGGGAGAGCAAGTAGAATCGCTTGACGCAATAATAGCCGCACAGGCCCTGGATTGCGGGGCGACTATACTTACAAAGGACGTCAAGCATTTTGATATAATCAAGCGTGAAACTGGACTTGAATTCATCGCTCTTTGAACTAAGAGGTTAAGGCGGTATCGCGGCATCATTAAGGAGTAGTATAGGCACTATAGAAGGTTAGATTGTAAGATTGCCCGTTATTGTTATTCCCTGAGTAGTCGTTAGCATTCCCGTTGAGAGGCCACCAGCCAGCGAGATTATAGAGGTTTATAGGATCCCCGCCTATTCCTTCCTTATAAAGTGTATTAATGTCATTTTGCGAAAGAGGGGTATTGTATACTTGGACATCTGCAATAATGCCATTTGTAGGGTATATGTCCCCATTTGGCCATGCCACTGCCCCTATCACCGATGAGTTTGATGAAACAAATGGCACTACTGGGAAGAGCGTTGATGTTGTGAAAACGCTTCCATTTACAAATACTGTAGCATTCCCGTTTGCTTGATTATATGTGGCTACTACAAACTGCCAGCGATTGGGTGCAAATGAGTTATTTGCATTGGGCCACTTTACGTATGACCCGTTTATCCACAATGTTCCGCAAGCGCCGTTGTTTTGGCCGTAGGCATAAAGTTCTATCCCAGAGCTTGGGCTTGGATTGTTCCCGAATATGCCTTGACAGTGTGCAGAGGTCGGTCCGTACCAATATACCCATGCACTTATCGTGAATCCAGGAGTAACACCTGGAGTAGAACTTGATAGAAGAGGCAAAGAGGGTATAGAGATATAACTTGGATATGAGAATGATCCGTTCCCATTGCCACTCCCCTTGCTTACCCCTCCAGATGCATATGAACTGACAAAGGAAGACACAAACTCGGGTAGGGCATCCTTGCATATTCCTTCCTGTGCGATTATCTGCGTGCTATAATCTCCAAAAGGCCTAATCACCTGGCATGCCCCTGGCGCTGCCCTAACAGAAACCGTTGAAAAATGTGTGTAGAATAGAGCTGCAAAGATTATGGCGATGATGAGTATCGCCCATCCATACGTAGTTAGGTATTCCATCGCGCCTTGTTCCCATGCGCTATTTCCCCCCTTTTTGATTTTACGCTTGTTTCTTGGCACTCTATTCCTTTTTATTACAATTATAAAAGCCTTGATTCTTGTCTATTGGACTGGCACAGTGTTCTTGCGCGCATAAACCTTATTTCATCTATTTGCTTTGCTTTATCTTTAAGTAGCTCGTATTTTTCTTTGCTATCGCCCTTTGCAGCCTTGACCTTTGCTGCTTGGCCCGTGAAATTTGCCTTAGACGACAGATTTTGCACTTGTCGTCGCAAATGTTTAAACCATATATCCCCCTACAGCATTCGATTAAAGATTCTCCTATCTCTGTAAAAATTACCGTGAATTCTCATATTTCCCGTTTCATTTAAAGAAAAATGGTGTCATTTCGGCTTCGATTAAAGATTCTGTCGAGATAGGACATATTCTATCTTTAATCGAACTTTAGCTTTCTTTAATCGAATGTCTAATTAAATCTGCAGCTTTGATCTCCTTGGGATGGGCTCAATTAAATCAAGTGGCGATTGGAGTATTGTTGTCATACTTGTTTCTGGATCGCCTGCTCAGAAACCTCTTTTAAGTTGCCAAAGAGGTTTTATCCGAAAAATGAGGCTTGACTTGGAACTTGACAAAAGTAGTGTAAGTACAAAATTCGTATTATATTTGCAAATCTTCAAGCATTCCATACTTCTTTGCAATAAAGATAAAATTCGGAGATTGCCTAAAGAACAAGAACATAGTATCTCAGACAAATGAGGTATTGTGCAAGCTGATAGCGTATAACATAACTGTCTTGATAAGTGCGATGTATGAGTTGAAGATAGAGCCTAAATTATTATCTGCCGAATAAATTATTTATTAGGCTCTCCGATAACTCATAATCTTGAACATGCTTTAATGTGAGACTGCCCCTTCCATTTACCTGTTCTTTAGTTAACAGATATAATTTTGCACAGTCTAATTTGTTCTCTTGTTCATCAAGATTAACAAGGACAAGTATATCATACTCTCTAAGGTTTCTAAAACGCCATATTCTACGATTTTGTTTCTTAGTTTTTACTTGTATAGACTTGACAATTCTGCCTTTGATTGCTATTATGTCATTACCGCTATCAATTAATGGAATTGTTGGCTCTATGCCATATTCTAAGAGCCTAATTTGAGTTAGCAATTCGCCGATAGTTCCTTTCCTTCTACTTAGTGGTGATTCATTCATAATAATACAACGCCAAGAAGATTAATAATTTATTCTGCTCATAAATTAGCTGTGTGATGAGTATTTATGAGCAAAGCCAAACAATACAAAAAACATAAATAGTTCCAGATAGAGATACAATTATGAAAGCTCAAAGCACACTTGTGGCTCTAGCGGGAATTGCATTTGTCCTTATTGGTATTATTATTGCGATTATAGGAGTATTCACGATTACGAGCCCGACTTCGCATGTACTAAATCAAACAGTCAGTTCCTTTCCTACTTTTATTATGGGAAGTCTTAGTGCTGCATTAAGTGGTAGTATTCTTGTTATTATAGGCATAGTATTTGTTTTTATTGGGGCGTTCTTGATTAAACATTCATAGCCGTAAGTTCTTGAACTACTAAAATTTCAAATTAGATTGATTAGTATGTTGTCAAAAGAATTAGAACTATTACTTGTACTTTTAGAAAAAGAGTATCCGTTTAAAATAGATTACGAAAGATTAATTAGTGCACTTATATTTGAATTTGAAAACGAGAATTGGATGAAGAAAATTTATGTAAGAGCGAACTTTTTGGGATACAAAATAGATATGAAAGGAGCAACGGAATTAGTAAAATCTGCTGGTGAAGCGGGCCTTATTAAGTTGGAAGAAACTAATAAAGAAGGTAAGAAAGTTAGTGGATACTGTTTAACAATAGATGGCTACAATTTATTAAATCAAACCAGATTAGAAAGGCTAACTAAATTTAGTGCTTTCAGCATTGTAATTCTTACATTTAGTTTAATCACCATTACTCTGATACAGTCATATCTGAATTCAATTGGGAAGTATGGTCTTCTCATAGATTCACAGATAGTATATTTTATATTATTATTAATTGTAATAATTTGGTGGGTTTTGCAACCAAGAAAGAAGAGCGATCATTTAATTAATACTGGCAGGTCAAAATCTGTGGAAAAAGTTAAAAAAGAAGCTGAAAAGCAATGAGTTATGTGATTTCATGCTCAATGAGATACGCGCAATGATTCAAAGTAGGAAAATTACACTAAACATAGACCCGTTACTTCAAAACCGAATAGCTCCTAAATATAGGAAAACTATTCAACAATTCAGTTTCAATTTATATGATCTCATATGTGCTATAGGTATTTCTAAGGCTCAAACAGGATCGAAAGCAAACAAATTTGCCATAGCTGCAGATTTTTTGAAGTCTGTATTCCAAATAAAACAAACGAATTAAGGATATCAATAAATGACAGAGACGGTGAAGATAAGAAAAAATTATCTGAAGGTTTTGGAGAAGGATTATCTAGAGTTATTACTGAGAAAATATACAATATCAGAAAATCTGATATTTCAAGAATTAGCAGGAAAGGACGAGAATCGAAGCCAGATTTTAAAGGTTTTACTTCTGACGGATCAAAAGTTGCTTGGGAGGCTAAAGGTTCAGTAAATGAAATACCTCAACAGGTAATTGATCAGGCACGAAGGCGGAAAAACCATAGCAGAAAATTGTCAAATGTTATGCAAACAAGATAATAGAACTAAGTCTGGAACATAAAATCTAACCACATCTGTTAAAAAAAGTAGAACAGCCGTTAAATTAGTCACCTAAAAGGGATAGTTATTTAACAAAGCTGATGCATCCCCTCTCTTTCTAGGGCAACGGCGAGGCTAAGATACTCATATTCCACGAAAATGGAATAGAGGGGGTGCAAAATGTTGGCTCTATATATAACTCCAAATATGATGTGCTCCCGCCGGGATTTGAACCCGGGTTGCTGGGTTGAAAGCCCAACGTCCTTGGCCGGACTAGACGACAGGAGCGTGCTGCAGTATCTTATCAACTATCGCAATTATATCTTTG
>JAKAON010000074.1 GCA_021812185.1 Microcaldota archaeon
ACATAGTGATTACGAATGACGGGGCTACAATACTTGAAGAAATGAATGTTGAGCACCCTGTGGCAAAGATACTTGTCGCCATCGCAAAGACGCAGGACAAGGAAGTTGGAGACGGAACTACAACAACCGTCATCATTGCGGGAGAGTTGCTAAAGACCGCAGGTTCCCTAATAGAACAAGGAGTGCACCCAACCACCATAATCAAGGGGTACAAGATGGCTGCAGAGAAGGCAAAGCAGGTGCTAAAGTCAAGGGCATCAAACCTTTCTGTAAGTGACGAGGACAAGCTTGAGAAGATCGCCCTAATATCAATGGGATCAAAGAACATAGGCGGAGACAACACGAAAAAGATGCTTGCCAAGATAACTACGCAGGCAATAAAGCAGGTGATGGAGAAGAAAGGGGATGTGATATCGATAGATCACGACTTCATCAAGCTTGAAAAGAAGGAAGGGGGAAGCATAGAAGAAACATCGTTCATATCAGGTGTCTTGATAGACAAGGAAGTGGCACAGTCAGGGATGCCAAAGCTCGTTAAGAACGCTCAAATAGCCCTTCTTGACGTAGCTCTTGAAATAGAGAAGACTGAGACGGATGCGAGAATTGAGATAACTTCTCCGGATCAAATGCAGGCATTCCTTGCGCAGGAAGAGAAGATGCTCAAGGCTATGGTAGATAAGATAGCAAAGTCTGGGGCAAATGTGATCTTCGTGCAAAAAGGCATAGATGACGTCGCACAGCATTATCTGGCAAAAGCCGGTATAATGGCAGTTAGGAGAGTTAAGAAGTCTGATCTTGAGAAGCTCTCACGCGCAACAGGTGCCAAGTTCGTCACGAGCCTCGATGATCTGGGGAAAAGCGACCTAGGGTTTGCAGGTGTTGTCGAAGAGAGGAAGATAGCCGGAGAATACATGGTATTCGTAGAGAAGTGCAAGGATCCAAAGAGCGTAACCATATTCATAAGGGGAAGCTCCACCCAGGTGATAAATGAAGTCGAAAGGTCGCTCACCGACGTGATAGGTGCTCTATCTAGCGCTGTAGAGCAGGGCAAGTATGTGTCCGGAGGAGGTGCGATAGAAGTAGATGTCGCTAATGCCTTAAGGCAGTACTCAAGCGAGGTAGGAGGCCGAGAGCAGCTTGCAATACAGGCATTTGCAGACGCTCTTGAAATAGTTCCAAAGACGCTGGCCGAGAGCGCAGGGATGGACCCAATTGACACCCTTGTGCAGCTTAGGAACAAGCACAACACGAGCGCAGGCAAGAACCTTGGCGTTGATGTGTACAAGAACACGCTTGGCGACATGGACAAGAACGGCGTAATAGAGCCATGCAAGGTCAAGGAACAGGCAATAGCAAGTGCTGCAGAAGCCGCAGAAATAATCTTGAGGATCGACGACATGATAAGCTCAAGAGGCAGAGGCGGAGGTGCAGGAATGGGCGGAGGCCCAGGAGGCATGCCTGGAATGGGAGACGACCAATAATTAACCAAACTTTAGGGCCAGGTGACAAAAACCTGACCATTTCTTTTTCTTTTAATTGTCAAAACAAGTAGTAGGCCCTAATTCTCATTATAAACGAATTTCCAGCAAAATTTAAATAGCATAAAAAATCTATGAGTGCACCTGATATTATGACCAAACAACAATACATGCATACTGGAATAAACGAAAAACTCATTCTAGAAGGAGTGCGCAAGGCTACAGATGAACTTTCAAGGCCGAGCAGCACGCTAAATATCAATACGAAGACATATTCGATAAACGATCCAGTAGACGCTATAGCGCTATCATACTACCATGCAATGAGGTCCAATGTAGGAAAATCAGCAATGTTTGCCAAGAGGGCCCTTGAACTTTGCAATGTTACTAACCTCGCAGAAATTGATTCCCTAATAGAACTTTCAATAAATTCCTCTGCTATGTCTATATCTAACATGTTCTGGACAACTGCAGAGAAGGTAGATTCGCTTGCAAGGAAGGAATTCTTCGAAAAGATGAGAAGGATAGAAGAGCCATTCCCTACCGACTAAACGCTGCGCAATAAGTCCATCCGACGGTCGTCCAAAGGAGCGGGATAGAAGATAATAAACGAATTTCCAGGAACATACTTATATCCCAAAACCACAATACAACTAATTGGGCTCCTGATGGATCGTAATGGAATCTGCAAGCTCGGCAAAGACAAGATTTAAAACATAGCAGCATAATATACACGATACAATGAACAAGATAGTCATAGTAACCGGAACCCCGGGCGCTGGAAAAACGTCGATAGTAAACGGCGCGATGATGAATGGAAAGGAGCTCTCATACAAGACAGTAAGCATGGGCACAGAGATGAATGAGATAGCAGTCAAGAATGGCTACGTCAAGAACAGGGATGAAATGAGGAAGCTCCATCCCAAAGTGATCGAGAAGCTAAGGGCGCAGGCGTTAAAAAAGATAAACAAAATGAAAGGCAACTTGATAATCGATACGCACGCCACAGTGAAAAGCGGAAACAGGTACGTACCTGGATTCTCATCACGCGAGATCAACATCCTTGAGGGGCTCAAGGCATTCATATATGTGGATTCTGAGGCCACCGACATTATCATAAGGCGGGCGAGAGATTTAAATAGGAAGAGAGACGTAGATAATATAGAAGAATTAAAGCAGCAAAGGGAATTGAACCTCTCATTGATAACGTCG
>JAKAON010000075.1 GCA_021812185.1 Microcaldota archaeon
GATCTCGGGGCGGAAGGAAGAGGCCCTTGATATGTCGAGATTCAACCCGCTCATGAAGGATATTAAGCGGGAGAAGATATTGGAAAGAATATATGATTTGAGCGAAGAAAAGAAGGCGCTGGAAGACAAGAAGCTGTCGCTTATCGCATCCCTCGAAGTCGTAGAAGCATTCTCCGGTCTTGACATAAAGTTTGGCAAATCCTTTTCAAGCAATGTGCTGGATTTCCGCGCGTTTACTGCAAATGCGGCTAGCATGGCAAGCTTCAGGAATGGCATTAAAGAGAAGAAGGAGGCTCTTGATGGCATTGAATTTGTGGTAAATGAGCCTGCAAACGGAAGGTTCCTTGTCCTTGCAGTATATAGAAAAGGTGGAAGCGCGGAATTCCTCCAGTCGGAATACAAAATGAAGGAGATAGATTTCAGGATAGACGATCTCAGCGGAACGCCTGCAGAAGAGAAGAAAAAAATAAACAAGGACATGGAGGTAATAAAGAAGAGGCTCGGGGAGATAGAGAAGGAATACGGTAAGATAAGGGATGCGCACTACTCTGACCTCAAAAACCTTGAGGCGATGCTCGAAGTGCAGGTGGACAAGGCTGCGGTAAGTGCGATCTTCAAGAAGACGGATAAGGCTGTAGTCTTCGAGGGATGGATAGCAAGGAAGAGATATGGCGAGTTCGAGCATGCCGTCAAGACTGCCACGAGGAACAGATACCACATAGACAAGCTCGTGCATGACGAGCTTGCGCCGACACTCATGAACAGGCCAAGCTTCCTGAGGCCATTCGATTATATGCTTGAGTTTTTTTCTCCGCCAAGGAGCGACGAGATAGATCCTGCATGGATATTCATAATATCATTCCCAATATTCTATGGGCTGATGGTAAGCGACGTAGGCTATGGCATACTATCGTTCATTCTGGCGTGGTATGTAACAAAAATAACAGACCCTGACGGGCTTGTATACAACGCTGCAAAGATATGGGAGATAACAGCAATATCTGCGGCATTCTTCGGTTTCCTCTCAAACCAGTACTTTGGGCTTCATCTAAACCAGTACTTCTTCAACTTTCAGCTCTTTGACTGGAACAAGAACATAACAAGCGTGATAGCTGTATCTATCATCTTCGGCATAGTGCAGGTTACACTAGGGCTATTTATTGGATTCATCAACAAAATGCACAGGCACGAAACAATGCACGCCATAAGCAAACTCACTTCAATAATAGTGCTTCTTGCTGGTACCGCAGCCCTTTCCGGCTTTCTATTCCACATCTTCAGCGCAGCAATAGTAACATATACCGGAATTCTTGCGATCATCATGCTCGTAGTGACTATGGCTATAAGCGGGATGGAAGGCATTGAGATAACGAACCTTATCTCGCATCCGCTGAGCTATTCGAGGATAATGGGCTTCGGCCTAGCGAGCGTAATACTCGCATCGCTGATAGACAAGGCGTTCACGCCAAATCTCGGCGGAGGCATAATCCTCTTTGCAGTATACCTAATAATATTCCTTGTACTTCACGTCCTCAATATGATACTATCAATATTCGAAGGGATGGTCCAAGGGGTAAGGCTCAATTTTGTTGAGTTCTTCACAAAGTTCTATGAGGGCAATGGAACAAGATTCAAGCCGTTCGGATATGCGTATAGGCGTAGGTATAACAAGCATGATCATGGCTGACTGCAATTCTGGCTTGACAGCAAAAGAGATTTTGCACCGCAGGCTAATCTCCTTCATCTGTTCAATTTGACGAGGAGCATGCCAGCATATTTTAGAACTGTGGTGGGCTCCATATCGAGTGTTTCTTCATTGTCTCTGGCTCGAAAAGGAAGGTCTTCATTACCAATGAATGGCAGAGTTAAGATCTAAGCAACTCAATCTCTTTTTCTATCTTGCTGATAAGGAACGCCTCCAATGCTCCTGAACTTATATGCGCTTGAAGGTTTAGAATATACTCATAGTTGAGCAGCGTGGAAAGCTCCTTAGGATTCTTTATTTTTAAGGTTTCTCCTGGCCCTGCCTTATATCCCCATCTGTACTCTATGCTTCCGTGCTTTGTAAGGAAAACATCAGACCAGCATCCGTATCCGCCATATTTTGGATATCTATGCCCCCATCCCCCATGATATATTTTTATTCTGCTATCGTCAAGGCCAATATTCCTTTTCAATCTTGCAAGCTCTTTGAACTCAATGCTTCTTGAAAATTTGGTGAGCATCCCAAATATGTCCTTTGAGATGTATAGCTTCTTACTGTCGATGCTATCTGCTTCTGGGGCCGGGCCGCGCTTGCTTTCCTTTGTCTCATCCGTGCTTTTTTCATGTTTTCTCCTTATTGAATTAAGCACAAGGGTTGCTTCCTCTATCTTCTGCATTAACAGTTTCATATCTGCCATAGCTATCATCGTGAGCATCGTAAATATGGGCTTAACAGATTATAAAAATATATATTATTGATTGCTATTTGACTGCGCAACTGCTGCAACTGCGGAAATTGCCTTAGGCTTTTGCTTGACTATGTGCGGAAAGAGAAATTATATCGTAGATCGCATAGCAAAATGTGCTGGTGGAGAAGGTCTAA
>JAKAON010000076.1 GCA_021812185.1 Microcaldota archaeon
AACTATGGTCGGCCCGATAACGAGCATATTCTTGGGAGCGGCATTTGGGGCCCTTGAGGTGTTCACTGGGCCAGGAACTTTGGGATACATGCTCAACTGGCTATTTTTATGGAACATGTTCCTTGGCATATTCAATCTAGTTCCTATATTCCCGCTTGACGGCGGGAGGATAATGAGGAGCTATTTGCAGAGAAGAACAAATTTCTACAATGCAACGATGGCAACCGCAAAGGTAAGCAAGTATCTGATGGGGCTGTTTGTCGTTGCTATGGGTGCATACATCCTTCTAGACGGCCAGGCATTCGTATACAACGAGCTGCTGGCATTCATAACCTTCTTCACCATATTTTACATATACGGGGGACTCAAAGCTGAAACAAATTCTGCCACCATCAAAAAGGACATGAAAGGGGTGAAGGTGGGCGAAATAGCATCCAAGGACTTCACATTGATTTCTTCTGGTGCCACTATAGAAAGGATATATCGCCATATGGTCAGCAAAAGGAGCAAGACGTTCGTCATGAAGACAAAGGCTGGGATATACCTGCTTAACCTAAATTCAAAGCCAAAGGACCAGATCAAATTTGCAAGGGATCTTGCATTCAAAGTGCCCTCCTTGGATGCAGAATTGGAAGTTGCAGATGCCCTTCAGAGAATGGAGAGCGAAGACGTGGGAATAGCTGCAATCGAGAGGAATAAAAGATTCGTGGGAATAGTGAGCAGCACCCAGATACAATCTTTTATCTTCCTCCACATGCTCAAAGGTAAATATGGAAAAACAGGTAAGATTTAAAACATTTGACGATTCAATATATTATGCGACCGGTGCATAGATGCTAAGACTAAAGAGCCTGACAATAAGCAAGTTCAGATCATTCAAGCATGCAGAATTGCATTTCAGCAAGGGGTTCACATGCGTAGTCGGCCCTAATGGATCTGGAAAGAGCAGCATCTGCTACTCTTTGATGTTTGGTTTGGGGGAATCATCGCTAAAGAGGCTAGATGGGGCAAGGATGCTTGCAGACCTTATCAACAATAAGGTCTCTTATGCAAAGGGTGCAATACCCAAGGCGTACGTAAAGATAGACCTTGAGGGGGACGAGAAATACGAGATAATCCGGTACGCGCGCGCCGACGGAAAGAGCCTATACAAGGTTAACGGCAAGAAGTATTCCAAACAGGAAGTTGTAGAGATACTAAAAAAACATAAATTCGACGTGAATGATACAAATACAATCGCGCAGTCAGAGATAAATCGGCTGGCAAACCTAAATCCCAAAGAGACAAGGCAACTAATAGACGAGGCTTCCGGGATAAAGGAGTTCGAAGCAAAAAAGCAGGAATCGATGAGGGAGCTTGAGCAGGTAACCCAATCAGTGAGCAGCGCCCTGATGATACTTCATGAAAGAAAGGGATTTCTCGAGGACTTGAAAGAGCAAAAAGAAGCAGCAGAAAAATATCTCGACATGAGGCAGAGGCTAAACTCGATAAATTATAGTAAGACATTGCTAAGGCTCCAGGATGCACAGAAATCCTTCGACAAGCATTCGAGCGAGATGGCCATAAGCGATGCTCAAAAACAAAAACTCCTAGTCAGTATGGAATCGTTGACATCCAAAATAAGCGCACTAGATGCGCAGAGGCAAAAGCTTTCGGAAGAGCTTATGGGAAAGAGTGCCTCGTCAAGCGATGTCACAAGGAGTCTTGAAGTGACAAAGAGCGAACTGACTAAAATCGCATTCGAGATCGATAATTGCGCAAAGAGGATAGATGAACATAGGGCCAGCATAGTGAAATTCGAGCAGCTATGCGATGAAATAACAAAATCGATGGCAGTAAATTCGTCATCATTATCAGATGTAGAAAAGAGGATAGGCCAAATCTCTCCTGACGTGTCTAGGTTCGAGTCAAACGGCAAGGTGGATCCTGCAGAAATCGAGGATAAAATAAAGCACTCCCAAAATAGGCTTGAGGAGCTTCAAGAGGCATTCAATTCAATAAATGACGAAATAATAGGGTTAAATAACGATTCTTATGCCACTGAGGCGAAGGTCACAGAAATAATCAAGTCTATAGACTCAAACAAGGAGATAGAGAAACAGGAAAGGGAATCTGCAGCCAAGGCAAATGAAAAGTACGGTGAGCTATCAAAGATCTTTGACAAGGCACGATTGCAAATAGCCGACATGGAATCGAAAGCATCTGAGCTTAGCGCTCAACTGTCAACAATCGATTTAAGCCTGCTTGAATACAAGCAAAAGAAGTTCGAGGCATCTTCAAGGGAATCTGCAATAATTGATAAGATATCAAGAGAGTTCGACGAGAAGTTTGGATTCTACGGAAGCGCTTCCCAGTTATGCACATACGAATCAAAATATGCAACAGCAATAGAGGTAAGCGCAGGAGCAAGGCTTGGCTATTTTGTTGTAGATTCGATCTCGGTAGCTTCCAAAATAATAGACTACATGAAGAGCAAAGACCTCGGAAGGGCGACTTTCATACCTATAAAGGACCTCAGCAAAGGGGTGGTAGGGCCAAGTGAGGATCTGGGGAGCAAGGCGATGCCGCTGCTCTCGGTAGTCAA
>JAKAON010000020.1 GCA_021812185.1 Microcaldota archaeon
ATCTCTAGCTATGCTTATCAGGTTGTTTGCTATGCTCTGGCCCTTTTCGGTGAGCCTTAGTGTCTTTATCTTGCCATGCACCTCTGCTTCCACTATGCCAAGTTCCTGGCATTTTGCTATGAACTTGCTCGTATGCACATATGTGGCGTTTGCGCTCTTTGCAAGGGTCGCAAGATACCACCGCTGGTTTTTATCGGATAATGCCATGATTATCTTGGCTTGCTTGCCCTTAAAGAGGATATTATTGAACTCGTTTGCCATGATACCAACTTTATCTCGATTTTCTCTCGACGTATAGAAAGATATTTATATTTCACTTCATAGTTATACCATTAGAAATTATAAATAAGCGGTCCGACCAGTCTGCTTGAATAAAGAGCAATAGCAGATAGTTTATAGAGACAGTTGTTAGATATATATTCGAGAATTCGAACATGGTGTATAGATATGGCAAATAGAAAGTTCGTGATAGCAGAACAGTTGCTTGGAAAAGAGGTTGTGACTACGGATGGTTTTGACTTGGGCAAATTCGTGGACGTAGAGCTCAATGAGATAACTGGGAAGCTTACTACTCTTATAGTTGACCCTAACGTTGACAGCGAGTTTGTGAACAAACTTGACGTAAAAGACGGCAGACTTAAGGTAAACTATGGATCAGTTATGGCGGTCAACGATTTCATAGTTGTTGACAGAAAATCAGTAGCCTGACGTAGCAAATACGTTGATGTGATCCTATTATAGTGGCTGGCGGTGACGAGGCAGGCCGCGGAGCTGTCCTAGGTCCTTTAGTTGTTAGTGTAGTTGCAGTGAGCGATAGCAAGGAAAAGAAATTTGGACGCATAGGAATACGGGATTCGAAGCTGCTTAGCCGAAGAAAGAGAGAATTCCTTTGGGAAGAGATATACTCGATAGCTGAAGAGGTCAAATTTTACAAGATATCTGCTGGCGAGATAAACATTGCCATGAAAGGCAACATATCCTTAAACGAACTTGAAGCTATACACTTCACTCGCCTTGTAGATTCGCTTGAGAGCGATGTTAGGAAGATATACGTAGATTCTCCAGACGTTATACAGGAGCGTTTTGGGATACGCATAGGGATAATGTCCAAAAAACCTATGCGAGTGGACAAGGTTAAGGGAAAAAGAGTTGCAAAGGCCATTAAGATAGTCTCCGAACATAAGGCAGATACCAAGTATCCCGTTACATCAGCTGCGAGCATAATTGCCAAGGTCGAACGTGACAAAGAGATGGATAGGATAAGCGATGAAGTGGGCATAGAGCTCGGTTCTGGATATCCTTCGGACAAGATGACCGTAGGTGCCATACGGGAGAACCTGGGAAGCATCGCGCTCTCGCAATATATACGGCAGAGGTGGAAGACGATGGATGACATAAGGCAGTTCAAGATGTCCGACTTCGTCAAGTAGTTTCATAAAAATGCAAATTTTGGATTGCAAGAAAAAACTTTTAGCTAAATCGCATTTCCATACAGAATTCCTTTTTATATATGCGCATTGTGTTAATACACAACATATAGTTGGTTATCCACCTAAACACACTATATATAGTGGTTTTTATGAACTGTCCCTACTGCGGCTCTTCGGATATAAGCGTGGCGGACTCACGCGACGTTGATGAGGAGTCCATACGCAGAAGGAGGGAATGCGCGAAATGCAAGAAAAGGTTCACGACATACGAAAAGACGGATTTTGGAGACATAATGGTAATAAAGAAGGACAACAGCAGGCAGAGGTTCGACAAGCAGAAGATACTCGCAGGGATAATGACCGCATGCGAGAAGAGGCCTGTGAGCAAGGAGCAGATGGACAATATAGTGGATAGGGTTGAGAGAAGCATAAGAAAGAGCAACGCAGGGGAGATAAGGACAAGCAAGATAGGCGACATGGTGATCAAGGAACTGCTCAAGGTAGATCCGGTTGCATACATTCGTTTTGCAAGCGTTTACAAACAGTTCAACAGCCCTAAAGAGTTCGTGAATGTGATATCGATATTCAAGGGCTCTGGCAAGAAGAAATGATTATACTTGATTGGTGATTTTATGGTAGAAGAAGGAGATGTGCGACATGCAAGAACAGACATTCCTAGAGAGACTTTGGACTTCTTTGGGGGGGACGACCTGAGAGCGCGTGTTTTTTATGAAAAATACACGCTAAGAGACAGTGAGGGAAAGATAATTGAAAAAACACCGCAGGAGATGTGGCAACGCGTTGCAAGGGAGATGGCATCGACAGAGGTTACGGATGAAAAGAAGAAGGAGTGGCAAGACAAATTCTATTCAATTCTTGAAGGGTTTAAATTCATACCTGGCGGGAGGATACTTTTTGGGGCAGGGCAACAACGAAAGGTGACGCTTCTAAACTGCTACGTAATTCCGGTAAAAGATGACTCGATAGAGGGCATATTCCAATGGTGCAAAGAAGCGGCCAAGACATATAGCTACAGCGGAGGAGTAGGCACAGATATAAGCGTACTAAGGCCGAAGAACACACCTGTCCACAACTCTGCCATGTTCTCCACAGGAGCAGTATCATTCATGCAGATAATGAGCGAGACTACTGGAGTCATAGGACAGGCCGGGAGAAGAGGGGCGCTCATGATCACTATGAGTGTGGATCATCCGGACATCTTTGATTTCATAAAGGTGAAGAGGAACCTCAAGAACGTGAGATTCGCAAACATAAGCATACGAATAACTGACGAATTCATGAAGGCTGTTGAGAAAGATGCCGACTTCACATTGCATTTCGAGAATGAGAAGGTAAAGAAGATAGAGAGGACAATCAAGGCGCGTGAGCTTTGGAAGGAGCTTATAGATTCGGCAAGGGATTGGGCAGAACCTGGACTTATATTTTGGGACAATGTGACCAGATACTCGCCAAGCGAGTACAACGGGATGAATGTCATATCGACTAATCCATGCGTTACTGGAGAAACACAGGTATTAACACCTTCGGGTTGGACTCGTGTGGATTTGCTGAAAGTTGGTGATGAGGTAACTACGGCATATGGAACATCTAGGCCCATATCCGAAATATACATTCATGAAGACCAAGATGTGTATAAGGTGAAATTCACTGACGGAGGGGAGGTAAACGTTACAAAAGGGCACATATTCCACACCAGAGAGGGCAGAGCTGGGAAAGATAGGTATTGGAATAAATTTTGGAGCATAGAAAAGAGGCTTTCAGATATTAAAGTAGGTGACATGGTGCGTGTGCCGAAAATAAGCGCTGTTCCAAATAACCCAGTGGATACGCACGGGATAGAGGACAGGGAGTACGGTTTTATGTTAGGAACACTGCTTGGCGATGGATGTTACACGCCGAAGGTTGTGGCGCGTGGGCACGCAAAGATTGCTTCTGATTTTAGGGAAAAGGCGTGGAATGAAAAAATAATTAGGACATTTAGACACGTATCGGAAAATATCACCATTAGAAGCTCTGGAAAAGATAATGGCTGCTATATTTATCTGCAAAAAGCCGGTACACAGTTCATAATGAGTCAGACAACACTAAAACCGGCATTCTCTTTTGAAAAGGAGATACCTCTAGAGTACATAAATAGCAATGCACAATTGCACAAGGGGATTATCGACGGTTTGGTTTCCACAGATGGAAATATAAACATGGATAAAACAAATCCTGCGCTAAGGATAAGCTCTACGAGCAAAAAATTGCTAGATGGGGTAAAATCTATACTTTTCTTTTACGGCATACACGCTAAAATATATGCTACAAAAGTGACTACTAGCAAAGTTGGAAATGGAGAGATAGGTAGCAAACATGAGACCTTCGCGTTATATGTGTATGGCGCAGATTTAGCGAAATTTGCATCCATATTTGAAATTAGCCATTTAGAAAAACAGGAGAGAATGAACCAACTAAAGGACATGTCTGTCGGCACATCTTCAGATTTTTCAAAGATAAAGTCTATAGAGTATTTAGGGAAGGCTGTTGTATATGACATTTTTGAAAAAGAGACAGACACGTGGATAACCAACGGGTATGTAAGCCGGGGATGCTCCGAGCAGCCACTGCAGCCATATGGTGCATGCGACCTTGGACACGTAAATCTTAAGGAATTCGTGAAAGACGGCTTCTCGGCTAATGCTTCTGTGGCTTGGGTCGACCTTGAGAGGACTATACGATACGCAGTGCGATTCCTAGACAACGTGCTCACATATAATGACAAGAAACATGCGCTGCAAGAGCAAAGCGATGCGTGCAAGGCCAGCAGGAGGATAGGCCTTGGGTTCACTGGGCTTGCCGACATGCTTGTCATGATGAGGATAAAGTATGATTCCGATGCGGCTCTAGAATTTATAGACAAGATCATGGATAGGATGAAGAGCATAGCCTACGACGAAAGCATAGAGATAGCAAAAGAGAAGGGATCATTCCCCATGTTTGATGCACAAAAGCACGGAACGATGCCTTTCATAAAGGAGAGATTGAGCGTGGAACTGCAGGAAAAGATACGCGCAAATGGGCTTAGGAATGTAGCCATACTCACCATAGCCCCTGTAGGAAGCGGGTCTGTGCTTGCAGGGACATCTAGCGGCATAGAGCCTATCTTTGCATTCAGCTACACCAGAAGATCCGAATCGCTCTCGCAGGAGTACTTCAAAGTTTACCACCCGGGAGTCGCGCAGTACATGAAAAGGTTCAACATAGAAAGCGAGGCGCAGCTTCCTGATTACTTTGTGCCTGCGCATAAGATAAGGGCAGACTTTAGGGTAAAGCTGCAGGGAATTGTGCAAAAGCACGTAGATAGCGCAATATCATCCACTGTCAATCTCCCAGAGAATACTTCAGTGGATGAAGTGGGCGAGATATACATGCAGGCATGGAAAGCAGGATGCAAGGGCATAACAGTGTATCGGGAAGGCTCGAGAGAGGGCATATTGATAACTGATGAGAAGGAGGATGCCAACAAGGCGAAGCTAAAGCCTAATGAGGAGTCAGTGTGGAAGAGGCCAAATGCGATGGTAGGACAGACGGTGAAGTTCAAGTTGCCTTCTACAACGCTCTACGTTACCGTAAATAGCGAGGATGACATAGTCAAGGAAGTGTTCATCAATATAGGCAAGTCGGGGAGCGAGGATAAGAGCTATAGCGAGGCGATAGGCAGGCTGATAAGCCTGTATTTGCAAAATGGCGGAAGCATACAGGAAGTGGCAAACAACCTGAAAGGCATACAGGGCAACGGAGTTGCATGGGATAATGGAGTGAAATTGCTAAGCGTTCCTGACGCTATAGCAAAAGCCATAGAGGTTGCAACTACAGGGGTTAAACAAAGGCAGCTCCATTTTACGGGAGGCCTGGACACAAAGATAGAAGATGTGCACGCACCTGGAAAGGAGCAGCGCGGGAAGGAGAACAACGAAGGCATGGAGATGTGTCCCCAATGCCATAATGAAACCCTTGTTAATGAGAACGGATGCATATCGTGCAAGACATGTGGATATAGCAAGTGCGATTAGCCGCATTGGATTTTTACCGATTCCGAAAAATAGGTAAATGTGGAATAATACGGGCCCAGTGGGATTTGAACCCACGACTTAGAGGTTAAAAGCCTCCCACTCTGGCCGAACTGAGTTATGGACCCGAAGATTCAGGATAGACTATAAATCCGCGAATATATATAATTATTTGGATATTTATTGGTCTTGAATGGATAGCTTAATATCTTGCGATTCGGGCTCTGGGAGGAGCAAGGCACAGTCTGCAGTAGAATACATAACGACATATTCGTGGGCGCTGCTTGTGCTTGCCATAGTAATTGCCGCGCTATTCGAGCTTGGGCTATTCAATCCCAACCAGTTCACGCAGCAGGAATGCACAATAACAGCCGACTTTAGCTGCGTGACGTATTTCCTTGCCCAAAATGGGCTGCTCACAATCAACCTCCAGCAGACCACGCAAAACCCCATAAATGTAACGGGAATAGAATGCACGCAAAATACCACGTCATACAAAACTTCTCCAGGGATAGGATCAGCCAATCAGATAACCATGCAGATACAGGGGAATTATACTTTCCTCACGTTCTGCACTTATTCGAATTACACACCTGTGTTCGTGCAGGCCGGCAATGTATACTCAGGGAATATCCAAGTTAATTTTACGGACCTAGATACCGGATTTAGCCACACAGATATCGGAAAGATAGTGGTAAAGGCTTCGTAAATGGAGGGTCCTGCGATGAAACTTCGTGCCCCTAATTATTAGACAAACTAGGGCACCAATATACGACTTTACTTAAAATCACGCAGTCTCTTGCTTCCAAACGGATGCAATTCTACAAGCATATTGCATTCCTTGCAGTATTTGCACGATTCACCAACTATGAATTGTCCATCTGTTATGTAACATCCGCACTCTAAAGCTTCCATCGAATCATCTATGAGATTGTTATGAATTGGTGCACTTATACCTTTCAGTTTATTATGCAAACCCAGCTACATGCGCCCAGATAGGCCATTGCGCATAAACATTTCTATTTGGTTTTGATCCCTTATGCTTTCCTGACTTTTAGTCATGCGCTGATAATCCCACTGCGGTTCGAATATCCTGATGATGTCGTCTATTTTTATGAAAGGGCCGCCACCTTTGCATAGTTTTATTATATCGTCCACCAGAAGTTCGGATGTTGCCGGGCCCCTAGGAATCCCTGAGTCGAGTATCCTGCACTGATCGTGATCCTCATTTACCAACTGCCAGCTGCCCCTGGAATCTGAATTGAACTCTATTTGGCTTCCAACAAAATTAAGATATAGTTTTGATCCAGATTCAAATGAGAATACGAATCTTTTGAGCCCTGCTTCGTGGGGAAGGCCTTTGCTTATTCTTATCACCCCTTTGGCATTGGTTGTAAAGTTATTTCCCTGCACATTTACAAACGATTCTATACCTGTAGGGTTTTTGCTGTCATATTCGGGATTTACTATGAAAGTGTTTATTTTGCTTAATGATATTTTTTGTGCCTTTGCGCCAAAAAGAAGTATCTCGTATGGGTGTATCCAATCCATGAATATGCCCCCGCTTTCAGGAGAGAATATCCATGAGCTCCTCATCCTATCGGCTTCATTGGCTTCTTCGAAGAACGTTGCCGAGAAACTGTTGATCTTGCCATGCGAGGGTATTATTTTTTCAAGCATGGCAGGGAGATTTAAGGTAAGCAGCTTGTGCATGTAATGAAGGTGCAAATACACCTTTTCCTCATATCCCCCCGACTTCACAAAATTTATCAGGTCATCAAACTCTGCTTTGTTTGTAGCCAGGGTTTTTTCAGTAATAACGTACAATCCTTCTTCAAGGCCTTGTTTTGTCTGGCTTGAATGATACTTATTAGGGTTAGAAATCTGCATTACGTCAAGAGAGCTGAAAAATCCGCTTGGTACTATGAACGGGTCTTCACCTATACAGAAATAATTTGACTCGGATATGTTCAGTTTGCGCAGCTCTTCTGCCTTATCGGAGAACTTCCTCGTGCCTACAACCTTACTGAGGACTACTTCATTATTCTTTGATAGCCCTCTGTGAATCATCTCAAACCAGTGGCCAAGCCCAACTACACCAAGTCTGTAAACCATTTTATCAACATCCAGTTGTGACATCCTCCAACGACTGAATGTCGTTGGCTTCCTCTTGCATCATGGATATCACTCCTTTGATGCAGAGTATGTTTTCAGTTCCTCGACTACTGCCTCCTTTTGAGGTCTTACATAGTCTCCCTGAACGTGACTTCGGGAGTGTCCCTCCCTAGTTTTGGCAGTTTTGCTGCCAAAATTTGAACTCTTTGAGTTCAAAACTCTATTGAGTATGTTTATCGATGCGTTGATGTCCCGATCTTCATTTAGACCGCATCCTTCGCAAAGGTAGATTCTCTTTGAGAGTGGCATACTTTGAAGATTGCCGCAATTATTGCACGTCTTGGTTGTGTTCTTTGGATCTACCTCCGTCACTTTCATACCAGCGCTTTCAGCCTTGTATGAGAGGATCAAGAAAAACTTGTTCCATGAAGTGTAATTTATTGATTTTGCGAGTCTGCGATTCTTTACCATATTCTGAATCTGCAACTTTTCGACTGCAAATGAAGTGTATCCTGAATTCACGATTTTGTTCGTGACCTTTTGGAGATAGTCGTTTGTCTGGTTGTTTGCGACTTCGTATTCCCTGTTCAACTTGTCCTTTGCGAGTTGCCTTCTCATTGAGCCTTTATGCCTTCTTGCAACTATCCTCTGCCACTTTGCGATATGCTTCTCTTGTTTCTTCCTGAAGTTAGGCTTTGTTATTTTTGTTCCATCTGAGAGGGCTGCGAATGTCTTTAGACCGACATCTATACCGACTGGATTCGTATCTTCTGCCTTTAGAACTTCAACCTCTTTTATAGTTGTGAAGATTGCGTAGTAGTTTCCTGCCGCCTTCTTGATTGTGAGCGTCTTGATTTTTCCCTCGATTGTTCTATGTTGAGTTATTTTCATTGTCCCTATTCTCGAAACACGAAGCCTGCCCTTCTCAATCGAAAATGAACCGTTATCCTGCGGGTATGTTAGTGACTTGTATCTGTCCCTTGACCTGAAACGTGGGAAACCTTTTTTCTTAGTTCCTTTCTTCACTCGTCCAAAGAAGTTTGAGTATGCCTTGATTAGTCGTAGAAATATGTCCTGCCTTGTCTGCGAATATAGTTTTAGGTATTTATCGTCATCTTGAATTATCTCTTTTAGGTATTCATTGAATTGTGCCCTTGAAACTTTCGTCTTTGCGTCTTTGTAGGAGGATATTGACTTCTCAAGAAGTTTGTTGTAGAGTTGCTGGGAAAGAACAAGTCTTTCGTCTATCTCCACTTGACGTTTGGAATCTGGAGATATTTTGAACTTGTACGCTCTTGTGATGTCCATATTATTTATATCCTCATTCATCGATATATATCTTTTTGTCCTGCGGTGGCTTATATCCCACCATTAAAAGTGGTGGGTTTTACGCCACACCCTATAAGTTACTAGCAGAGCCGAATAACTATATATTCTTTATAGTTTTCAGGAGATTGTACGATATTCTAATTATTACGTGTGACCATGGTTGTAAAAAAGCTTTCGATGCCGAGATTTTCTGGGATAAACAAAAATCCAGCTAATTTTAATTATGCAAAATCAGGGGTCGACATTAGGAAGGGAGACTTGGCCTCAAAGAAATTATATGAAGCTTCAAAGAGGACATGGTCTGCACGAAAGGGAGGTGCCAGCATAACTAGCGATTTTGATGATTTCACAGGGATTAGGTATATTGGCACTTCCAATTTGAATGATGTGGTCGTGGGCTCAAACTCGGATGGGATAGGCACAAAGACAGAGGTGGCCGAGAGGCTTGGGAAATTTGACACTTTGGGCTTTGACTTGCTTGCCATGGTATGCGATGATGCGGTTGTAAGGGGAGGCGAGCCTGTTGCAGTCACCAACGTATTGGATGTGAACGCCATCGATACAAAAGCCATAGAGCAATTGGCGCTGGGGCTTGAGAAAGCGGCAAAATCTGCAAACGTAGGGGTCATCAACGGTGAGCTTGCAGAGTTGGGAGAGAAGATAGGCGGATATGGGAGTATGCGATTGAACTGGAGCGCTTCGTGCATTTGGCTTGCAAATAGGGGCAAGCTGTTAAAGGGGAACGAATTGAGGCCGAAACAGTCTATAATAGCACTTAGGGAATACGGGTTTAGATCAAATGGATTTTCTTTGGTTCACGCTGTGATGCGCAGGGAGTTTGGAGATAGATGGCATGAAGAAGAACTTAAATTAAGCACGCAGATTCTTACCCCTTCAAGCATATACGCAAGATTTGCGGCATCCTTATTTGGAGGCTACTTTGGTGAGCCTATTGCTCACATATCTGCAATGGCCAACATAACTGGTGGCGGCATACCTAGCAAGCTTGGCAGAGCGCTAAAGCCTTCGGGACTAGGTGCTAGGCTTGAAGACTTGTTTGAGCCATCCATGGCGATGCTAGAGGTGAAGGAACTTGGTGGAATTCGCGATAAGGATGCATATAGCACATGGAATATGGGAAATGGATTCATGATTATAACAGACGAGCCTGAAAAAGTCTTGGCACATGCAAAGAGATTCAAAGTGGAAGCGAGGATTGCAGGAACTGTTGTCAAAAATAAGGGGATAGACATAGTGCATGATTCAAGGGTACTGCATTTTGCTTAGATTTGGTAGCTATCCCATTATCGCCTTATTCATAAAAATCTGCAAAAACAATGCCATTTATGTGGATCTTTGAAGAACATTGGATTTTTATAATAAATCGGAGCATTATACTTGGCGATAGTATGGAAGCATATTGTGTAAAATGTAAGCAGAAGAGAGAGATGAAGGACGCAAAAGAAGTCACTATGAAGAATGGGAAGAAGGCTATGACAGGGGCTTGTGCGTCTTGCGGAACTAAAATGTTCAAGATAGGAGGCAAGTAGTCCTCTTTCTGAACTGCGTTAATAAGTGTAATCACGGCTGATTCAATAGGGCATGTGGTTAACACGCTTTAAGGGTACGTGTGTGAAGGAGCGTTTTGCAATGGCAAGATGCATAAAGGCCTAATTTTATTTGCCCCTATTGAATTAAATAATATGCATGCCAAAACCCTGTATGGCAGATTTGAGTATATCAGTAGGTATTTTGGCAATGATTTTAGTGCTTATACTTGTAGGTTTTTACCTAACAGGGGCCAGGCAGCCTGCACATATGACAAGCACTTCCAGCACAGTAGCCTACACAACTGCATTGTATACGACATACATAGCTAATTTTACCACAAATACCACAATAACTACGTCAATACCAGGATCTGGGAACTATTGCAGATCTAACGCAAGTTCTGTGTTAGTATACAACGGTAACTTTAGTTCTGGAACTTATGATAATTGGGTTACTTCTGGTCCAGGTTTTGGCACCATGCCATTAAACTTGAGCCGCGCAAATAGCAACGGGAGCTATTATTTGGACAAATGGTCGAATTATGAAGGGGAGTTTGCAGCCACTACATTTCAGCAACGTCATGCGCTTGAGGCCGGAAACATTTCAAGCACTTTTGTAGTGCTGGAGCCTTATCTTGATTTTCAGATATATTCCCCGCAAAACAATAATTTGTATGTGGAATTGATTTTGCCAAATGGATCGGTTATCAGGAGATATTACAATACGCTCAGCGGCCAAGGGACCTCGAATCCGGGGACGTTCGCATATGCAAGTTTGAATATGTCTAGCATTATGTGCAAAAGCGTTACTTTTAAGGTAGTATCAGGCGTCGTAGGTGCAGTTTCATCGGATCAGAGCCAATTTATAGCATTTGGGGATGTATACCAAAGCCAAAATCCTGATCAAACTGCAGGCATTCAAGTAAATTGATTTATCCCTGCATATCTTCGATTTTGAAGGCACTACAACTTGGCTTGCTTTGAAACGCTGCAGAATATGTTATCCTTTCGTTATGTTAACTACAGTTATGTTGAATATCAAGGTCTGTCCAGCAAGGCGTGGGTTGAAATCTATAGTGGCATCGGTAGAATTTACAGCAGTTATTGTGCCCATCACGCTTTGTCCCCCGGAAACTTGGCTTACGGTCATCCCTGCTTTTACAGTCTGATTCCCGAATTGACTTAGGGGCACTTTTACTATCAATGCAGGATTAATTTCTCCATATGCCTCATTTGCAGGGATTACAATTGTCTTAGGCTCGTTTAGTTTCATGCCTATTACGCCTTGGTCGAACCCGCGTATCATTTGGCCTGAACCTACGGTAAAGTTAAGTGTAGGGCCACCGATATTCGAATCAAATACGGTTCCATTAGCAAATGTTCCAGTATAGTACACTTTAATTGTGTCCCCCACGCTTACGGTAGGAGTTAATGCGTTGCTTACTGCCATAAAAATCACTATTAAAATCAATATCGCAGGTAGTATATATATGGGATTTAATGCCTTTTTGGTGTGTTCCATGATATCTTATCAATATTACATTAGCAGGGATTAAAAAGATAACTGTGCCGAGTATTTAGGCAAGCCCAATGTTGCTTTCCCTTTGTTATGTTTTTGGCAGTTTATATGTCTTTATGCTTTTCTCATTTTTGACACGCCGATTTTGTATATTGCGTATATCACTACTGCAAATACGGCAATCACAGACATGACTACGTACACATTGCTTGATGCAAGTCCATAGTACCCCACCAGGATTAGCACAAGGTCCCAAACCAAAGATCCAGCTACTGAATATATAATGAACTCTTTTTTGTTCATCATTGCAAACCCTGCCGGGAAATTTATCAACGCCCTAACAAGAGGCATCATTCGGGTTAT
>JAKAON010000077.1 GCA_021812185.1 Microcaldota archaeon
TTATGCGAGTAGTGATAAGATGTTCCATTCTCATCTTTAGCAGCGTATTTTTCCCTGCCTGCCTTGGTCCGCGTATAGCTATAATCTCCCTGTCTCTGATTCTCGACAATATTGTCTGGAAAATATCCCTGTCTATAATGCCCTCCATATATGTATATTATTATTAAAAAGATTTAAATAATAATATGGTTAAAATTAAAATATATTAAGGATATTCTGCCGGGTTATTGCACATAAGTCGTTACAGCAAAATATCTATGCAATCTAATGGCTAGAATTGTAATGGCCAAAAAGACAAACCAGTACCAGCAGAAGGTCTTGCAAAACATATAACGCACTCAGGAATGGCATTGAAGAGGGACTGGCAATGGCCATAGGGGGTTCAGGAAAGAAAGCCCATATTTCAAAGTCGAGGTTGTAAAGATTTATAAATGTAAAACGTCATAATATGGACATTGCTTCCCCAGGGTTGTCTGGTTCTGCCAGACAAGCCTGGGCTCTATCTCTGATTTTATGGACGATGCAGCATTCTTTATAGATAATTCCAATTTCTACCATTCTTTAAAAACAGCACGCAGGCTTCCATTTACCACATCTGACTATGATGCGTTATTTGCCAAACTATCGCAGCAATTTAAGCTGAATCTGAAAAAAATATTTATATACGACGCCATCAAGGACGTTTCCAAAGAGCCCGAAAAGTATATTTCGCAGCAACGATTTCATGCGGGTATAAGATCTCTTTCGACAAAATGGCCGATAACCTTAAGGACACGGAAACTTAGATATAGGGCTAAAGACAAAGTACTAATTGCAGAAGAAAAAGGAATAGATGTAATGCTTGCAGTAGATGCTATATCTACAGCAGTAGAGAAGAACCATCAAAATATAATAATATTATCCGGAGATGCGGATTACGTGCCTGCTGTGGAATTTATGAACAAACTCGGTGTAACTACGATAAACATGCATTTATATTCCGGAAGTTCCATTGAATTAAGGAATATCTGCAATAAACACATATTGATCCATTTTAAGGATAGTGAAATTATGCTTAAGGGATTATGATGAGGATAGGAATAATAGGCATGGGCTATGTTGGATTGTCTACTGCGGTAGTGCTTGCAGACCAGGGCAATGAGATGGTCTGCGTTGACGTTGATATGAAGAAGCTGGAGATGCTAAAGCGGGGCAAGCCGCCAATTTATGAGAAAGGCATGGAAGAGATGCTGAACAGGAACCTGAACAGGATGACAATGACTGCTGATTACAAAGACCTGGCAGATGCAGATATATTGTTCATCTGCGTGCCTACGCCTACAAAGGACGGCAGGTGCGACACAAGCTATGTCAAGGCTGCTGCTAAAGCCATAAATGATGCAAACCTTAAGGGCATACCTGTAATAAAGAGCACAATGCCGCCAACTGCTATAGAAGATGTTTCAAAAGTTCTTGGAAAAATGCCTGTAATGAATCCGGAGTTCCTTAAGGAAGGAACTGCGCTTGAAGACACCATAAGGCCAGACAGGGTTGTCATAGGCGCTGACAACATAAAGGATTTTGAGAAGTTAAAAGAAATCTGGTCTTTCACAAATGCGCCAATTATTATGGCCAGCCCTGCTGAGGCGTCAATCATTAAATACGCTTCTAATTCGTTTCTTGCTACAAAGGTATCTTTCATAAACGAGATCGCAGACCTGTGCGAGCGCATTCCAAACTGCGATGTTGGAGTTATAGCAAAAGGCATGGGCATGGACAGAAGGATAGGGGACAAGTTCCTTAATGCCGGCCCTGGATACGGCGGTTCATGCTTCCCAAAGGATACAGAAGAACTAAGGAATCTTGCAAGAAACATAGGCAGGCCTATGAACATAGTTGATGCCGCAGTATCCACAAATTGCAGGAGGCCAGTGGAGATGGTAAATAAGCTAAAGGAATTGATGGGAAGTATAAGGGGAAAAAGGATAGGAGTACTTGGCATAGCATTCAAGGCAAATACTGATGATACAAGGGAAAGCGTATCCATCAAGATTATGGAAGAACTTGTAAAAGAAGGGGCAATAGTAGTTGCATATGACCCTAAGGCAAAGGCAACTATAGAAGGGATAAATCAAGTAAACATGAAAGAGGAATGCATTAGGGATTCTGAAGGTATAATAATAGCAACAGAATGGGAAGAGTTCAGGGGCCTGGAGAATGCGCTGGAAGGCAAATACGTTCTAGATACAAGAAGGATATTAAATCCGGAGCTTATGGATCCGAGATACTTCTCAACAATAGGCAGGGGCAAAGAAACGTCTAAAAAGGCAAAGACAACATACTAATCCAATAATATTCCTTAAGTGCCATCCATGAAAGTATGCATAGTAGACATTCAGAAACCAAGGGAAGGCAGCGGCAGCGGCATAGGGGAATACACATACCATCTGGCCAAAGGCCTGAAAGATAAGAAGGACGTTGAAGTAAGCGAATTTTATGCAGTCCCAAAGGTTGGCAGGTTCGACATAAAGAACCTATTATATATAAACACGTTGTTCAAGGCGAAGCTCGCTTCCCTTGCAAAGG
>JAKAON010000078.1 GCA_021812185.1 Microcaldota archaeon
CAATGTGAAGGCTAGGCTTAAGACTACGTCTGCCACAAGCAGGTTCTTTACCTCATCCCAGAGTATCAGATTCTCCCTAAATGGTATGCCCAAATCAAACGCCCAATTAATTCTAATCAATTATGAATAAATTAGTTTTTATATGCGCAGTTAGGCTTTTGTTTTATTGGGAGCATGATAAAATGCTTTTAAACTTATTAGGTACATGTTTAGCCGATAGCTCCATAGTCTAGTGGCCAAGGACATCGGGCTCTGAACCCGGGAACGCCAGTTCGAATCTGGCTGGAGCTACTTTATGTGATAGGTTGGATCAAACAATAAATACTTACAATAGGATTGCACATCAATATGCAGAATCTAGATGGAACGCAGTCTCTAGATTTAGGATTCGTGCGTATAAAAAGTTCATAAAGTATGTCAAAGGTACAGAGATACTTGATGCGGGATGTGGACCAGGAAAAGATGCAGCAATTTTAATCTCGAAGGGATTCAACGTTATAGGCGTTGATGCGTCTAAAGGGCTTTTGAAAGAGGCAAAAAGCAGAGTTCCGGAAGGGACTTTTATACTTGGAGATTTGAGGAATCTTAGACTCAAAAGGAAGTTTGATGGAATTTGGTGTTGTGCAAGTTTACTGCATCTCAGGAAGGCCGATGTGGGAGAAGTTATTAACTCGTTCAAAAAAATGTTGAATGCAGATGGAATACTTTTTATTGCGCTTAAATTAGGAGAGGGAGAGAGTATTAAAACTTACAACTATGGGAACAAAAGGTTTTTTGCTTACTATAAAAAAGCTGAGGCTGAGAAATTAGTTTCGGGTGAGTTTAAAATTATAGAAACTTATGTTTCTGCCAAAGATAAGCATGGGGATAGATGGGTAGAGATTTTTGCTAGGATCAAATAAAATCTACTGCTTTTATTCTATTTTTGACTGATTCAACGTAGTACCACATGGTAATTGATGTCAGTAGTGGTTGCCAAAGTTCAGCTAAACTAATATATCTTACTCTGAGAATATTAGATAGGTTGAATGGCAAAATTGCAACAGTACAAGAACCACGTGATAGTCTGCGGATACGGACTTGTTGGAGAGAGAATTGTTGAGATACTCAGCGAGCATAAGGTTAAGGTGCTTGTCATAGAACCAAACCCCAAGAAAGCAGAAGTGTGCAAAGAAGCTGGAATTAGGGTTTTGGTGGGAGACGCCACATCCACAAAGACGCTAAAGGAAGCGGGAGTTTTGAACGCAAGGGCCATTGCAGTGGTGATGGATGATGATGCAAAGAATCTTTTCTGCGTCATAACTGCAAAGGGGCTCAACAAAAACATAATAATCGCAACGAGAGCAAATGATGAGCTGATAAAGGACAAATTCAGGGATGCTGGTGCAGATTTCATAGCAGCGCCGAACAAATCCACGAGCGATGAGCTGTTTCGCGAGATAATAAAGTGATTGTGTACCTGTGAGCAAGATGGCAGAAGAGAAGAGAAATAGCGACGATGTCAACGTAATGATGATGACTGCCATCATAGTTGTTTTTATCATAATACTTTCGCTTGTCGTGCTGTGGTTTCTTACAAGGAATTTTTACCTTAGTGCAGATTATGTGATAGAGACTTTCTTCGGTGCGCCGAATGTGTATGCAGATTCCATATTGTCGGCAATTGCGTCATCCGACGGCATTTTTGGATTTTCGATCATAACCGCAATAGTGATAGTTGACAACTTAAGCAAAATACTCATTCTCAGCTTCATACTGGCAGCCGTATTCGATATAATATCGTATAAGAACATAGACAATTTTCTCAACAAATTCAGAGCACATGGACTTAGCAACCATGTAGTGATATGCGGATACAATAGGGTTTCCGATATGTTGAGTGCGAGGCTTAAGAGCGAGAATATACCATTTATATTCATGGAGCATGATCCAGATAAGGTTGTTGACCTAAATGACAAAGAGCTGAATTTTGTCCCTGACGATTACAAGACAACTAACGGCCTTAGGCTTGCCGGCGTAGGGAGGGCAAGGGCAGTAGTGCTTGCATCGCAAAACGACCTTGACAACATACTTGGTGCCATAGCGTCAAGGAGGATAAACAAAAAAGTTAAGATAATTGCAAGAGTGGGTAACGAAGAAGCTATCGCAAAGATGCATAGCATAGGCGTTGATGTATGTTTGATAACCGAGCGGCTGGTTGGCACAGAGATGGGAGAGGAGTTGACAAAGATTGTAAAAAAGTGATATTTTGAAGATGCATTACCGGATGTTGTTGTTGATACTTGTCATCGTGTTGTTAGCTTCCACTGGCATCTTCGTACTTGGAGGTATAAGCCCTGAAGTTGCCATATCGCTTAGCTTCATGAACATGATAGGTGCATCTTTCCTTCCTTACAGAAACTTTGAACTGCCATCGGATTCTTTTGTACTTTTGGGTCAGTTAATAGGGATAATAGGGTATATCGCGATAACAATTATACTTACTACTTTCTTTTACAGACTTCTTAGGAGCATAGACATAAAAGCGGGGCTTTCGAAGAGGAAGGCTAAGATG
>JAKAON010000021.1 GCA_021812185.1 Microcaldota archaeon
GCCACCGTCTCATTCAGGTTGCGAGGCCATAATATCTTAGGGGCACCTACCTAAAAATTCGTAATGTTTATAAGGAAAAGGACTCAATTAGAAACACTCGATAAAATCCCTTCAACTAAAAACATTAAAATTCGTTTAAACAAAACTAAGGTTCGATTAAACATCCAAAAATGCTTACGTCGACAAGATGTTTAAATGAAATCGAAACAACCCCCAACTTGTTTAAATGAAATGGCAAGTATGTGAAATACCTCTACTTTTTACAGAGAGGGAGGGATGTTTAAATGAAATGCAAGGGGATATATGGTTTAAACATTTACTACGACAAGCCAGAATATGTTGTCTAAAACATTTCGGCGCCTATTCACACATAAAAAGATGTAGCAACTATATTGTTGTATCGCCTACTTTTGCCTCTGAATCCTCTTTGTGCAAATATTACTGCTTTGGAAGGCTTGTAAATATTTGTGAAATCATGGAAATTCATACCTGGATTATCAGCAAATATTACAACAGTTAGGAAGATAAAATAAAAAAGGAAAAAAGAGAAGAACAAGAAATTTACTGCGCGTTCAAGTTTACTGAAGCCATCTCGACATAGTAAACAGAGCTTGAACCGCTGACTGTGTACTGCGCCCATATTGTCCCTGACAGTGTTGCACCAGGAGAGACTGTCCCTGTTGCAGGCAATGTAACTGCAACTGTCTGGCCGCTTGAAATACCGCTAGATAGGGCGTTGTATACTCCTGAAGTGAACGTTGGAGGGTTTCCCGCACTTCCAAGGTTACTAGATCCTTGTGCGAAGAATTCAACGTTGGCAGTTGCCCAGCTTGTTCCAGTTGCCTGTCCGATCGTCGCTATGACGTTGCCGTTTGCCTGGTAAATCGCGCTCTGGCATATGAAACCTGTCTGCCCAAGGCATACGCTTGCCGTGCTAGGTTTAAAGACTCCAAGTGAGAAAAGTGCTACTAATACTACTGCAATTATTAATATCGCCCATCCGTACGTCATGAGATACTCCATGGCGCTTTGAGCTCTCCTGTTTTGCATTTCCATAACATTCACTATCATATTTGAGCAGATAGGGTATTTAAAGCTTGTTGCCCTGCGATGATTTCCTGCTCTTGAGGTAAAGAAGTTCGCTACCTGTAGTTTCCAGCTGTATCCTTGCGACATCCTGTTTCTTTCTGAAATTCTGAAGTATGGAGTTTGCAAACCTTATGTGCATGGTTGAGTCGTATATATCTTTCATGGTCTCGTAATATGCTTCCGCAATATCCATCTCCCCGGCCCTCATGGCCTCGTATGCCTCCCTCTTAAGTTCCCCTACAAGGTCCATCACTCCGCCCATGTAGCTTCGCACGTCCTCTCCCATGGCCTTGGCTGATGGTATCTTTTTGTTGCTAACCACACAATACAGGGAATAGGCCTCGACGTACTCCTGGTGCGCGATTGCAGAGTAATATTCAAATCCCTTTTCAATAGTCTTCAATCTCTTCATGCTCTTCTCAAGATTTAACATTATCCTCTTGACTTTTGCTTTGTCCTTTGAATGCATGGCAGATATGGCCTCCCCTGCCATCCTGGTAGCCTCGCGTGTGAGCTGCATCACGCTGTCTTGTTTCTTTTGAAGTGCAGCAAGTTCTTTTGTGATCGCATCAAGGTCTGATATTACTTCCATTAAATCCCCATTATCAAACTTATTTCCTTCTCCCAAATTCAAATATGTATTGGTTTGCATATCCTGCATAGCTGCCCCACTTTCTCTGCGCGAACATGTGCATGTAGCTTATGTTGACCTCCTTTCTTAGGTATTCTCTCTCAACAAGTCTCTTTATCCAGACATCTATTGGAAATGCCTCGAGCTTTTCGTAGCCCATTAGGAGTATGCAGTCCGCAACCTTGTCTCCCACTCCGTCAAGTTCCATAAGCAGCTCCTTTGCCTTATCATAATCCATCTCATAGAGCCTACTATGGTCGAACTCTTCCCACGCTTTCGCCACGCCCTTTATGTACTTGGCACGAAACCCCGTATTGCATTTCATGAGTTCGTCTATGCTTGCATTTGCAATTTTGTGATGAGATGGGAATTTCTTCATGATCCTTCCATCGACCGCTATCTCATCCCCAAATCTGTCGATCAACCTCTTCATTATCAGCCTTATCCTCTTTATGTTGTTGAACTGCGATACGAGAAATGAGAGTGTAGTCTCCCAGGCTGGATTTGCCGTGACCCTCATTCCGTGCAACTTCGATACTGCGCTATGCATGAACTTATCGGTGTCTATCGCGCTGTAGATCGCAGGCATGTCATGACTAAGTCCAAATCTGCGTATCACTTCGCGCTGTGCGCTTGTCTGCGTATAATCCCCAAAGTAATCGTACGATATAACGGAGCGTCTTCCTTTGCTTTTGCACATCACCAACATGACTCCACGCTCCGTAGGGTATATTATTTTCGATTCGCCATTCTTGCTCTCAAAATCAGAATAGAAGTTCAATGGCTGACCGCTGTGGACTGTGTGCTCGATGTCAAAGTCATCTATGTGTATCATTCAACATCACTGAACTTCTTCCTCACCTGTTCAGTAGTGTCCCTGTCCCGTATGGTTATCGTATCATCTTCAAGGGTGGTATAATCGATAGTCACGCATTTGCTCACTCCTATCTCGTCCGCCTTGGCATACCTCTTCCCTATGCCTCCGCTTTCTGCGTAGTAGCATCGTATTCCTCTCCTTTTGAAATCAGAGTGCACGCTCTTTGCCTTCTCTATTAATTTTTCGTCTTTTTGCAGCGGGAAGATTCCGAATTCGTACGGAGCAATATCTTTTTTGAGCGAGAACCAGTGCCTCTCTCCTTGTATGTTTAGCGCCCTGTAGAGCAGCAAGTAGAAGAGCCTATCGGTCCCGCAGGATATCTCGAAGATGCTTGGAACTTTGCCTTCTATCTTAGGCACGCTTGCACCGAACTTCTCGTAATTGGTCATGTCATAATCATTCCTGTGGTGGATTCCATTCATCTCTACCCAGCCCTCATCGCGCCTTATCTCGAGATCGAATGCCTCCTTCGCATAGAAGGGCTTCTCATTTCCGTGCAGTTTCCTAAGCCTTATATCCTTTGGCTCGAATCCTAGTCTTTCTATGAATTTTATCCATTTTGCGGTCCAGTAAGCTGTGACGCTCGAATCTATTATCTTCATCTCAAGCGCCCTTGAAATTGTAACTTTCTCAATGTCGGGATGCTTCTCATCGCAAAGTCCAACTTCGATATCATCACTCTTTTCAAGAACATACTCTCCTTCATTTGCAAAGAACACTTCGATGTCCATTTGGTAGAATTCGCGTTGCCTAAGTATGTTATTCCTTGGAGATATCTCGTTTCGAAACGCCTTTCCCATCTGTGCAATGGCAAGAGGAAGTTTCCTTCCTGCGTACGTGTCGAATATGCGCTTGAAATCAAGGTATATTGATTGGCACGCCTCGGGCCTGAGGTAAGCGTTCAATTCGTCGCTCACTCCTACTTGTGCTCCTATCATTAAGCTGAATTTTTGCACTTTGCCCAGTTCTCCGCCGCACTTCTCGCACTTTAATTTGTGCTCCGCAATGAGCTTTGCGTATTCTTCTTCGCTAAGCCCTTCAAATGTGCGCGAGTTGTCATTCTCCTCAAGCATCTTATCTATCCTGAAAACAGATCCGCACTTCTTGCATTTTGCAAGCGGGTCCGAGAAGTTCGCTTCGTGCCCTGATGCTTGAAGCACTTTCCTTGGAAGTATTATCGCACCTGCTATCTCGTACGCATTCACTTCCTCAAGGAGGTTTCTCCACTTAGAAATGACATTGTTTAGGATCCTAAGCCCTATTGGTCCATAATCCCAAAAGCCGCTTAGAGTAGAGTCAAAGATCTCTGCGCTCGGAAAGAATATTCCACGTGCCGCAGCTATTCTCACAAGTTCAATCTCCTTGCTCTCTTCGTTCTTCTCGGCCATCGATATCCAATCCAGATGGTGATACTCTCTCAGAGTATATTTATATCTATTTCTAAAGATAATCTAATTCGAACAATCATAAATTTAATGCGGTGCGTGCGTGGCTAAAGAAACAATTGAAGAGAAGCGAAGGAGATTCCTTGAGACTGCTAAGGCAGCCGTTGCAGGGGCGTATGCAACCGATGAACATGCGATAATGCAGGCGATAAATTCATACAACGCGATAGACAAGATAAAGAACATGACGCACGAGCGGCTAGAGGAGTGGTATAGCATATACTTTCCGGAGCTTAAAATGAGCAATCAGATAAGCTATGCAAAATTTGTCATGAAGTTCGGATCAAACAAGAAGGTCGCCTCAAAGGAGGAGCTCAATAACCTTGTCGGCGCAGATGTCGGAGAGGATTTGCACACTGCAATTCAAGGAAGCATAGGCAGGGAGCCGTCTCCCGATGAATTCAGCGCGATAAAGCGCATGGCGGAGACTGAATTGATGTTAGATTCGCTCTCCCAAGACATCGATGCGTATTTGCATAAGAGCACCAAGACAATAATCCCAAACATAGTTCATTTGATAGACTACAAGATAGCCGCAGAGCTGCTTGCAAAGGCAGGCTCGCTAAATCGGCTCGCCATGATGCCTGCAAGCACTGTACAGTTGCTGGGAGCTGAGAAGGCGCTATTCAAGCACATAAAATTCGGGTCGCGCTCGCCAAAGTACGGGGTCTTATTCAAGCTGCCTGAAGTGACCGCAGCGCCAAAGAGGGACAAAGGCAGGCTCGCAAGGCTATACGCAACTAAGATATGCATAGCTGCAAAGGCTGATGCATTCTCGCATAACTTCATAGCCGACCAGTTAAAGGCATCCATCGATATCCAGGCAAAGAACATAAAGGACACCCCAAGGCCAAATGCCCCGGCAGGCAATTTCCATGGCCAGGCAAAAGACGGTGCAAGGGAGCCGAAGTGGCAAAGGCCCAACAGAAAGAGTTTCGGAGGCACAGGAGGAGGCGGAAAGCGAAAGTGGGGAAATAAGCGGGAGAGGCATGGCTCATACTCGTCAAATTCAAGGAAGGAGACCTAATCTAATTTTCAGGGAATTAAACTTCGCGCTGTAAAAAGCAGCGAAATAAGGAAGGGCATTCGATTAAAGAAAGCGAAGGTTCGATTAAAGAGGGGATATGTCCTACGTCGATAGAATCTTTAATCGAAACCGAAATGACGCCCTTTTTCTTTAAATGAAACGCGAAATGCGTGAAATTCCAGTATTCCTTACGGAGAGAATGGAGTTTTTAATCAAGCTCTTGGGCCAAAAGATTGTCGAAATTAATTCAAATTTCATTGCTGGTAACCATAATATACGAATATTGAATTTTTGCATAATTTCATACAAATTCGTACACTTTAGTGAGACGGATTGGTACAAACTAATATGAATGGGGGAAAAGAAGAAAATAGTGTGATTAAAATGGTACAAGCACAAAAAGAAGTAACTCAGGTAGCATTCAGGGAGACAAAGGCAGGTTTGCACATAGCAAAGACAGAAGCTAATCATCAAGATTCGATGAGCATCCTTGCAGCAAATGGACTTAGACCTCTCACATATCAGGAAGCGCTTTCACGCGCTCCGGAATTGATAAAAGAACTGGAAGGAAAGTGGTTCTATCTTGCCGGAAATGTCATAGCACAGAACGGAATTTTCACATTCAACGATAAAGGGGAATTACAACCCCTGAAGGGAAACGAGAAATACGACCAGAAGGTTAGTGTTTATCCAGGAAATCAGCCGTTGTCCCTCGACGTCAGCAGCAACTACCGCGACGGGCGTTTCGTCCTCGACGCGAAGAACTACTGGCCTAGCGTTGTCGCTTCGGTGGTGGTTGGCGTCAAAGCCAGCTCCGAAGGAGCTGTCGAGCCGAGCCAGAAGAGCGCAACTGTAAGCAACGTAGCAAAGGCTCTGGGACTTGCGTCTGTGGTCAGAGAGACGCTGCCGCAGGCAATCGCAGCCCTCGAAATATCAACAAAACAGGAAATAGTTGACGTTTTGAAGAACGTTGTAAGACTTGCATCAGAGATAAAAGAATAAATATCTGATGCCCTCTTATTCTTTTTGCCTAGGTTTGCTTGGGCGAAAGCTCGCTCTGCAAATCATGAACTAAGAGTTCATGGATGTGGATGTAGGCCCACTTTGAGCAACCATAATATATACTAGAATGGAGATAATACAATAGTGATAACATGGCTGCAAAGAAATCAAAACCAACCGACGAATCAAAGAGCTCGCAGGAAGGAGGCTGCGCATGCGGGAAAGGCTGCGAATGCAGCAAGGCATAAGCGCCTAGCAAAGACAATCAGGCAAGCCTCTCCTTGAGCAGGCTTATTATTGAATTTATTATCTCTTTCTTTCCATTTCCATCAACAAGCTTTACGCTTGCGGCGCTGCTGTGCCCTCCTCCGGACTCCACGTTATCATCGCTCTCCCTAAGGTCCCTTGCTATTTGCGCGACATCGACATTAGCGTCCACGTCCCTGCTAACCCTCATTGATATGAATCTCCCGAAATGCAAGATAAGTACTGCCGGTCCCCTGCCGTCAGTTTCTATCTTGGCAAGAAGCTTGGATGCAAATCTCCCCGGGAGGGGGAACCTATCAGTGGAAAGGGGATCCCGAACGCTGTCGAAATCGCATACATATATCCCTACTTTGCCTGCAGAATAATGCTTGAGCGATTTTATTGCGCTGTCAAGCGAATCCTCCATCTTCGAAGTTGCATACAAGAAGAGCTCCGATGTCTTTGCCTTGTCCCCAAGAACTTGGTCCATCTCGCTTGGCGTGAGGTAGTTGCGTGTGCCGAATGCTATCGTCTTATCGCTTGTCAGCAAATCAAGCACTGCTGCAGCTTTCAGGCCGCAGTCTGTGTTCCTTGCATATATGCTATAGTCTCCTATCATCGATGCATCCTCCATGCATGACACATCAATATCAGAGAACATCTTGCTTAACTGGCAAGCCAAAAACCCTGCAGTGTAGCTGGATTCGCCTCCCCAGTCCCAGGGATTCACGTAATTGGCAAGTTCCCTAACTTTTGCATCGCTCTCTAGGGGATGGTGGTCTAGCCATATTATGTCAAAAGACTCCTTTATCCTCTCCACGCCCTGGTTGCTGCCCTGCGATGTCCCGAAATCGATTACCACCAGCAGCGGCTTTTGGCCTGATTCGTAATTGTTTATTGTAATGATGTCCTCTTGTGCATCCTCATGCGCATATACGACGTTCTTGTGCATCTTCCAAATTATCCTGGGCCTTGCCGAGAAGAAATCGCCCTCGAAGAATCTCTCAAGGCTCTTGTATAGCGCGTATGCCCCGCTAGATCCGTCAGCGTCATTGTGGAATCTCACTATCACCGGTGCGGCCCTGACAAGCTTTCTCGCAAGCAGCCTAGCCGCGCCGCTAAGCTTTGGGCCCATCGCCTTTGTTATCTCATCTAGCCCAGCTATATCGCAGGGACGCATGTCCTCATTAAGCGAAGACTTCACAAATTCGTCAAGCCTTCTTGAAAATATCTCATCTAGCCCAGCATGCTGAGATGACATCAAAATACTTCCCGAATCTGTATCTATGTCAACCTCATCTCCAAGGTGCATAGCGATGGGGCTTGTAAATTCCGACAGTGTGAGTTCTCCCGCATCCTCATGCACTACGAAATACAAGTTATCCACTACGCTTGGCCCGTGTTTTATGCAGCTCACTATTCCTCTCATGAAAACAACTCGATCCTGCAGGGACAAATCAGCCAGAAGTCAAATTAGCCGCATGTGTCCCAACGATGCAGGAGTAATCATATGTGCTATTGCTTATATATCTGCAATATGTCGCATTGCCATACTCTCTTGCCATCCCTTCAAAGCACTGTGCATTCAATGCGCCTTGGAACTGCGAGCACATGGTGATGTTCTTCGTCTGGATCGCCTCGATGAGGCGCACCGCATTTGAACATATCGAAAAAGCGCTTGCGCTCTGATTGCCGCATTCGCCAATGAGCGTGCCGTAGCCTCCCGTTATGTTGCTCGAATTCGACTGCGTCAAATTTTGCGACTTCTCTGAAGACGCTGCATTCAATGCAGCAGAGCTGCACATGCTCCCTATCACAGGGTTTGTTATCTTCTGGCAGTAATTTGCCCCATTATCTAATGCCGAGAAGAAAAGGTAACATATGTCACTTTTTGAATACGAGCTTCCCTGCATGTATACAAAAGGCGCGCTCTGGCTGTAAAGATCGGATGCATTTGCTTTCGCATTGCCGATTAGCGAGCCGAGCAAATACAATGTTTCATTGCTGCTATATGTGCCTGATAGCGCAGCGCAGTACGAAACGTTATCTCCCCTAAGCGCCCCATTCATCGATACTGCATCCGTGCACGAAGTGCGCAAAGTGGAATTGGATATTCCTGTGCAATAAGATGAATTGTAATTGTATATGGCTGAGGATGCAAGGCACTGGTTGCGCTCAGTCCCTACTACATCACTGCAATATGCCACGCTGCCTGTCGCATTCTCGAAATACAAGTAGCATTCGTTGCCCCATTCACTTGAATATGCAGATGCATTGCGGCACAAGCTTGGATTCTTGGTGTTCTCCGATATTTGAATGAAGCATCGCGCCTGCTCGCTTCCCGAAAGCGATTTGCACATGCTGTAGTTATTTGCAGAAAGGGCAAGTGCGAACATGCACGTATCCCTGCTCGGGCCAAGGAGTATCCCTTTGCAATTCCCACTCCCCATGAAACTCGCAAGTGCCGATAATCCTATTGCAAGTATGACGAGGCCCACTGCGATTAGCGCATATGTGCGCATGCCTTCCCAGTTAGCGGCTCCATCGCTTTTTTTGAATTTATCATCCATCGAAATCTCTCAGGTGCCTTGCGCATAAATCTTGAATCCGTCGCTTGCTATGTCGTATGGGACAGTCATGAAACTATGCTTGCCTCCGCGCATCTTTATGACTTCGAGCGAAAGAACCCTCTTATCCTCCTCGCCATTTTGGTAGAGTGCTATTATGCCGTCGAATATGAAGTATTCAGGGACGAATTCGAGCTTGCCCCTATCTATGCTCTCGCTTTCAACTGTTATCATCGATGTCACTCCCAGCCTGCGCAGGTTCGATGCGAGGGCGAGCATCGACCTCCTGTAGATTATCTTGTCATTTATCATAAGGTCGAGTAGAGATATCGAGTCTATCACAACTCTTGTTGCTCCGGTCTTCTTGACGTAAGCCTCTATGTCTGCAACAACTTTTCCGAATTGGTATGTGGTGTCTCCGCCTACCTGCCGAACGCTATCGCTAAGGCCTTCTCCAATCACAGTTATCCTCCCTTCCTTGATGAATTCGTCAATCTTCTCCATTCCCACAAAAACTTCCTTCACGTTCTCCAAAAGCTTATCAACTTCCTCATCAAGCGAGAACATTATCCCAATTTCACCTTCCAGCGCCGACCTGTAGAGGAATTCAAAGGAGAGCAGAGATTTTCCCGCCCCAGGCCCTCCTGCGACGACCACCTGGTTGTGTTCAGGTATGCCTCCAAAGAGCACCGAATCAAGCCCAAATATGCCTGTCTTGATCTGTTTAACCATAAAATCAACGCAGCCAAAGGCCACATCCAACAAGTATTAATTTATAGTTGTTCGAGATATAAATACTTAACTATGCAATAACTTTCGAGGATTGTTTTTCATGGACAAAAAACTTATTTACATAGGGATAGGATTATTCGTACTTGCGATACTGCTGCTCTTCACAGCCCCGTCAATTGCCTTCCACTTCAATTCAACAACGCTAAATTCAACGATACTGCCTGGCCAGATGCTAACATATCCGATCACGCTTGCAAAGCCTTCAGTGCTGCTCATAGTATACCAGGCTACCCACGGGGTGAATTTCTATTTGATGAACGCATCTGCATATCAAGCTACGAAAAACTCACAGAACGTGTCTTCCAGCGCACTTGCAAATGAAGGGCGCGGCACTTTTGAAATAGCCCGCAATTTCCCTTCTGGGGCATACCCGCAGGAATTTACTAATTCATCCCAGGGATACTTCTACAAGAATTCTACAATACTCCCTGCAGGGACGTACTATGCAATGTTCCAGAACATCGCAGGCAATTCGACATACCTGCAGTACCAGATAAATGTTAACAGCTCAATAGGCAACAATCTCCTTCCAATAGCGCTGCTAGGCCTAATCTTTATAGCTGCCCTGGTAGGCGCCATCATAGCCATAGGATACGGCTTTATCAAGAAGGCCGATACCGAAAGCAGCGCAAATGACGAGGCTAAAATCCAAATGGCATACGACCGAATGGAGAAGGAGCACGGCAAGCGCAACTTGCCTAAGAAGAAGAGCGCAAGGAAAAGCAAGTGAGAAATAAGCATATCAACGAAGCGAGGAACGCTTATTAACCTTTATCCACACATTCCTATCATGGATTCGCTCCAGGAAAGAATAGCAGGCGAGATAACATTCTCCGAGAGCCCGGGAAGCACAATGAAGAAGTGGCGCGAGCTCTTTGGAATATCCCAAGTTGAGCTTGCAAAGCATCTCAAAATCTCAACATCTACCATAAGCGACTACGAAGGCAATAGGAGGCTTAGCCCCGGGGCCGGAATAATAAAGAGGTTCGTCCAGTCCCTCTTCGAAATGGACACGCAGAAAGGCGGCGAGGTAACAAGGAATCTCGAGAAGATGAATCTTCCAAAGGCCGAGAGCGAGCCTTTCTATTCGATACATGACTTTTCCGCGCCCATAAACGGCGTTGACTTCGCAAGGCTAATCGATGCAAAGATAGCAGCAAATCCAAACTATCTTGATAACGTCAGGATATTCGGATACACGCTGCTTGACAGCCTGAGGGTCATACTGGAAATATCGCCTAGCGAATACTCCAAGCTCTTTGGCACGACAAACGAGCGCGCATTTATTTTCGACCAGGTAAGTACCGGCAGGTCGCCGATGGTAGTGGTCAGGGTTGCTCCAATAAAACCTAGGATAATAGTCGTAAGGAACATAGAGAACATGGACAAGCTCGCAATCAAGATAGCCCAGATAGAGAAGATCCCCTTGCTTACTACAAAGATAAGCGTGGAGGAGATAAAGCAGAGGCTAAACAACATATGATTTTGCGCGTATTTCAAAATCGTCAATTTGGATGAATGGCATGGCAAAAAGAAAGCATAAACTGCACAGAGGGGGCGAGAGGTACGTCGCAATAGTTCTCGTCGCACTTGCCTTGATCGCACTGGTGTATCTGTATCTGCCCCTAGGCAACCAGTATTCATTTGGCGCATATACAAGCAAGACATCATCTTTCATGTCACTTGCGCTAAACAATGTCGCTCCTGCGCATTATTTGCAGTACAACGAGACATCATACGCTAATTGCCAAACCTCAAGCATCCTATCAAACAGCTCTGGCCTAGTTGCACTGTGCACATCGTCATTCACTTCAAAAGACCCAAATAATGTCAGCGTGCCGTATTCGATAACCCTCTCATATTACGTCTTCAACTCCAAATCCAACGAGAGCATATACATAAGCAATGTCACGCAGTTCCTAAACACGACGCCATGGCCAAACAACATAGTCGCAATGTCAAATCTTTCAAGCTACAAAAACATGAACATTATAGAGACGACGCTCGTCTTCATGGATCCAACCCCGTATAATCACGTCAGCACGATTTATCTAGAGAAAAACACAACAATACTCTCAATATCCTCCCTGTCGATCAACGGATCGAAAATGGCAAGCGACCAAAGATTGGATTCCCAGATGCTGTACAACTGGTATCTTAATTCGACGTCCTAGCAGCACGCTTTTGCGCAAAGGGCCTTCTTGCCAATTTTAGCAATATCTGGTAATCTACAGAGTGTTTCTAATTGAGTCCTTTTCCTTATAAACATTACGAATTTTTAGGTAGGTGCCCCTAAGATATTATGGCCTCGCAACCTGAATGAGACGGTGGCGAAGGT
>JAKAON010000003.1 GCA_021812185.1 Microcaldota archaeon
GTGGTATGTGCTGCCTGCATATGCCAGAAGTGTATCTGAAGTGCTATGCGCGCGGACTTAGCTCTCCATGTATGGCGCGAGATAATACGTTATCTCTGCATCGTGGATTTTGTAGCTGAGTTTTAGTGGGTCATCGCTCTTTAATGAGAGGTCTATCTCGCTCCCCACAGGGCATCCCTTCACTATGTTTTCCAGATATTCCAAATTGAACACGGCCTGGGCGTTCTTTGCGGCGTCTATCTTCTTTATGACTTTGCCATCTTCCTCGTAAGACCCTTCCAGTTCTCCGGAGTCGCCATATGCGCTTGCTATGAATTGGTTCTTTGCTGCCTTGAATGAAATGTATGAGGACATCTGGGCAGCGTCCTTTATTATGTTCTTCATAGGCTCTGACATAACTTCTGCATGAACGTCGAATGAGATTGTAGGTTCCTTGTCAGCATTCTTCCTTATGTCTATCAAAGGTATCTTGTACTTCCTCTTTCCGCTGTCGCTTGAGAATTCCAGGCTTAGCTTGTTGTCCGAATCTTTCATGACAAGCGCTTCGTTAGGCCTTGTCCTTTGCATTATCTTGCTAAGATTTGATAGATTGAGGCCTATTGAAACAGGATCTGAAACGGTGAATTTGGAGAATGCTTTGCTCGGTATATTGAATGATACCATGCTTATTCCTGAAGGGTCCATCGCCCTTAAGCTTATGCCCTCCTTTGAAATGTTAAATGATCCTTCCTCTACGAGACTTACTATGGCTTCTAAGCAGTCTCTCCAATACTCTGCGCTGTCTAGTTTTATTTCGAACATATTAACACCTGAAAGATAGTAAGTATTGGTTGGTAATATTATTATAAATATCTCTAGTGAGGAAGCTAGATACCCGCTCTTGTGATTGATTGATAGGGCTCATTTACTCGGAAAATGACACAGTTTCAAAAGCCGCTGGAGAGCATATATTGCAGGAGCATGAAAGTGAGATCGATGAATGGAAGGGATTTGAGAGGATAGGGGAGATGGTGCTGTGCAAGTCGAAAACGGATCTCCTGCATTGCGAGTACCTTGATGGATTTGGATTTGATTCATTACTGATTGTGAGCAGGCACAAGAGCGAGAAAGGGGTTGTCTCATTCACTGCGCATTCAACGGGAAATTGGACCAATAGGGCTGACTTTGGCGGCATGCCCATGAAGCTGTCGATTGCCGAGCCGCTTGGGATGAGGGAATTCTTGCTTGGCATGACAAGAGAGCGCAATGAAGGGATTGATGTCATTTACGAGGCTACGCACCATGGGCCGCTTCTGAAAACGCCATCATGCTTTCTTGAATTTGGAGGTCCAACATCAGTTATGGGAAATTCGCAAAGATCCGCGCTTCTTGGCAGGATCGCATTTGATTGCGCAATGAAATTAGCAGAAAAACATGCGGAGATAGGGAAAGTTGCGATAGGCATAGGTGGCACGCACTATGCAAATAAGTTCACTAGGCTAGCTGTTGAGAAGGAGTACGCGTTCTCGCACATAATGCCAAAGCATGCAATAATAAATAAAGGACCATTTGAGAATATTAGCATGATAGAGGCTGCGGTAGATTGCTCTGGGATACCTCCAGAATGCGCAGTGATAGACTGGAAGAGCATGAACTCGGAATTGAGGGGAGATATTATAAAGAAACTTGACGATATTGGTTTGGATTATGAGAGAATTTAAGCCTGTTTTATACTTAGCTTTGATCATTCTGATTGGTTTGACCAGCATATCGAATGCGCAGTACTGGTTCCAATTCGGAGTAAGGGCAGGACAGAGCGCTTCAGACAACAACGGGGCAAGCGTGTGGATACAGACAATTACTCCGCAAAACAATATCACTATCGGATCGCTTGGTTTTTGGACTGGAGAGACGCTTGCCGATGGATCTTTTGTGCAGATAGGATACGTTATGGAGAACCAGACAGGCAATTATCCAACATACTGCAATGCAACTGGATGCAGCCAAAACAATCTCTTTAACAGGGGCGATGCAGAGTGGTTCTATGAATATTTCACAACTTCAGGGCCGTGCGAGAACCAGTTCTGCGGTGCCATAGGAAGTCCTGGATCCGTTGGGAGGAGCGGGACATACAACAACTACTCCTTTTTCTCAGTGGGAAATAATTGGTATTTCAAGGTAAACGACAAAATAGTTGGGGAGGTAGGGCTTAATACTGGAAGGTCGGGGGCAAATCTCCCGGTCGCATTTGGAGAGGTTGCGAATGCGAGCACTAACACCCAGAACGTAAGCGATGTCGGATTTTACAATTTCACTTTCTACAAATCAAACCAATGGATGCAAGTAGATAAGGGCTTTTCTTACATAGGATATGGAGTTGGGAGCCAGAGCGCTCTCCCAAACAGATACGGAGTAGCCGAAGTAGGCAATTTGACAAATTACTTCAAGGTAGGATCTGGGATAAATCAGTTGATCAATAACACCGAGTTGTGGAACGTAGGGTATTCCCTTACTATAAACTCGCCATACGGCAAGCTCAATAATACCCAGATGTACAATGCGTATTCCAGCGTTTTTATAGACAGCCCTAGCACGATTTTGCTTTCAAGCACCTCGCGTGCTATATTTTACAAGTGGATAGGGACAGGAGGGAGCGGGGCGTATAGCGGGTATTCCAATTATTCCACAGTGCTGATGAACGGCAACATAAAAGAGACTGTTCAATGGACCACTCAGTACCAACTCAATATATCCGGTAACTACTCTTCTGATGTCAAGGGGCAGGGGTGGTATGATTCGGGAAGCAATGCAACATATTCTGTCATTGCTCCAGTAATTAATTTGACAAATGGGCAGAGGGAAATTTTCACAGGATGGAGCAACGGGAATATGAACCTGAGCGGCAATGTTGTCGTAGAAGGTCCGATAGATATACATCCGATATGGAAGACAGAATATTACGTCAATGCGACATCGAGTTTCAGCAAGATATTAGGAAGCGGATGGTATCCGAAAGGCTCGTATGCGCAGTTGAGTGTGCAAAACACCACAGTGTATTCGGGTATAGGGGAGAGGCATGTTTTCAGCAATTGGAGCAGCGGAGTCGACCTGAGCACGCAGCAAGTGCAGGTGAATGGCCCGATTTATGAAACTGCGAACTTTATGCAGCAGTACCTGGTTAACCTCCAAGCCCAAAATGCATATGGTAAGAACATAGATATCAATAAGTTCGTGATAGGGAACAAAACGACAAATGGAACAGTATTCCTTGATTCTGGAAGGAAGTACATCCTGAATTCTGCATATTACAAAGGCGTGGAGATGATTACAAATATACCTATATTTGCAAATTCCACTGCCATAATTAATGTGAAGATGCCTGTTTATAACGAGACCATAAGAACAAAGGACATGCTATTCCAGTTTCCCGTAAATGCCCTTGTTAGCGTGACATTTGCAAACACCACAGAAGGCAGATTTTACAGCGGACCAAATGGCACGCTCACGCTATACAACATTCCTTATGGATACTTGAACGGCACAGTGGAATTGTTTGCAAGCCAGAGGATTTATGCGCAATCTGGGTCGAATATTAGCGTATCAGTGTTATCAGTTGCGGATTTTGTTGTTATTTTAATTGTATTCATGGCAATATTAGCATATGCAGCAAGAAGATTGCTGCGTGGTAAAAAATAGGTGTATTGATGAAAGTTGCGATAATAGTGCCTCCGAAGAACTTTTCAGATGAGACATTGTCCAAGTTGTTGCTTGTCCTGCACAAATGGAACATAGATGTAACATTATCTAGCTACACGACATCGCAGTGCATAGGATTGCACGGGGCGATATACACTCCGGACGTGAACACGGCAAAGCTCAACCCTTTAGATTATAGTGCGCTGCTGCTGGTGGATGGACCTGGAGTAGATTCGTATAGATTGCAGGATTTTAAACCTTTGATCGACCTGACAAAACTATTCATAAAGGAAAACAAGATAATTGGGGCTTTTGGAAATTCTGTCAAGATATTTATACGCGCAAACGGTTTCACTCCTGGTAAGATATCTGCGCAGGAAAGCGCAGAGGTGCGGTCTTTTGCAGCTACTTCCAGATATGTAGTTACAGATAAGGGCGTTGAAGTTTACAAAAACCTAATAACAGCGACGAATAGCGGGAATGCTATAGAGTTGGCTAATGAGTTGCTCGTGAAACTTGGAGTGAAGTAGTTTTTTTGTAGAAAATCTTGTTTTGCGATCCGCACTTCTTGCACGTGTATATTACGCAGCTCTTGGAGCTTGCAACAGTTACATTCGAATTTACTCCAGGTATCTGAAATTCCCCGCACTTCTTGCACACCCTTATTTTGAGTTTCTTTGGAATGCTGACTTTGTAGTGTCTGCTTAGCTCTTTTGCTATTTTTATGTACTTGTTGCTTAATTTGGTTTCATTTTTTTTGGACGATTCTTCGGCAAGGCTGAAGAGCTTGGCTATGCGTTCGGATGCAATGCCTAGGATGAACTTGCTTTTGGCCATTTATTTCATTCTTTTATGATTATTTTGTTGTCCAGTACTTGCGTATTTGACTTGTCGAGGTAAAATTCAGCATCGAATATTTGTCCGGAAAGCATGATATTTATCCAGTATTTGTCATCAGGAAACATTTTTTCGTATGGGAGTTTGGATATGTCGAACCATTTTACTTCGCCTTCTTCGCTCGACCTTGGATTGCCATCGAAGTCCCTTGTTGAAAAAAGGTAGTTTAGTATTGTAAGGTCCTTTGTACCGTTCATGTAAAACTTTAGTGTTCCGTGATATGTCATGCTATTTACTCTAAGTCCGGTCTCTTCGTATACTTCCCTTATGGCATTTTGCTCCGGAGTCTCATCCCCCTCTATCTTGCCCCCTGGGCCGTTCCACTTGCCCTTGCTTATGCTGCGGGATCCGAATTTCAGGAGGATTTGGTTTCCCTTTAGGATATGACATATTGTAGTTCGTATAGTCATTGTACTCCTTGATGTTTTATACGGCATACTTTGGTTGTTGATTTGTGCAATAAACCCTGATTTTTAATTACAATGGGCCCGGTGAGATTTGAACTCACGACATCTGGCTGTCCTATCTGGAGATTCTTGAAAACCAGATTATAAGACCAGCGCTCTGACCAGGCTGAGCTACGAGCCCCTGTTATTATTGCATGCCTTTAAGCTTTTATAGATAATGAGGCTTAAATTATTATCTATTTGTCAAAAGGATTTGCATGGACTTAGGAGAGGGTTTAAGGAAGGCAATCGCCAAGCTTAGGGGAGCAACGATTATAGACACCAAGACGATAAAAGAATTCAACAAGGAGCTCCAGAAGGTGCTCATAAGCTCCGATGTCGAAGTTAGCCTTGTACTTGCCTTGACTAAAAAGATAGAGGATAGCGTATTGCATAAGGACCTGCCGCACGGGATCAGCCCGAGAGATTATGTTATAGACTTGTTATACGAGCAATTGGTCGGGTTGATGGGAGGCAGCTACTCTCCTAGCATGCAGCCGAAAAGAATACTGCTCCTTGGGATATATGGATCTGGAAAGACCACAACCGCAGCAAAGATAGCCAAATATTATCAGGATAGGGGACTTAGCAGCGCACTTATATGCTGCGATACTGCAAGGCCCGCAGCCTATGAGCAACTTGAGACTTTGGCAAAACAGGCAAATGTGACGTTCTTCGGGATAAAGGGAGAGAAGGACGTGGGGAGGATATTGCGCGAAGCCGACGTTGCACTCAAAGGAAAAAAAGTTGTCATATGCGATTCTAGCGGCAGAAGCGGGCTTGATGAAGAGCTGATCAGCGAACTTAAGATAATATCTAAGAGCTTCAAGCCTGATGAGAAGATGCTTGTGATAAACGCGGATATAGGTCAGGTAGCTGCAAAGCAAGCGCGTGAATTTGACAATGCTATAAAGATAAATGGAGTTATCGTAACAAAACTTGACGGTTCAGGCAGGGGAGGAGGGGCATTAAGTGCGGTAAATGCGGCTAACGTAAACATAACATTCATAGGTAATGGGGAAAGGCTCAATGCAATAGAACTTTACGACTCGAAAAAATTTGTTGGTAGATTATTGGGAATGCCAGACCTAGAGAGCCTGATAGAGAGAGTAAACCAGGCAGTGAGCGAGTCCGGAGTGAGCAAGGAGGATATTTCTGCAATGAACGAGCTCACATTTGAGACTTTCTACGCCCAGCTCAAGACGATGTCGAACATGGGCCCGATGAAGAATATGTTGGGCATGCTAGGAGTCTCTGATGCACCTAAGGACATCGTAGAAAAGAGCGAAGAAAAAATGAAAAAGTATAAGGTAATAATAGGGTCTATGACCAAGCAGGAGAGAAAAGACGGAAGTTTGCTTAAAGAGAGTGGTAGGGTGAACAGGATAGCTAAGGGTAGCGGAACAAGTGAAAAAGACGTGAGAGAACTGCTTGCCGACTTTAATAAGATGAAAAAGATGATGGACAAGTTCCAAAATGACAGGGATTTCAAGAGGAGGTTGTCAAAATTTATGCCAGGAGCTTAAAATAATGAGAGAGATAGATTACAATCAAGGTTATTAAATTAAAAAAACAAAATACATACATTCTCTACTTTCGGAAATAAACTTTATCTCTTCTTTGCCTTCTTTCCCTTTGCTTTCTTTGCTTTTGCCATTTTATTCACTTTAGCAATATTTAAAAAGTTAATGAATTAACATATTTAAATACGTTATTCAATGGGTTGTATAACAATAAAAAAGTTATACTTAGATAAAAATTGGGATTTTAGATGGAAGATGCACTTAATAGCAAGTTGGAGGATCTGAAGAAACAATATTCCAAAACGAAGTATAACAAAGCCACAAACAAGTATCTTGGTTTGTTGAGAGCAAAAATGGCTACGATAAGGAAGCAGATAAGCAGCAAGAAAAGAAAGAAGGGACTTGGATTTGCGGTTAAGAAGACAGGAGATGCAACAATAGCGCTTGTCGGATTCCCTAATGCAGGAAAATCATCGACGCTTAATTTGCTTACAGGAGTAGAATCCAAGGTTGCAGATTATGCATTTACTACTCTGGAAGTGATACCAGGCATGCTGAACTTGAAAGGGGCAAAGATACAGGTCCTCGACACCCCTGGGCTTATAGAAGGTGCGCATATAGGGAAGGGAGAAGGCAATAAGATTGCTAGCGCGATACGAGTTGTTGACCTTATACTGTTCATCGTTGACATAACTGATTATGAAAAGCTTTTTTATTTGATCGACGAACTTTCGGCTCTCGGTATAGATTTTAACGATAAACCCGCGAAAGTTAAAGTGGACGAGACAGAGAGGGGAGGAGTAAGGATAATTAGAAATGGCAAAGTGGCTCCGCCAGATGGCAGCATAATCGAAGTTATGAAAGGCGTTGGATTAGTTAATGCCAACGTATTTATATTCGGAAACTGCACGCTCGATGATATACTTGATGCCATTTCCGAAGATAAAATCAGGATACCAAGCATTGTTGCACTTAATAAAATAGATTTGAATGCGAATTTCAAAAAAGTTAAAGAGTCTTTGGAAGTGCGGACTAAAATGAAAGTCATACCGATAAGCGTCAAGACAAGTTACGGAATTGAATCTTTGAAAGACACCATGTTTAGCAGTTTAGGCCTTGTCAGGGTATTTCTTAAGGAAAAGGGGCAGAGGGCTGACTTTGAGAAACCGTTAGTTGTGAAAAATGGGAGCACCGTACTAGATGTTGCTAAAAGAGTGCATGCAGATTTGGCAAAGGAGGTTAGATTTGCATATGTCACAGGATCGAGCGTACGTTTCTTAAACCAAAGAGTAGGTTTAGACCACGTGGTCCAAGACGAGGATGTTGTCACATTTGTATCTTAATGTTTTGATGGATTTTCCTTTGTGGCTGCGTAGAGATGTAATATTGCAACCTATATAAAATTTAAAGATTGAAAGATATTATAGTATTACAAACCGCTAATTAAGGATAAATAACTTAATTTGCAATAATATCTGTAATAATCAATGATGTTCATGGCGATAAAGTACTGGGAATTTGAAGATGCCCCTATGAAAGAGAAGCTTAAGAGCCCGAACGTTAGGGAGTTGGCAAAGATATATTTTGAGAATGAAACAAAGGCATACAGGTTCTCTAGAGCGCTAATTGAAGTAAAAAATATGGGAAACCTTCGTCTGAGGGATTGCAGCAAAGACCTTCCAATAGCCACATGGAAGAGGTATCTGGATTTCGGAGTGAGCGTAGGGATACTAAAACATGAAAATAATGAATATTCATTCACAGACAGGTATTCAAAGCCTTTGAAGAATATGTCAGTTTATATAAAAACATGGATCGAAGTCAAGGGCAAGGATGACGTTGATGTGCTTTTTGCCACGGCTAGGACCAAGAAACAGCAGAAGAGAGGGGGTAAAAAAGGATCTGCGCTTCAAACAGATATCGAATATAAGATAGTGCCTTCAAAGGACGAAAGTACAGATGCGAATGGAACAGATACGGACAACGTACTTGCTTCTTAGCTTTCTGATTTGCGCACGCGCGGGCCTTGTGGGGAATCTTCCACTGTAAATCCTAATGATTTTATCTTGGCTCTTAATTTATCTGCGCCTTCCCAATCATTTGTGCGCCTTGCTCCTTCTCTTTTATCAACTAGTTGTTTTATTTCAACTGGGATATCTGAAGCTTCATGCTCCAAAACATCGAATATGGAATTGAACTCGAGAAGGAAATTTCTTGAATGCATACCTGGACCCCCATTTGCATTTTGTTCCCTTATGTGATCGAAGAGTGCGGCAAGGGCATTTGGCGTATTGAAATCGTCATCTATAGATAAGAAAAACTGTTTGCGTAATTTTTCAACTGCGATCTTTTCATTTGGATCGTCGCGGGTTTTGCTTGAATTATAAAAGAATTCATTTATACGTTTTAGGGAGTTGGAAGCCTGTTCCAGCGAGTTATCTGAATAGTCGATAGATGAACGGTAGTGGGAGCTGAGGAAGAAGTACCTCAAAACTTTGTAATCATAAACAGCAAGCGCTTCCTGTATTGTCTTGAAGTTGCCTTTACTCTTCGACATTTTCTCAGAGTTTATATTGAGAAAGCCGGAGTGCATCCAATATTTGACAAAAGGTGTTTTGCCGGAAGCCGCTTCCATTTGGGCTATTTCGGCTTCGTGGTGTGGAAAGATGAGGTCAAATCCACCAGCGTGTATATCATATTGCTGACCGAACTCAGACTCTGTTATTGCAGTATCTTCTATGTGCCATCCAGGCCTGCCAGGGCCTAATTCAGTATCCCAAAATGGCTCTTTGTCTTTCTTGAATTTCCAAAGGCAGAAATCATTCCAGCCCTTCTTTTCTGATGATTCGTCTATTCGGGATATTGCATCCTCCTTCTTGATTTCCACCCTTCCGGAGAGCTTGCCATAATCCTTGAATTTTGATACTTCGAAGTATATTCCATCGCTTATCTTGTATGCGAATCCCTTTTCTATAAGCGTTTTTATCTGTTTCACTATTTGGGGTATGTAGTCGGTTGCCCTTGCATATTTAGTTACGGAGTTGATATGGAGGGATGCCATGCTTTCTAAGTATACCTTCTCGAATTTCTGTGAAAGCTCGCGCCATTCTACATTGCCCTGCTCTGCGCGCCTGATTATTTTGTCGTCTATGTCTGTAATATTCTGCAGGTAGTATACTTCGTAACCTAGATGGCGCAAATAGCGTACGATAAGATCAAATTGAGTATATGTTTTTGCGTGCCCAAGATGGGGCGAATCGTATACAGTTATGCCGCATGCAAAGAAGTTTACTTTATTTCCAGATATTGGTCTAAACTCTTCCTTTTTCCTTGATATTGTATTGTATATTTGCACGCGACCACGTTTGCGCTACTGATTGAGGGTAGCATTTACCACTACCCCTTGAGTCGTAGAAGGTGTGCTGCCTTGGTAAAAGTTGCTCACTGCTATATACTGCAGTCTGTTCTGCAGCGACCCTAGTACACCTGAAACGACTCTAACACTTATGTTTTGGCAAAGGTAAGATGCTATAGGGATGCTTACATTTTCGAAAATACTGGATTGGTTTTGATTTGAGTTAATATACGTATTGAATTGGTAAGAGGCGTATACGGTGTTTTTGTGAATTATTTCTACATACAATTGCTGGTTTTGTGGAGATATTATTTTGAAGTTTAGGTATGGTTCCACAGCTTGGAAGGAATCGGATGTTAGATTTCCAGGATACTTTGAGAAACCTGGTTCGTACGTGGTTGCAAAGTAACCTCCTTGCGCTCCAGTCCATGGGGATCCGTAATAGGAATTGTTTTGGTTGAGCTGAGATACATTAGCAGGCACCGAGCCGAACCCGAGGCCGGTCACATTCCACCCAAAATAGGTGCCTGTGCCAAAATTCCCATTGGTTATAGCAGCATAAGGTTGCCCAGAAAGGCAGCTTGTTGTTAATATGGATGTTGTGGAGCTCTTTGAAGTCACAGATGACGTTGCATTCGAACTTGCAGAATTTGATGGTATGGTGGTTGCTTTGGACGTCGTGGTTAGTGAGAATATAGGAGTTGGCGATTGTATTAGGTATATTAGCAGTACAACTGCGATTATAGCCATCGCAAACATCAGGATTAGTTTTATTTGATTTCCGGCCATGCAAAACTCTCTTTATTTCATACGCTTTTAAAATACGCTAGATAATTAAATGAGCCATCATGAATATAAATATTTAGATTTATATCAGTCTAGTCAATAAGTATTTGTCAATTTGGTGTTTCATTGGGAAGCATACCTAGAAAATGGAAGAAAAAAGGCCGCATGCGCTGGAAATGGGTAAAGAAGAAAAGGAAGAGGATAAAGAGAGCCCAGAAGAGAAGAGTAGGAGAGCTCTAACTAGTTGTTAGAGTCCTTATTTTGTATCTTCCTCTCTTTTCTATTTCTTTTAGTTTCAAGAGAGTTAGCCTAGCTTTTGCCTCTGATGCATAGCCTGAGAGGAATTTGCTAAATTGGGCACTTGATATAGCTCGCTTCATGAGCAATAGGTCCATAGCCTTCTCTTCCAAGCTTATAGTTACCTCTGAAAGGCCAAAGTCTATAGCAAAGACGTCATTCCCGCACAGCATTATGTTGGCAGGAGTAAAATCGCCATGTACGATGTTGATATTGTGCAATTTTGCTAACAACGAACCGGATTTTGATAGAGTGCGCGCTGTTATTTTGGCGTCTTTCATCAATTTGCCGTTTATCATTTCCATGCATATTGTGAACTTGCTTACTGCAACCAGTTTCGGGACCATTATTCCCGCAGCAGTTGCCTTGACCATTATTTTGGCCTCTCTTTTTGTTCTAGATTTCCTTATTTTCTGGTCCAGATTCTGTATTCTATAACTTTTAGGCTCTCTTACCTTGAATAGAAGCTTTTTACCTAGAATTTGGTGTGAATATATTTTTGCTTCTGCTCCTTCGCTAAATAGTTGCATTTTATCACTCAATATACTACAGCCAAATCTGTCCTAAACTTCTGATCGATTGTGCATTTTGATAATTTCGTGTCGTGACCTTTAGAAAGCTCTCGTTCACCGACAAATGCGATCATTGCGCCGTTGTCGGCATTGTACTGATCAGGCGCGTATCCGAATTTTGCCTTATGCTCTTTTGCTACGCTTCCAAGCATATCTTTCAGCATGGAACTCTGTGCTACCCCGCCGCATACGCACAGTTCGCTGCTGTTTGTCATAAGCAACGCCCGTTCAGTAGCTTCGCATATCATGGAAAAGGCATTCTCTTGTATGGAAAAGCATAAGTCTTGTATTTTTTCTTTTCCTATGAGCGAAGTAGCCTTAGTAAGGAGGCCTGTGAATGCAAAATCCATGCCTTTGACAGTGTATGGAAGCTCTATGTACTTCCCTTCATTTGCGATTTTCGCTACTGTAGACCCCCATGCGGGATTGAGCTTTGCCGATCTTGCAAAGTTATCGAGCATGTTTCCCACTCCTATGTCAAACGTTTCGCCTAAAACGTAATATTTATTGGTTTTATTTTTTCTCATCTTTAATATCTGTGAATTTCCCCCGCTTACATACAGTACCAACGGATCTTTTTGTTTTGCAAAATGCTTTGCTATCTCTATATGGGCTATTGAATGGTTTACTGTAGTTATCTTAAGACCTAATTCTTTTGCAATTGTCTTTGCCGCAAGTTGTCCAACCTGGAGGCATGGGCCTATCCCAGGACCTTTTGTATAGCATACACCTTCCAATTCGTCAATAGAGATATTTGCAGATAAAAGAGCTTTGGAGATAACTTCATTTACGTGATCCATATGATAATTTGCAACATCCCCTGGTATCATCCCTTTCGTGGTTATGTTGTACATTGATTTTTCGTTTGCAAGTATAACTCCGTTGTCCACTATACCTACACCGAACGTGTGCGCACTGCTCTCTATCCCGATTACTATCATGCTTGATGCCTTTAATAGATAACAGATTGTGATTTCACATATAAAAATAGTTCTGAATAACACCAACAAAATGTCTATTAATTTGCAGGTATATTTTTATGTGATGGAGCTAAACGAATCTTCACTTATAGAAAGGGAGATAACAATACGTAATCTGAGGCTTACTAAGGAGGTATTAGAAACAAAAAGATCCATTGTTAGATGGCTTGCACTGTCCCTTGGAATAATAAATCCCGGGGAATCGAGGCTTAGTGCCGTTGCCATATTAGATGCGCTTATATATTTCCAATTCATAAAAAAATCAGATCCAAACATTGATGAACTAACTCAATATATAAACAAGAATTGGGAGGAAATAAACGAGAAGACGCTTAGATATCATTTGTTGCGAATGAAAAAGATGGGATATGTTGAGAATAGCAAGGGTGTTTTTTCCTTAAAACCTCCGTCTATTGGAGATAAATATGATTATGAAGCTTGGTCAAAGGCTTTATTTGAAGAGGATTATAAACAAGTATCCCGAAAGGTTGGCGAGGCTTTAAAGGAATTGAAGAATAGAACACAGTGATCGAATGGAAAAAGTTGATTATCTAATAGGTTTAATTGCAATAATAGTCATAGCTGCAGGAATATATTTCGGAGTGTTTTATTCATCCCCGATGAGCGTGCAGGTTCGATTCCTCAATGGCACAAACATCAGTCGCAGCGTATATCCTTACCAAAATGTTGCTTTGCCTATAGCAATTACCAATACGGGAAGCGGGAGCATAACCAGCATGAATGTTGAGATAGATGTAAACGGACAGTTATCTAGCTATTATAAAGTTACATTGCCCCAATCCAAAGAAGCTGTTTTGAACTACAACTTTACACCGACATACCCAGGGTATTATAATATCACTGCCACTGTGGATCCAGGACATCTTTACAATATAGTCAATAGGCAGAATGCACAAAAGACGTTTGATGTTTATGTTGCAGTTCCGGGAAAGGACCAACCTTACACCATTTTGCCTAAAGGCAACTATACTGCAAGAGGAGCAATATATGCAACTGCGATAGGTATGGATTTTGCTGGATATTTGATGAACAATTATAGCATAAGCTTGGATAAATCAAACCAGTTTACTGGTTTTGATAAAATATTCATACCACTTTTCAACGTAGCTAATAATTACATAAAATCCGTCTCGGTAGAATACGCAAACTATTCAAACGGATCTTATGCATATTCTGTGTGGTTCAACAGCTACTTGTCAGATAACATAATAAATACCGCATTACAAGGATACCAGGCAGGCCATAAGAACTCAGTTAAGATTAGTTATGAAATGATGGATGGATCCAATGTAACAGTGGCCGATTTTGGCAACGAATCCACATTGTGCAGTTGGTATGCGGATGGGTGGATGAAGAACCTGATGTACCACGGAAAATTGGGATGCTATGGAGTGCTTCTTAATGAGACACCTAACGGAACATCAGCGATAAACCAGTACCATCTAAGCAATAAAGTGCTGGAGAAGGCTAACCTTACGGAAATTGCTAACTTCACTTACCAAAGCGGAAATGAATTCAGCTATGGCCAGATTTTATACGATGGGAGGGAAGTGGTGCTGCCCATCCTGTCAAACAAACCAGGAAGCGAAGTTTGCTACGGACTTATAAATTACATAAATAATACAGATTACTGCAGTTATTACGTGCCTGGAAAACAGTCGATATACAGTAATACTTCAATAATTAACACTTATCTCAACACTAAGCAGTATAACATAAGCCTCTTTGCTGTTGTGAATAGTTCGCAGGTCCTTAGCTCTCTTCCGACAAGCTTTGGAATCTTGGACGGATATAATATGTCGAATAAATCAGTAAATTTTGTTTCTGGACTTACAAACACGTGCAAATTAGGGAATGGTATTTCATGTGATAATGTAACATTTGCAAATAGTGTCATAGGTTTTGACTTGCTTTCAAACAAAACAATGAATTTGAACGGCATATCATGCTTCCAAAATCCTCCGGGAAAGATTACGCCTTTGAACCTTACAGTGTACAAGAACACATCTGTTCACGTAAATGCGGAATGCTACAATGGTATTTCGCCGATTGGGGGAGTTCCCCTTAATCTTGGGTTGGGATTGAATTTGAATTATACGGTAGCAAACCAAATAAGTTCGATAAAAGGCACAGCATACATAGTTGGCCTAAGTTAGCCAAGTGGTTTGGTTGGATAAGACATACCGTCTATTTTTAGAGATGTACACTGAGTTTACATCAATACAAAAAGTGGCAATACCGATAATCGAAAGCGGAGAGAACTGCCTGATAATAGCACCGACAGGAGGAGGTAAGACGGAAGCGGCGCTTCTTCCCATACTAAACAAATTATCAAAAGGGCAGAAGAATGGCATACGCGCGATATATATCACCCCTTTAAGGGCCTTGAATAGAGACCTGATAAAAAGGCTTGAGAGGATATGCGGAGATATAGACGTTAGCATATCAGTGAGGCATGGCGATACTAAACAAACTGAAAGGAGAAAGCAGGCTATCAATCCACCGCAAGTATTGATAACTACTCCAGAGAGCATGCAAAGCATCTTGATAAATAAGAGCCTTAGAGCTTCATTGAAAAATATACAGGCAGTGATAGTAGATGAACTTCATGAGCTTTACCATAATAAGAGAGGTGCGCAGCTCGCCGTTGCTTTGGAAAGGCTTGTAGAGCATGCTGGAGAATTTCAGAGGATAGGCATAAGTGCTACTGTTAGCAACCCAGAAGCTACTGCAGGGTTTTTGTTTTCGGAAAGAAAAAGAAAGATAGCAGACGTTTCTGAGCTTAAAAAGTTGGATATACATATAATATCTCCGAAGAACCCTAAGAGAGAGCATATTGAATTACAGAATGCTTTTGACTTGAATAAAAAATCGATAGCAAGAATAGAATCCATAGCAGATATTGTAAGACATGGTCATTCGACATTGATATTCGCAAATACGCGCCAGATAGTAGAATCGCTTGGTAACAAGCTGATATATTTCGACAACTATGAGCATTTTGGACCCATAGCAGTACATCATGGGTCATTGAATCAAGAGGAAAGAGTTTCTGTAGAGAATAAATTCAAGGAAGGCGAGATAAAAAGCATAATAGCTACGAGCTCTCTAGAGCTCGGAATAGATATAGGGAGTATAGACCAGGTTATACAATATAATTCCCCTAGGCAGGCAACAAGGCTTGTGCAGCGAATAGGAAGGTCCGGGCATAAAGAGGGAAGGGCAGCAAGTGGAACAATAATTGTAGGCAGTGCACTTGATGCGCTGGAAGCCATTGCCATATCGGAATCTGCGGCTAAAGGATTATACGAACCTCAAGAAATAGAAGAAAAGCCCTACGATGTAATGATAAATCAAATATGCAGCATGATAATAGAATACGGGACATTGAGCATAGATACTGTTTTTAGGGTTTTGAAAAGGTCTTACACATACAGAAATATGTCTATGGAAGAGTTAGAAAGAATAGTGCTCTTTGGCAAGGACCAGCACATATTGAATGAAAAAGACAGGTCGCTAAAAATCGGATCACGCACTTTGAAGTATTATTATAATAATATAAGTCTGATAGCAGATAAAAATTACTTTAAAGTGAAGAATACAGTTACTAATAGGGTAATATCCAATCTCGACGAGAATTTTGTTTCTAATTATATTGATATAGGTACGGTGTTTATAACAAAAGGCCTGCAATGGCGTGCTATAAGCATAGAAGAAGACGTGATATATGTAGAGCCTAGTTTAGAACTTGAAGCAGCCATACCAGATTGGGAAGGGGAGGATATACCTGTTTCTTTCGACATAGCCCAAGCGGCTTTTGATATATTCAGCAGCGGCAAGTATAGCAATTCCACAGGTTATGCAGACATGGATACGATAGACTCCCTAAACGAGATGATGGCGAGCCAAAGTAAGTTTAGAATGCCCCAAAGAGATATTCTTCTGATCGAGGAGCAGGATAATTATATAGTGATATTTGCGCCTTTCGGTAAAAAAGCAAATGAAGCACTTAGTAAAATTATATTATCAGTAGTGATATCTTCTACAAATCAAGAATATCTTTTAAGAGCCACGCCTTATGCAATAATAATAGAATTGGGATATACCAATAAGAGATTGGATATACTTTCGATCATCAAGAGTTTGGAAAAAGTAGATGTGGCTAATTTCGTTAGTAACAGCGTATCATTGCGAAATTCGGAAGTTTTTAGATATAGGTTCTTGCAAATATCGAAAGCTTTCGGCGTGCTTGAAAAGAAGGCAGTAACTACTAAAAGCGTCTCGACAAGACTTGTTGATTTTTACAAAGATTCTCCGATATTTGATGAGACAGTCAGGGACCTTTTGAAGAATTATCTTGATTTTAATAAAGCTGCGGAAATTATAGGCAAGATTAAGAAAAATACTTTGAAAATTGGTGTTGTTTACTCTGATTGTTCGCCGTTTGCAGATGAATTGCTAAGATCGGCGTATAAATATAGGGAGCTGTTTGCGCCGATAGGCGAGAATAGCGAGGAGGTAGATCAGTTTCTGGACGGGATAATGAAGAAAAATGTTGACATTTATTGCACTTTTTGCAGTTACAGGAAAAGATACCGCCTTTCTGATTTTGAACCTAATGCACCCATAAAGTGCGAAAATTGCAAAAGCAGGATGGTTACCATTTTGAAGGATAAATACGAAGATGTCTTAAGGAAAAACAGCGAGGGCAAGAGATTAACTAAAGTTGAAGTAAATACATACAGGGAGATATTGAAAATAGTTGGATTGATAGAGGCATATGGACCTAGGGCCATCATAGCATTATCCTCATACGGAGTAGGTCCAGAAACGGCATCCAGGTTGCTTAGGATGCTAAGAACTGATGAAAGGGCGTTCGTTGTTGATATCATAAATGCGCAGAAAAATTTCGTGAAATACAAAAGATTCTGGAAAAGTTGAATTACTTTTCGTATGATTGTTTTTACAGCTTGTAGAATAGATTTAAAAAATAGTAGAGTTTCATTAGTTATGGGGGTTAATTGACAGAACGAGTCCAGGGGATCAATACACGCGTAGAAATACTTGAGAATGGGTTAACTGTAGCTTTAATACACGACCCGTTATCGAAAGTTGTTGCGACTTGCATAGGGATCAAGTACGGTTCGGTATACGAACCGTCTGATAAAAATGGGATTGCACATAGGCTCGAGCATTTGCTTTTTAAAGGAACTCCGGAGAGGACTGATTTTGAGATATGGAAAACGCTTAGGAAGTATGGAATAAATGATGATGCAGAGACAGGCATGGAGGACACCAGATATTACTTTGATACGGAAAGAATGTATTTCTCTAAAACATTTTCGGTACTTTCAGACATGATAAGGAATGCGTCCATTCCAGAAGATGCGGTAGCAGCTGAGGAAAGAGTGGTAGATATAGAGAAGTTAACCTGGGAACAGAGGATTGGAGACACTGCCAGTGAACAACTATTGGATATCATGTTTGAAGGAACGCCGATAAAAACAGTTATAGGTACTGAGGAAAGCTTAGGCAGCATCACCAGGAATGATCTTGTAGAGGCTTATAAAAATTATTACACTCCAGATAATTCCATAGTTATAGTATGCGGACCTCTGAGGCAAAGTGACGCACTTAGAGTTGTGAAGAATAATTTAGGTGATTGGACAGGAACCGCAAACACTGCTAATGTTACTCCAATATTTAACATACAACGAGAGAATAGGGAGTTTGTTGTAAATAGCGCTGATGCGAAGATGCCTATGTTTAGAATAGGGTTTGAAACATTACCAGTATCGCTTTCTAAGAGTAAAAAAGAACATATGGCCTTGGAGATACTCAAAAATGAGATTATGTTCAGAATCCAGGATAACCTAAGGCTTGGAGATAATAATGGAATGGTTTATCACCCAGTTGTAGAGAATATGTATGGAAAATACTTTGGCTTGTTTTCAATAGCTTTAGATACGCATCCAAAAGCAGAGTTGGAAAAAGTTAGGGAACTCCTATTCAAGGAAATACGAAGGACATTTGAAGGAAAGATAAAGAAGAGTGAGTTAGTAGAGGCTAGGGACTGGCTTACTGTTAGAAAATATCTCAGGCAAGAAAATGATCACCCTATAGATATCGTTTACAATAGCTGCAATCATTATATCGCAACAGGATCTCCAAGGTACACCGAGGAATTCGTAAAAGGAGTTAAAAATATTTCTCCAGAGTATATGATGGATGTGGCTTATAGATTCCTTAATCCAGATAAGGCAGTTACATTGACCATATTACCGGTAAAGTAGCGTTTAGTTATATTTTGATATTTCTGATTTTACTGTTTTGTTTTGAGCGGGCCCGGTGGGATTTGAACCCACGACCTACTGGTTAAGAGCCAGTCACTCTGACCAAACTGAGTTACGAGCCCAAAAGTACATTAAATATTAGTCCTAAAATCTAAAAAACAGCGCTACACGTGCCCTTTTTGACATTTTTGTTTTACGTCTATAAATTAATAAGTTTATGTTTTTGACAAGCTTTTCAAAAAGGTTTATAGTTATTAAATACACAGTAATTTTGACTAATTATTTCACTGATATTTATGGATGGTTTAAAAGATGCGGAAGAGTACAACGCATCGAAAATCATAGTGCTTGAAGGCCCCCAGGGGATAAGGAAGAGGCCTGCAATGTATATAGGTTCGACAGGATCCTATGGGGTGCTCCATTTACTCTACGAGGCTTTTGACAATGCGGTTGATGAAGGCATTGCAGGCTACTGTAAAAATATAACAGTACACCTGACAAGCACAGATACCGGAGATGTTGCGGAAGTAACAGACGATGGAAGAGGGATACCAGTAGACATAATGCCAAAGCAAAACAAGCCGGCTTTAGAAGTAATAATGACTTCTTTGCATTCTGGAGGAAAATTCAACAACGACGCTTACAAGACATCTGGAGGGCTTCACGGGGTTGGTTTGACAGTAATAAATGCGCTTTCAGAGAATACAGAGGTAACGGTAAAAAAGAACGGATTTTTGTACAAACAAACCTTCAGCAAAGGCGCAGTTACATCGGAACTTGAAAGGATAGGTGAAACTACAGAGCACGGAACAACAATAAAATTCAAGCCGGATCCTGAAATATTCAACGTCTGCTCTTTCGAATCATCATCGATAAAAGACAGGATGAAATACACTAGTTTTTTGAACAAGGGACTGCGGCTTAAATTCATAGATGATAGATTTGGGACTCATGAAGAAGTCGATTATTATTCAGACAAGGGAATTATAGATTATCTAGAATACCTGAACCTAGAAAAAACCACCATAACTGAAAAAATGTATATGAAAAAGGAAGTTGAAGGGACAATTGTTGAAATAGCGCTGCAATACAATGCCACTTACGATGAGCGCCTCTCGTCTTTTGTAAATAATATACAGACAATGGAAGGAGGAGCGCACGTAATAGGTTTCCATTCTGCACTTACACGCGCAATACTTAATTACACTGGAAAGGGGAGGAATGATAAAAAAGATATTAAACCGACTGGGGAGGATGTTAGAGAGGGACTTACAGTAATTATAAATATACTTATGCAAAATCCAGAGTTTGAAGGGCAAACCAAGGAAAAACTAGGAAGCACTAAAATAAAGAGCATTGTTGAGACGGCAGCATACGCCTGGCTATCTAGATATCTTGAAGAACATCCTTCAGATGCGCGTGCGATATGGGACAAAGTAACCAATGCAGCTATGGCGAGAGAGAGTGCACGTAAGGCAAAGGAACTTGTGAGGAGAAAAAACGCTTTTGAAACTACAATATTGCCAGGAAAACTTTCTGATTGCACTGAAGAGGATCCGGAAAGAGCGGAGATGTTTCTTGTTGAAGGACAGAGCGCAGGTGGATCAAGTAAGCAAGCAAGGGATAAAAAATATCAAGCCATACTACCGTTAAGAGGAAAAATATTGAATGTCGAAAAAGCCAATGATGACAAAATATTCCAAAATGAGGAAATAAGGAACATGATAACTGCGATAGGCGCAGGGGTAAGGGAGAGTTTTGATCCTGATAAGGTCAGATACAAAAAAATTATAATAATGAGCGATGCTGACGTTGACGGAAGCCATATTGCAACATTGATACTCACTTTCTTTTACAGATTCATGAAGAAGGCTATAGAAAGAGGCTACATATATGTCGCACTCCCGCCACTTTACAAGGTCACTAAAGGTAAAGAGATAAGATATGCATATAACGACGCTGAATTGGAAAATTTGATAAAGGAATTAGGCAACAAAGTCGGAATCCAAAGATACAAGGGTCTTGGAGAGATGAATCCCGAACAACTTTGGGAAACTACAATGGACCCTGCAAGGAGGGTGCTCAAGAGAGTAAACATAAAGGATGCTGAAAGGGTCGAAAAACTCTTTGTTGTACTTATGGGGGTGAATGTTGCAGATAGAAAGAGGTTCTTGGAAGAGCATTCACATGAAGTGAAGTTCCTAGATATATAGTTGGTTTGATGGACAAGATATTCGAGACACCATTGGAAGAAGAACTTCAGACCAGTTATGTTGATTATGCAATGAGTGTCATTATTGGAAGGGCTATCCCAGATGCGAGGGACGGACTTAAACCCGTCCAAAGAAGGATATTATACGGGATGTATAATCTTAGCAATACGCACGACCAGCCTACGAAAAAGAGTGCAAGGATAGTTGGAGAAGTTATGGGTAAATTGCACCCTCACGGAGATATGGCGATATATGATGCACTTGTGAGGATGGCACAGCCTTTCTCCCTCAACCACACTTTTGTAGAAGGACAGGGAAATTTCGGTTCTGTAGATGGAGATCCACCTGCACATATGAGATACACTGAAGTGCGCCTTACCAAGATAGCCGAAAACATGTTGGATGACCTTGAAAAAGACACTGTAAATTTCCTGCCTAATTTTGACAATACAGAAAAGGAACCAGCTATACTTCCGGCAATGATACCTAATTTATTAGTGAATGGGGCTTCGGGGATAGCAGTCGGTGTAGCAACCAGCATGCCACCGCATAATTTAGGGGAAGTGTGTGACGGGATAATAAAGATGTTAGAAAATGGAGACGTCACATCTGATGAAATGACAAACATCATCAAAGGGCCAGATTTCCCGACAGGAGGCACTGTGATGATGTCCACCAACGCATATAATGGATATAAATATGGCAGGGGACAGGTCACGATAAAAGCTACAATAGAAGTAGATGCTAAAAAGAATAGATTGACAATTACAGAGATACCTTACAACTCCAACAAATCCTCAATAATTGAAAATATAGCGCAATTAGTCAGGGATAAAAAATTAGTTGGGATATCTGATTTGCGTGATGAGAGCGACAAAGAAGGCATATCGATAGTTGTAGATCTTAAGAAGGACGTAAATCCAGACAGTGTTATAAATGGACTTTATAAGCACACTCAGCTTGAAGTTACGTTCCCAATAATAAATCTTGCAGTGGTCGGAAATAATCTAAGGACTTTCAACGTCCTTCAATTACTTAAGACATTTCTTGATCATAGGAGAGACGTTATAAGGAAAAGGAGCACGTTCGAACTTAATGTTGCGAAAGATAGGCTTCATATCGTAGAAGGATTGCGTATAACGATAGATAAAATAGAGGAAGTAGTAAAGCTCATTAGGAATAGCGATGAGGCAAAGGGCGCAAGAGAGGCGTTGATGAGAACATATACGCTTAGTGAAAAGCAAGCGAATGCAATACTGGACATGAAGCTTTCCAAACTCACCCATCTTGAGGCAGAAACGCTTGATAAAGAAGGTTTGGAACTTAAAACCAAGATAATACACTTTACAGGGATATTACAAGACCCGAAGAAAGTAGATGATATAATAAAAGTAGAAACACTTGCGATAAAGAAAGCGTACGCAAGGGATAGAGTAACAAAAATCATTAAAGGCGAGGACAGCGAAGATATTCTGGAAGAAGATATGATAAGCAATGAAATGGAGACCATAATACTTACGAGTTTAGGATACGTAAAAAGACTTGATCCAAGCAATTATAAGGAACAGGGCAGGGGCGGAAGGGGAGTTATAGTAATCAATCTTAAAGAGAAGGATTTTGTAAAACAGATACTTACTGGATTCACCAAAGATTATTTGATATGTATATCTGACAAGGGGCAGGCATACTGGCTGAAAATATACAAGATACCTGAAGGGAGCAGATACGCAGAAGGGAAGGCGATAGTTAACCTACTCGACATAAAAGATGAAAAAATAATAACGCTTTTTGGAATAAAAGATTTCCAGCACTCGCAGCTATTATTCATGACTAAGAAAGGGCTTATAAAGAAAGTGCACGCGAGCTTGTTTTCCAAGCCGAGATCAAATGGTATACGTGCAATAACCATAAACAAAGACGACGAGGTAGTGAATGCCACCACTTACACTAACGACAAATATGTGCTGATATTTACCAAGAAAGGCAAGGCGATAAAATTCGAGGAATCTGACCTTAGATTCATAGGTAGGACGGCAATGGGAGTACGCGGAATAAGGTTGAAAAACGGAGATGTCGCAGAAGGAATAATAGCGGGAGATAATGCAGGGTATGTGCTCACGGTTACTGAAAGAGGATTTGGAAAGCTTACAGATATAGGCAAATATAGGTTGCAAAGGAGAGGAGGCGGAGGTATAATAAACGTAAAAATAAGCGATAAAACAGGGGATGTTGCAAAAGTTTTGTTCATACCTGGAGGGAGTTTGGAGAATAAGAACGCTGTTCTTGTAAATTCGCAAGGTGTTGCTATAACCATACCCCTTAACTCAGTTAGGATAACAGGAAGGGCTGCAAAAGGAGTACATCTTATGAAGCTTGAATCAGGGGCCAGAATAGTTGATGTGAGGATTATAGACAAATTAGATGCAGCAGAACATGTTTTGTAGATGTGACGGATATTTGTGTTATTTAATAGATGAATTGGCAGATAGGTATATATTCAATGGAAGTGTAATTTGACTATGGGTAAGGCGGTAAATATGGCATCAAAAAAACATACTAATAAATCACCACAGAAGATGAAATTAAAGAGTGGATCGAAGAGCGCAAAGCCAAAAAGAGCATTCAAGCCAAACCTTAAAGTAAGCAAACAAGTTAAAAAAACACACGCACCGAAGGCCAGCACATCAACTAAGATTGCTGCAATGACACATAAAAAAATAAAAAATATCCAGGTAAAAACATCTGTGAAAAAGGCAGATAAGCCAAGAAAGTCAAAAAAGAACGATGTTTCTCTAAAAATATTGACCCCAGAGATGGTAGAATCTCTTAAGAAAGATGTGGTTTTTACAGAATATGTGAATGGTAAGATAGGAAAAAGGGCAAACGAGATAATACTTTCCCTTGCATCGCCAATGACAGATGAAGCACTTGCAGAAAAATTAGAAATGAAAATAAATGATACCCGAAGAGTATTGAATATGTTAAATACGGACGGTGTGGCGAGATACATAGTCAATAAGAACAATAAAGGGTGGCTGACTTTCAAATGGTATATAGACGAAGAGAACCTAAAGAAAATGAGGGGGGAGATCGTCATAAAAGCCGTAACGAACAACACCATACTTCCAGATAATTGCAATGATTTTTATATCTGCACAAAATGCTATGACAAGGCAAAATTAGTGTATCCGTTCGAAGTAGGATATGAGATGAACTTTAAGTGTGGAGAATGTGGTTCTTTCTTTGCAAGAAAAAGTAAAGAAGATATAGAAAGTATGTTGTTTTGATGATTTGAATATTGTTTTTTATTCAATAACCATTTTATTTGTTCTTATTCTAATACACAAATACAGCGAGGTAGGGTAGCCTGGAGTGCCCGCCGGGCTCATAACCCGGAGATCGGAGGTCCAAATCCTCCTCTCGCTATTCTTATTATAAAAATTCAAAACAACCTTCCACAGTACATTTCCACTATTATTTTTCAAAATCAGCGTTTTTGATATAACACTGTTATAAAAGTTATATTTTTATATATTATATATAAGAGCAAGAATAGTGGAACTGTAGTGTCCTTTGTCTTTTTGTCGACTATTTTTTGTTTTTTTAAAAATGTTTTTAAAAGTAAACGTATTTCGAGACAACCCTTATTAATCTTGCTTTACAATTATTGTTTAAGGTGTTGTGGATGTCTGATTCTGTGAATTTTGATTTGTTATTCGACGTTTTCCAAGAAGAGAAAAAGAAAGGAGACATCCAGCCTCTTGCAAAAGACTTTTATATAGACGCGCTAGAATATATTAAGAAGCTAGAACAGGGCGGAAACGGATCTGTAGAGACAATAAAAAAAATAGAGAATTTCAAAAAGCTTCTCGTAGGTCTCAAGGAAAGGAGAAGGCAAAAGTTGCTTATATATTTGGCATACAACAAATCTCTCCCGGAAAAGATACCATTCGACGATGAGCAACTCTACATAAAATTGAAAAACACACTAAATGAGCAAAATTCAGGAGAGATAAAACTGTTGAAACTCAAAATAAATTCAGATATACCTCAAATAATAACGCCAAACGGAAGTAAACTCGGGCCTTTTAACCAGAACCAGATAATAGAAGTAAACAATCATGTTGATCTGGAATTTTTGATAAACAATAAAGTTGGAGAAATAATACAAGTGTGATGAAATGAAATTGAAAAAAGAGATAATGACATACTGCAAGACATGCAACAAACATACTAAGCACAATGCCAATAACTATTCAAAAAAACCCGAAAGATGGATGAATGTGGGTAAAAGAAGGCACGAGCGCGCAATTAAGGGATACGTAGGAAGCGTAGAACCTAAAGTCCACCCAAAGAAACTAGGTAAAAAACAAAAAGCAATACTCACGTGCACTGTGTGCAAAAAGTCATCTGAAAGAGTATTTGGGAGGAGAACAAAGAAGAAAATAGAAATAAAGCGCTGATCTTAATGATAATTAAAAAAAATCTCCCTTCTAATGGAGAGCTAGTCTTCATAAAAATAAAAAAAGTCACGCATTTTGGCGCATATTGCGAACTCCCAGAGTACAATAACATGGATGTATACCTTCCAATAAGGGAGGTAGCTTCAGGCTGGATAAAGAACATACACGAATTCATAAAAGACGGCCAAAAAGACGTAGCCAAAGTAACATTCGTAGATTCTGTAAAAAACGCCATAGACATATCTCTTAAGAAAGTGCGTGCTAAAGAGAAGAAAGACAAAATAAATCAATTCAACCTTGAAAATAGGGCCGAAGGCTTCTTTAAGCAGGCAATAACGGCTTCCCATTCAGAAGGCAAGGAAGAGGAGATAAAATCAATACTATCCAAAAAATACACCAATTACTCGGATATAATAGATGACGTTGCAGACAAGAAGGAAACGCTCAAAGACCTTGGGCTTGAAAACGCTTTCTTGGAAGCGTTTTTGGACATAATAAGCAAAAATGTCAAGCCTAAAGTGTACATGGTGTCATACATCGCGCAGTTCCAGACATACGACACCAAATCAGGCATCCAAATCATAAAAAAAGTTTTCGATGAGATCCAGAAGCTCGGTGTAAAAATAACATATCTTGGGGCTCCAAACTACTCGTTAATATCTGAAGATTCAAGCTATCCTAAGGCGGAAGATAGGATAAAGAAAGCACAGATCATAATGGAGAAATATGTAAAATCCAATACGGGCACTTTCGCTCTTAAAAAAGAAAAGGATTAAAGATGGAAAAATCAGTAATTTATCACAACAAAAAGCTAAAATTCAAGGATCCTATATTGATTGTCGGTCTCCCAGGGATCGGGAATGTAGGAAGCCTTGTAGGGCAGCATCTCAAATCAGAGTTAAAGGCAAAGAAATTTGCAACACTCTATTCCCCTCATTTTCCACACCAGGTCATAATGCTACCAAGCGGGAAAATACGCATTGTGAACAACAGGTTTTACCATGTACCTATGTCAAAAGGCAAGAAACTTAAAAACGACATAATAATACTTGTGGGAGATTTCCAGGCGATGACTTCAGAGGGCCAATACGAGATCAATGATAAGATCGTGAGGTTCTTCAAGAAGTTGGGAGGTAAGACGATATACACCATAGGTGGGTATAACACATCGAAGAACTACATACAAAATCCAAAGGTTTTCGGTGTTGCCACAAACCAGAAAGTAATAAACAAGCTAAAAACCAAAGGGATAATATTCGGGCAGGCAGCAGGGATGATATTCGGATCTGCAGGATTGATAGTCGCGTTTGCAAAGAAGCATGGAATGGATGCGGCATGCATTATGGGAGAAACAGGGTTTTTGGACATAGACGCCAATTCCGCAAAAGCTGTACTTGAAGTACTGACAAAATTACTTGACATAGAAGTAAACCTGGATGACATCGACAACATAAGGAAAGAGACGAACAAGATGCTTAAAACACTTGAAGAAGCGTCCAAGAACCCGGAAATGGCGGGTGGCGCTAAGGAGAACTTTACATATATACGATAGTCCAATTTGGCAATACGCCATATCCTGGCAATGTTTTTAAAATTTAGGCAGTTAGATTATTATCTAAAATGCGCTTGTAGTCTAGCCTGGTAGGACTTTGCCTTCCCAAGGCAAAAGCCCGGGTTCAAATCCCGGCGGGCGCACATTTTCAAGCATCATATATGGATAAGGACGAGCATACATAGCAGGCACCCTGCCAATCCTCCCATCAAGTTAGATGTGAATTTATTGCCTACTCCCTTCTCCTCGAAATATCCAAACACAGAATCAACGAGCGTGCCCACTAGTCCGGATATGATAACTATCGTCATATAAAATGGGTAATTCCCATAGCCAACTAGCATAAGGCTTATCAAAGCTGCCCCTACCACACCTGCAAGCACGCCCATCAATGTAACTCCCCCAGACACTCCTATTTTAGATGGTTTTAGCGTGAGGAGCGTAATAGGCCTAGATCTGCCAAGGACACCGAGCTCGCTGCCGAACTTATCCGCAGCTACGGCTGCCACGCTTGCCACATAAGACACAACGAGTATGGCAGGAGATATGAAGTGGCTGCCTTGATCAAATGCGTATAAAGCAACAACAACTAGAGGTATTAGCCCGTTAGCCACGACATTGCGCCATCCACGCGCCTCCTGGTATAATTTTAGCTTCATTTTCCTTTCCTTGCCTGTTACTGTGACGATGGTTGATATCACAAGGAACCAGATCATCCCGGCAAGGAAGAATATACCCATGCTCCCTCCCAAATAGAGCAGCAGTGCGCCCAAGCAAACAGCAAATACTATTCCAAGTCTATCTAACGTAAGCAAAGCATCACTTTGTTCCAATTTTATGAAAACTTCCACTAATAACGAGGTTTTTTAAATATGGTCAAATTAAGTATTATTACGAATTCTCTACTGTAGGAAGAGTTAAAAAAACTGGTCGCCTTGCCAGCACATTCGTGTGCTGGTCTCTTCCTTATATTATATAATATTACTATTAATCCAAAGATTCAATCCAAAGATTCTGTCATATTTTACCATTACCTAATCATTTACTTTGTTTGAAAGGGTTTATATTTATTCTATCCCATAATAATACAACGGGGTTTCTATTTATGGCAAAAGAAAAATCAACAGCCAAGGAGCTAGAGGACTTGCCAGGAATAGGTCCTGCTTCAGCAGAAAAGCTCAAAGCTGCAGGGTATGACACTATAGACAAGATAGCAGCTTCAGCCTACAGCGTGTTATCCGAAGTTGCAGGAATAAATGCAGAAGCGGCTAAGAAGGCAATAGAGGCTGCAAGGCAGGCAACAACCATAAGCTTCGAATCCGGGGAATCAATACTTGAAAGGAGGAAGTCCATAGGCAAGATAAGCACTGGCTCAAAGGAGCTCAATGCCATGCTCGGGGGAGGGGTGGAGACAAATGGCATACTTGAGGCATACGGAAAGTTTGCTTCAGGGAAGTCCCAATTAGGATTTCAGCTTTCTGTAAATGCCCATCTTCCTGTAGGCAAGGGCGGGCTTGCCGGGGCGGTGCTATTCTTAGACACCGAAGGCACATTCAGGCCTGAGAGGATAGAGTCCATAGCAAAGGCATCGGGCCTAGACCCAAAGAAGGTGCTTGAGGAGATGTTCGTAGTCAGGTGCTCAACAACAGAGCAGCAAATACTAACCATAGAGCGCGCAGACAAGCTGATACGCGAGAACAACATAAAACTCATAGTGATAGATTCCCTGATATCATTATTCAGGTCTGAGTTCATAGGGAGGGGAGCCCTTGGCGAAAGGCAGCAGAAACTCAATTCACATATCCACAAACTACAGCAACTAGCCGATAACTACAATTTGGTCATATACATAACTAACCAGGTCATGGATAACCCGGGAATCCTATTTGGCGATCCAACCACTCCTGTCGGAGGCAACATAATAGCCCATGCGGCAACAACAAGGCTATACATGAGGAAGAGCAAGGAGGATAAGAGAATAGTGAGGTTGGTAGACTCTCCCGGCCTGCCCGAAGGGGAGTGCGTCATAAAAATAACTCCTGACGGGATAAGGGACTAGTGTTTCGATGCTCCTCTTAATAGGCCTTGGCCTTGATACCAAAGACATATCTGTCAGGGCCCTTGAGGAAATAGAGACATCTGACGTACTCATGCTAGACCCTTATACGAACATAATATCAGACCAATACATAGAGTACCTGGAAAAAAGTTCAAAAAAGAAGATAATAAAGCTAAGCAGGTCTGATCTTGAGGAAAACGTGCCCATGACGATTGGCCAGGCAAAAACGAAGAAGATAGCAATACTTGTCTCTGGGGACCCGATGATCGCAACAACGCACCAAATAATCATAGACCACGCTGCAAATAACTCTATACCTTATAAGATAATCCACTCATCATCGATATTGACTGCAGCGATAGGCGAATCAGGCCTCATACCATACAAATTCGGCCAGACCACCACCATACCTTTTTGGACCGACAAATACAAGCCGATATCATTCCTAGACACCATATATAGGAACATCGAATGCAATTACCACACCATAGTCCTGCTAGATTACAATTACCTAAAGAAAGAAGGCCTCAAGCTCGAAGCCGCGCTAAGGCAGCTCATGATTGCCGAAAGCGAAAGGAAGACTGGATGCATAAGCCAAGAAACCAAGATATTCGTGCTTGGCGACGTAGGCAAGGAAAGCCAAGTCATAAAATATTCAAAGATATCAGAAATGCCAAAAAACGAGCCGCTGTTCGAAGGCAAGATACTTACATTGATCATACCCGCAAAGCTTGCAGTCTCCGAAGAGGACCATGTATCTATATTTCACTAACCTGCGCTATGATGTCAGGTATAAAAAGAATGCACTGTAATATAGAAATGCTAGACGTGTATTTTGATGAACGACGAACATAGTACGAAAATTGATGTCGGTGCCGACATAGTTCCAGAAAAATTCAAGGCACTGCAATTCAACGAGGCCGAGCTCCATCTCCATGTAGAAAGCAAGGACAACAATATGCACTGGATAGAATGCGCAGTAGAGGTGCAATCTCCAATGTCCCTTGCTCCGGACAAGCGCGTCCCTATAGGAAGGACACTGATAGGCATATTCCGTGACGGTGTAAAGAGGGAGAAGAGGGTCAAGGTATTCACAGGCAGTGACGCCATGCCAAATACGTACAAGATAAAACTTACCTTCTACATATACGACGAGGACGGAGCAATAGAAGACAGGCGGGAGATACTAAAAGAAGTAGAATGCAAGAACGTAGATCTAAATGCCAAAGTATTATAAGATATCAGACTCAAAAGACATATTATACATAACTATCGACGACAGCGGTGCTGTAATAATAAAGGACAAGTCGGGCAAGAAAGTCTTCCTTTCAAGATATCAGGCAAAGCTCATGAAGATAGGCATAGAAGATCTCGCAAAGGATCTATTCAAAAATGTAAACTCCTCGGATGTCCATGTGGAAGAGCTCCAAAGCATGGAAGATTGAAATTATGATTCAGGTGTAACAATGGAAAACCCAAAGAACCCACAGCAATTAAACGAGAACGAAATAGAGGGCATGATAAAAGACTACCAGACTGTCCAGGCACAGATGCGCAACCTTGCGATGCAGGTGGACCAGTATCAGGCACAAAGATCCGAAGTCGAAAACGCAAAGATCGAGCTAGACAAGGCCTCAGGAAAGATATACGCTACTGTAGGCGGTATAATGGTAGAGACTGACAAGCCTTCGGCTCTCAAGAACGTTCAAGAAAAGATAGAGATACTCGAAATCAGGCTTCAAGCCTCGACAAAGCAATACAACGATCTCAAGTCAAGGGAGAAGACGTTAAGGGACAAGCTCACCGAACTATCAAAACAGCAACCGAAGTGAACCAAGTGCTCAAAAAAATTAGCCTTGCTGGCCTTGCAAGCTACCTTAGGTCGAATCGCGAAAACACATTCACTATAACTTTCCACTCGATTGGGGATAGGGACGGGGTAAGCTCTGCAATAGCTCTCTCCAAATATCTTAAGAATTCAACTGTGACTACCCCAGATTCAATAACGAGACACGCAAAACAGATGCTGAAGGATTCAGGATATTCCAAAGACATCCAGCCAGATTCGAATTACAACAGCAACGTGCTTGTAATAATGGACACCAATAATTTTGAATCTCTCGGGAGGATGAAAAATGCTGCCATGAGCTTCAAAGGCGACGTACTGTTCATAGATCATCATTTTCTTCCTGCAAACCAAAACACGAAAGGCACGATATTCAATAATGAAGCGTACAATTCGACAGCAAGCATAATATACGACCTATTCAAGGAACTTGGCTTCAAGCCAACTGTTCAAATTGCAAGGCTGCTAATAAGCGGGATATCTTCGGATTCGGCAAATTTCCAAAATGTCACTTCGACAACCTTCAGGCAACTTTCCGAACTTCTCGATATATGCAACGCAAACTACAACGAAGTCGTCTCTTACATACACGACGAAATACCTACAGATAGCAGATACGGGCTAATAAAAGACATGTTCGCAAGCAATATCGAGATTGTCGGAGATTACATACTGATATACGGGAGGTGCAAAATGCATGCAAGCCTTGTTGCAGACCAAGCAATAAAAATAGGCGCTGATGCATCGCTATTTTGGAACGTTGAAAAAAGCGAGATATCATCATCTGCGAGGCTGAGGTCGCCACTTGACATAAAACTGAAGATTCATTTGGGCAAGATAATGGAAAGCAATGCCAAATACATAGATGGGAACGGAGGGGGTCATCCATGCGCAGCGGGAGCGTACGGCCCTTTAAAGAACAAGACTGATTATTTTATAGGGATGGTTCTTGAAGAGATAAAGAATAAATTGAAGAACAGAGGTTAAATATCATGAAAGTGGCAATCGTCTCAGACCTGCACCTAGGCTACGAGCGTTTTTACGATGATGCATACACCCAGGCATCAGAGGCACTCACAAAAGCATCTGAAATAGCAGATGCGATAATAATACCTGGAGACATATTTGATTTCAGGTCCCCAAAACCTGATGTTATTGCCCAAGGCCTAAACATATTCAGGCAACTCAAAGACAAAATGTGGGAAGCGAGGATAACAAAATACTCTGGACAGGGAAGGATATTTACTGATATACCTGTGATAGCAATACCTGGGACTCACGAACGCAGAGCGCAGGATAGCGAGAACGCCGTTGAAATAATGAATCTTGCAGGATTCCTTGCAAACGGGAGCGAAGCCACAATAGAAATATCAAAGGGCGCCGAGAAGATATCTGTCTCTTCTCTTGGCGGTGTTTCCGAAGAGCGCGTCAAGGATATGCTCAAGGAGTATTCTTTTAGCCCGGTGCCTGGCCAATTCAGCATATTCATGCTTCATCAGTCAATATACGAGCTTCTCCCCTTCAGCGACGAGTTCATTTGCTATGATGATTTGCCAAAGGGATTTGACCTATACGTAAGCGGTCATATACACAGCAAGGTGATCGCAAAAGTCCACGGGAAACCATTCCTAATACCTGGAAGCACTGTGCTAACACAATTAAAGGACGGGGAACAGGAGCCAAAGGGCTTTTTCGTATTCGACACCCAAACTAACGAATATAAGTTTCATGAAATATCATCAAGAAAATTCATGGTGGAAAGAATAGACATATCTGACAAAGACCCATCACAGATCAAGATGGAAGTTGTCGAAAAATTGGCAAAGGCCACAAAATCAAAAGTCCAAAACAAGCCAATAATACGCATAGTCCTGGAGGGCAGATCTAATGAAAGCACAAAACAGATATCAATGGAAATTAGCGAGATAATAAAAAACGAGACAAATGCAGTTGTCGAATTAAGCAAGGGCAACGTCGAAAACTACGAAATGGAATCAAATATAGAATCACTAAGGCAAAAATCAATAGAAAATCTCTCAATCAAAGACTACGGCATGGTACTATTCTTGGAAAGGCTAAAGGATAACAATTACAAGCTTGGAGTAAGCGCAAGCGAACTCTTCGATATGCTAACTGCTGATACAAATAAGGAAAAGGTCATCAAAAAAGCTACGGATATTGTGCTAGAATCAACCCCTCCTTAGGATCTCAATAAAGCTGCGTAAACCAGCGTGTGCCCGCCGAATTTTTCTGGGGTCATAAGCACTTCTGGGACTCCATTTATCTTAATTTTCTCCATAACCTCTCTTATCAATGCACCTGTTTTTTGGCTACTTGGATCGGCAATGCCTGAATTATCAAACCTTCTAGCGTGCACGTAACACCCCAAAGCATCCCACAAGAACATCTTCTCCTGGTCAAAGTTACCAATCCTGGCTACTCTCTGCGCGTTCTTTTCGAAAATATCCCCTGCTGCAATAAAATCTTCGTAAGCTTTGTTGTCCCTAAGAGCAATACCGAGCCCTTCCATCAAAAGCGTACGTATTATCAAGTCGTTTGTGACAGCCACCGGCTGGTTATCCTCAAATATAAATTCCATACATCAATTTTGATTTCCAAGTATAATAATATAACTATGAATTCATTTATAAAAAACGACGACTAATCTTTTCTTAAGATCTGCATCACTTCATCATGCCCCCCGAACACCGCAGTAGAAATTGGCATCATGTCGTCCCCGGAGTATGCTTTCAACTTATTCCACACCCGCTCCATATCCATGGTGGTTTTCAGAATGTTGCCGCGGTCGTTATTCCTATGTGCTATTATATTCGCCTTTCCATAGCAGGCAAGCGCATCCCACAGCATTAATATCTGTTCGCTCGGATCCCCAGTTATTTTTGTCGCCCTGACTCCATTTTCTTCAAAAATTTTTCCTGCATCCATGAAGTCTACGCACTCTTTATGTCCGCCAAGCAATTTCCTAGACGCATCAGAGAATAAGGTCTGAAAAATAAATCTTTTATCTATCTTAAGTTGGTCAGGATTAAATTCCATGATATACTTTCGAAACTACGATTTAAGAAGATTTTCTACGAAACAACCATCATCGGTTCCTATCATTCTTTGCCATTGTCTTTGAGGTATCGCGAATGCTCTAAAAGTTTCGCGAACGATTTCGCCACAGCAGCAGGGGAATCATAAACAGGTATCCCAGAATTCTCCATCATCATCTTATGCACAGAAGTGTAATCTGCCCCCGGGCTTAGTGCGGCTATAGGTATATCGGTGATGTTTTTGTAGTGTATCAGCGTAGATACGACTTTAGAATCGGCTCCCGGGGTCTGGAAGAGCACTATGGCAATTATCATATCCACATTAGGGTCTTTTGATATAGCCTGCAACGCAGTTTCGTATCTCTTGTCATCGGCATCTCCTACAAGATCAAGCGGGTTTCTCACAGCTACTATTACGGGTAGGTTCTTTCTAAGATTCTCAAGTGTTGTTTTGTCAAATTCAGCTAGCGTCAGGTTGTTTAAGAATATTTCATCAGTTTCCAAGACGCCTGCTCCTCCTCCGTTCGTCACTATTGCAACTCTATTGCCCTTGGGCATATGCTCTGTGGAAAATGCCTTTGCATAGTTCAAAAGGTCGCTTAGGTCGTCTGCTACTATAAATCCGAACTGCCTAAAAACTGCTTGATATGCTGCAAAGCTTCCTGATAGCGATGCAGTATGGGAATGCACTGCGCTCGCGCTCTGTTCGGTTACGCCACCTTTTAAAACTATAACTGGCTTCTTCTTTGTTACCTCCTTCCCGATTTCTATAAATTCCTTACCTCTTTTCACTCCCTCTATGTACATTATGATTACTTTTGTATCTTCGTCATCTCCAAGATACTTAAGAATGTCAACTTCATCAACAACAGCGGCATTTCCATACGATATGAATTTCGAAAGCCCAAATCCCTCTTTTGCTATCAAATCAAGCACGGTACTGCCAACTGCACCGCTTTGCGATACAAAACTAACACTTCCTATCTTTGGTTTGCTCAGTTTGTATGTAGGTAAAAATAAAGTATCCACTCTAGACCTCGGATCCATTACCCCAAGGCAGTTTGGCCCAAGCATCGCAATGCCATATTTTGTTGCTATGCTTATTATTTTGTCTTGCAAATCCGCCCTTCCCATCTCTGCAAATCCGCCACTCACAACTATTACGCTCTTCACATGCGCCTTGCCGCATTCCTCAAGTACTTTCGGCACGATCTCTGCAGGAACTGCTATAACTGCAAGATCTACGCCATCCTTTATGTTAAGTACGCTCTTGTACACTTTCAATCCCAGTATTGCATCCTCCTTTGTGTTGACAGGATACAATTTTCCTGGAAAACCGGCATCAATGTAATTTTGCAATATCACATGTCCAACTTTGTTTGGCGAAGAAGAGGCTCCTATTATAGCTACGCTCCTAGGGTTTAGCATGTATTTGAGGTCAAATCTTTTTTTGTACATACCTTCTCACTTTAGGATCCTGATGTCCACCACGTCGTAACCATTCTCCCTTATTATTACTGGGTTTAAATCAAGTTCAGAAATGTCATTTTCTTGAACAAGCTTCGCAACTTTCAAAATCAATCCAACTATCATATCCCTGCTCTTCCCCCCATGCGTTATTACGTCTCTTGATTTGAGCTGGTCTACCATATCCTGCGCATCTTGCCTTGTTATTGGGCATATCCTAAGCGACGTGTCCTTAAAAGACTCAACATATATCCCCCCAAGGCCTATAAGCACCATCTTCCCGAACTGCTGGTCTATATTGCTCCCGATTATTACCTCTATCCCTCCAAAAGACATTTCCTGTGCAACTATTTTGTACGGTTTAAGCTCCTTGCCCTTATTTACAAGGTCACCAAAGGCGCTCCTAATGTGCTTCTCATCAAATAAACCAACCTTAACCAAACCCGCTTTTGATTTATGTAGCGCCTTGCTAGACAGCAGCTTTAGGACAATGTTTTTTTCACCAGCAAATTTGATTGCCTCCTCAGGAGTAGATACGTATGAGCTTCTTATGCTTTTGATCCCATATTTCTCAAGCAACACGCTTGCTTTGATGTAATCCAAAAGCTCCATCAACTTCACTATATTATGTGCTTGAGGTAAAGTCCCACTATTATCAATGCTATTATTAAGACCTCAATTACAATTACGCCTGTCAACGGCATTTTGTTCTTCGGTGGGTCTATAGGATCTTGCACTGCAGGTCCACTTTGGCTCTTTGCAGCATCTGCGCTGGCAGGTGCATCTTGCGGTTTTGCAGCATCTGCGCTTGCCTGCGCTGGTTCTGACTTAACCTTCAAATATCCTGCTTCAGTGAGACTTATCTCTGCAAGGCCGTTCTTCAGTTCGTAGACCAGCAATCCAGTCTTATTTAATTTGTATATCCTAAGTGCAAGGTCTTTTGGCCTAAGATTTAGGCTATTGCTCATCTCCTTTGGCTCCCTCTTGCCTCCTGATAATTGATTTAGTATGTTGTTGTCTAGCACATCCATAGGTTCCATGGACTTGCTCTCTGCCTCGGCAATGAGTTCTTTCCCCAGGTCTGTTACTGTTATGGTATTAGGTCCAGGGTAGCTTGATTTGAATTCTACAAGGCCTTTCTGCTTCATCGTTCCAGCGATATTTGCTGCCTCAAAGAAGCTTGCATTGATCTGCCCTCCGAATTTATCCAATATAGCCTCTGGAGTTATCTTAATAAGACATGCAAGGTCAACAAAATTCGGTTCTTCATCTACCATAATAATACCTGTAGTTCTAATCTATTCCTATCTAAATAACTAAAAATATTCTTTTGGGAAAGAATATATACTTGTAACAAACAATAAGTCTGATATTCTTGAACATTGAATTTCTTGGAGGCGCGAGCGAAGTAGGCAGGTCAGCAATATTCCTCAAAGACGAAAAAAATATACTTCTTGATTACGGGCTTAAGATAGACAACAAAAAAGCACAGCATCCAATGCCTGCCCATAATGTAGATGCCTACATAATAAGCCATGCGCACCTTGACCACTGCGGATTCTCTCCGGCTCTTTATATGCAGAATTCACCAGTATCGTTCGGCACCGAGCCTACTATAGAAATAGCAAATATACTGATAGAAGACGCGATGAAGATAGCCAAGGCAGAGCACATGCCTCAAAAATACTTCAAGAGGCAGGTTTCAGCGTTCCAGAGGAAGTTTGTCGCCCTAAAATATCATGAAACCTCTCATTACGCCGGATACAACCTTACGCTACACGACGCCGGTCACATACCTGGGGCAGCGATAACGTGCCTAGAAAAATACAACACCGGAAAAAGGGTGGTGTATACTGGAGACTTCAAACTTTCACCACAAACAATGCATAAAGGTGCAGAAGTGGTAAAAAGCGATATCCTTATAATAGAATCCACATACGCAAACAGGAACCATCCTGATAGGAATTCACTGATAGAAAAATTCGCCCATGAAGTAAAGGAAGTAGTCGACAATGGTGGCACAGCCCTCATACCTTCTTTCGCTGTTGGAAGGGCCCAAGAGCTTCTAATGATCCTTGAAAAACATGGACTTATGGAAAATACCTACCTTGATGGTATGGCAACAAAAGTTACCAAAGTGGTAATGAACAATCTCAAGTACATAAGGAACCAGGACGTAATAGAAAGCGCAATGAAAAAGGCGCATGTGGTTACTGGGCAAAAAGAAAGGACAAATGCCCTGAGGGGATCAAGCATAGTTGTCACAACGGCGGGCATGGTCGAAGGAGGACCAATAGTGAACTACATCCCTAGGGCAAACAGGCATTCAAAAATATTCCTAACGGGATACCAGGTAGAAGGGACCAACGGAAGCAAGCTGCTTGCAGGCAAGCCAATAACTGTGGACAATAGAAAGATACACATAAACATACCTGTGGCATTCTACGATTTTTCTGCCCACTCAGGCAAAGACGACCTTTACAAGTACGTCAAAGAGAGCGACCCTGAGACAATAATATGCGTTCACGGCGACAAGGAAAACACAAATTCCTTTGCAAACACCCTAAAAGAGATGGGGTACGATGCCCACTCCCCTAAAGTCGGAGACAAACTAAAAGTAGACTTCTAAAAATTTTTGTTGCGGCATGCGGCAAACAGGCACAGCTATACCGTGCAACTAATAAATAAAAAGAGATTCAAAAATAAAAAATCAGGCTTCATCGCTGAAGTTGTCTTCATATTCTGGCTCTGAAGATGCAGAAGATCCAGAACCCTTCTCAACGACTTCCAACTTCCCGAATTTTCCTGTAGAAAGCTGAGGCGTGCCTCTGAACTCGCTTACATATCCTCCGGTTATCTTGACTTTGTCCCCGACGTCCACTGTGTCTATATCCTTACCCCACAAAGACAGAGTTATTCTTCCAGAATCGTCTTTCAACGTGACATTTGCCACGTTGACTCTCTTTCCGAATTTTGTAACTACCTCTCTAGGTTCAGATTTCTCCGCAACTACTGCTTCAATATTAACATTCGTCGCTCCCGCTTTCAATTCGTTTATATTCATAAAATCACCAAACGATATACAGAATTAGCTTATAATTAATTATATTAACCTTTCCCAATAATAGAAGCTCAAAACAAAACCGCTGTGCGTACCATGATTATTTTAGACGAATTTAAACAGATGCTCAATATAATGCTAAAACCATCTTCAGCAACATCGTCCAAGACAAACTTCGCAAAATCGTCAATATTCTACTACAAAGCTACTGCAATACCTTTTGTTTTGTTGCTCGCATTCACTTTCTTCATACACAACCAGATAACCCAATCCATAGACATGCTATTTGAAATCCTGATATGGCTGATAATCCCCCTGTTTGCCCTTTTCGAAACAGCTGTGTTTCAGCTTTCTGGTAAAAACTTCTTTTCATCATTCAAACACGGATCTATCAACACTTTTCACAGCGTGCTGCTATCAAATTCCGCAATAATCCTCGTTTTGTGGATATGCGTACTGTACCCTCCCATCGCACCTATCTTGCTAGGGCTAGCAATTTTGTGGGCATTCATAATTTTGGTAACGTCCCTGTCGGTTAATCAAGGAGCTACGAGAACCGAGGCATTCATTGCTGTGGTGGTAGGATATTTACTAATGTACCTTATCATAAATGCAATTGCAATAATATTGGTCGGCCAAATCCCTCCGCCTGCCGCTTAATTTGCAAAATCAGAAACTCTCAAGAAGGTTTATCATCTCCTTTTCCACCTTCCTAAGTTTATTTATCTCAACATACTCGTTTGCCTGGTGGATGCTAAAGTTCTGCGCCCCATACGCAACTGAAGGTATATTTGCTTGTGAAAAGAAAGTCCCGTCAAATCCCCCAAAACTAACATGTATTTTTTTCTCTTTTACCGATTTCCTAATGCGCTTCAATATATCCGAGTCCATGTCTGTTATGTAACTCTCATGCGTCGAATCCATTTTTATCGATGCATCTATTTTCTCCTCCTTTTTTAGTTTTTCAAAATAATTAATCAGCATTATCTGGAAATCGCGTACCTTAGTCCCTGGAGGGGATCTTAGGTCGAATTTTATCTCCACCTTCCCAGGTATCAAGTTTGGTGCTACCCCTCCATTTATCATTGTAATATTGAACCTGCCCTTCACCTGGCCATCCATCTCTCCAGGGTACTTGCATTTGTATTTAGAAACGACATCATCAAACTTCTTAAGCTTTAACAAGAATCTAAGTGATTTTTCAACCGCGTTTACTCCAAGGAAAGGCATGCCTGCGTGGTGTTCAACTCCCTTTATGACTATGGTGCCTCCGCTTACGCCGCTCGATCCGGTCACTATGCAATCCTCTACGTCAAGCACCACTGCATAATCTGCACGTATCATCTTCCTGTGCTTTTCTAAGACCCAAGCCAATCCGTATTTTGATCCGATCTCTTCGTCGCATGTGAATACAAGTTCTACGTTGGCTGTGGGTTTTGCGTTTTCAGCAGCAAAAAGAGATACGGCAATGCCTGATTTGTCGTCGCTTGCTCCCCTGCCATACATCCTATTTCCCACTCTTGTTAGCTTGAATGGGTCTCTTTTCCAATCCGTCCTATCTACTGGTACGACGTCATAGTGGGCATTTAGGGCTATGGTCTTTTCAGCACCAAAATCCAACCTCCCTATGACATTTGGCCTAGATTTCCCATCCGGTGCCTTTGCATATATTACATCTACTTTGCCTCCGATGTTCTCAATCTTCTCCTTGAGCAGCGATGCCATTTCATCATAATTAGACGACTTCGAAGCATCAGTGTCTATCCCTACTAGTTCCCCAAGCAATCTAAGGTCCAAATCAACATCCATATTCGCACTTCGAAGCGACACGCACCATTGCGCATGTCAACAACATTAAATATTATATCATAAAGAATATATAGCGCGAAGATTTTGAAATTGTGATATAATGGCTTCAGAGATACTCAGGCGTGAACAAACTGACAAATCAACTACGCAGCCCCAGCTCGAGCAGGGGATGCACCCATCATTTCTGAATGTTTTGATACAGAAAAAATCAATAAAAGAGAAAACAGCCGGGATTAAGCATCGCATTGGAGTGTACAGCGCAAAAGGAGGGGTGGGAAAGACCACTGTTGCTGTTAACTTGGCATATGCCCTAAGCGAAATGGGTCTCTCTGTAGGTCTGCTTGACGCAGATATAGACTGCCCAAATGTAACGTTCTTCATGGGAATAAACACGGTAATACCCCAAGATTACCCTCTCAAGCCTGTGGTTAAAGACGGCATAAAGGTTATGTCAACTGCCTTATTCATCGAAGACAAGGAAAAGCCAATAATGTGGAGAGGCCCGATGAAAGGCAAAATGCTAAGGGAATTTTTCGAGAATACCTCCTGGGGAGACCTAGATTATATAATAATTGATCTGCCCCCTGGGACCAGCGATACCCCCCTCTCGCTAATGCAGTTACTGGATCTTGACGGGATACTTCTCGTGACAACTCCTCAGTCAATAGCCGCAAAGAACGCAATACGATCCGGATACATGGCAAAAAGGATGAACATACATCTCTTCGGCGTCGTGGAAACAATGTCTGGGAACAGCCCTGCTGGCGCACTTCACGTATCTAAGGTCCTCAATACAGACCTTCTGGGAACCATAAAATATGATGAAAAGTTCAACGAGTGCAGCGATATCGGCAAAGTGCCCTTCCTAACAGAGAAGCATATCCACGATGCATTCGAAGATATAGCCAAGAAATTGTCATCTTTAGGTAAAAAAACAAGCTCATAAAGTCTCTCGGTAAATCAAAAATTTATATACTTTACTGGATTAACCACTATGCGGGGATTATTATGAAAGAACCATTCTCAGATTTGCTCAAGGAATCCTCGATATTCAAGAACAGGGCCGCGCTATCTCCTAATTTTATACCCGAGCATCTTCTATTCAGGGACAAGCAAATAGATTCCATAGTCAAGGTTCTCACACCATCCCTCAAGGGAGACAAGGGAAGGAACCTATTCATTTACGGAAAGACGGGTACAGGGAAGACATCATGTATGAGATATGTTCTTGACAAGGTAAAGAACATCTCAACTGTAAGGGCAAAAATATCATACATAAACTGCAGGCTTCATAATTCAAGGTACCGTGTCCTAAATAAAATATTGTCTGATCATCTTCCTGCTTACGCCAAGCACGGCTACGGCACAGTGGACATATACGGCAAGATAATAAACTGGATAGAAGAGGATACAAAGATACTTGTGGTGGTTCTTGACGAAATAGATATGGTCACCGACCTCGACGACCTAATATACACGCTCACGCGCGCTAACAACGACATGAAATCCGGAGGCATAGTGATAGCCGGAATCTGCAACAATATATCATTCAAGGACAAGCTCGATCCAAGAAGCCTATCATCCCTATACGAGGCAGAATTGGTATTCCCTCCGTATAATTCAAACGAACTCTCAGAAATACTCAAGCAGCGCGCCGAACTGGGATTCAAGAAGGATGTAATAGAGCCGCAGGCAATAAATCTCGCAGCTGCAATATCTGCAAAAGACAGCGGAGATGCCAGGCTTGCTCTCAAAATGCTCTCAAATGCCGGAGAACTCGCCGAGGAAAAGGGAGAAAAGAAGATAACTATAGAGGATGTACGCGATGCTTCTAAAAACGCAGAAGAGGAAATAGCGTACGAGTTGGTAAGTACGTTGCCTGAACATCAGCGCCTCATAGTATATGCAATAGCCATGCTCACAATACAGGGAAGCAGGTACAAGAAACTTGTACAAGGCGAAGACACATACCTATTCAGCGGCGAGGTATACGACAAATATGTGGCAATAATAAATTCATTGAAAAAGGATCCAAAGAGCTCAAGGTGGTATAGAAAGTACATAACTGATTTAGAGATGCAGGGCCTCGTGGCGACGTACGAATCCGGAAAGGGGATACGTGGACATACCAAGCTCATAAAACTGCTGTATCCTCCAGCAAAAATAAGGAATACCATAGAAAAAGGGCTGTTCAACGAATCTGAAGCCGAAGTCAAGACAACATGATGATATGCAGTACTGCGACTACATAAGGGATGTCAATGCCGCTGACTCCAAGCTTGCGAAGTTGCTTGGCTTCCAAAAAATGCTTACTTCTCTAGATGGCATATCGATAGTCGCAAGCCCTCAAACAATAGGCACGCACGAAAATAAGGTCATACTTGAAGGCAATTGCGCATACATAATGAAGCATGTAAATGACAGGCGTGTTGTAGGTATAATTATAGACGACTTCGAGGCAGATAAGAATTTGATAGAGCATGCACGCCACAAGGAGAAGGCACTTATAATAAATGCAGGAAAACTCACAAATTCAAGCGACAGTTATAGGGCGAGAAACATAATTCGAGCAAGGGAGCTGGTAAAGAACGCATTGCACTACAAAATAAAAATTTCAATAGCATCGACAGCAAGGACCGCAAATGAAGTGCTATCCGCTGGGCAGCTGATAGAAGTGGCACAGATGCTCGGCGCAAGCCAAGTGCAGGGAAAGAAAATGCTCACAATATTAGGTGATTTGCTATGATAATGAGGCGCAAGTCTAGATACATATTGGTAAGGTCCACACGCCCTCTAGATATAGAAGTGAGGGATCGGGAATATCAATTCCTAAAGGAAGTGGAAAGATTCATGGGCATAGGCGCATACTGCGCGTCTCATCCTAAAATAGCAAATAAAGCAGGAAGCAACATGTTCATAGTAAAGGTGAACCGCGGAAGCGAGTGCAGCTTTGCACTTGCAACATCTTTCATAAAACGTATCGCAGACATGGATATTGGATTCCAAACAGTAAAAACATCCGGAAGCATATCGCAGTTGAAACGGCTCGCCGCAAAGAGCTAAAAGTTACGCATGGGCGTTTTGGGAAATTCCAAAATAGCAAGCATTAATATCAGGCATCCCAAATAATATCATGCAAAACGTATCAAAGGAACATACCTATCTAACCAAATCCCGCTACGTAAATGGCCTGAACTGCGCAAAGGAGATATGGCTGATGTTTAATGACCCAAAGTCCCTGCCCAAAATAGACCAAGCTACACAAAATAGGTTTGATGAAGGGCACAAAGTAGGGGAACTTGCAAAACTCCTCTTCCCAACTGGAATAGAAATAACAAAAATATCGCCTAAAGATAATGACAAAATTTCAAGAGAGCTATTAAAAGAAAGAAGGCCTCTGTTCGAAGCCGGATTCATACATAGCGACGGTAAATGCTATGCCCGCGCAGACATCCTGGTGCCGTCGGGAAAATCAGAATGGGACATAATAGAGGTCAAGAGCGCCGCTTCAGTAAAGGAATACTACCTAGATGATATATCGTTCCAGAAATACTGCTATGAAGGCGCAGGCCTGAAGATTAGGAAATCTTTCGTTTTCTATGTAAATAAGGAATACGTAAAGGACGGCGACATAAATCCGCAGGATTTTTTCATGAGGGGGGAAGTAACCGAAAGCATCGATGCAAAAGTCCCAAAGGTACATGAAAACGTTATAAAATTATTAAAAATAACAAAGCTCAAGGAATGCCCTGAATTTACGCGGGGTGAAAACTACCACGACGATCCACACGGCGTCCATGAAAACGACAGGTTCTGGAAAGAGAATCCGGATTCTGACATTTTAGATATGTATAGGGGAGGAAAGAAGGCCGCAGAACTATTCGATTTTGGAATTATCAAGATAAAAGACATACCTGAAGATTACGAGTTAAACGAAAAACAGATTATACAAAAGATGGCGCATTCAAGCGCAGGCACTCATACAAATATCAAGGAGTTAAATACTTTCATAAAGCGCATAAACTATCCGATTTACTTCATGGATTTCGAAAGTTACGCAACCGCTATCCCATTATATGACGGGCTTAGACCATACCAGCAAATACCTTTCCAATTTTCTGTCCATGTGCTAAAAAATAAAGGCCAAAAACCGACCCATATCTCTTTCCTTGCAAAAGGATCCAAAGACCCAAGAGCAAAGTTCATAGCAGAACTAAAGAAGGCCATCGGTACAAAAGGCAGTATTTTAGTATATAACCAAAGTTTCGAACAATCCATTTTAGAAAAGCTCGTACAGCACTCTCCGAAGTACAAAAAGTGGGTTGCGTCAATTATACCCAGACTGGTAGACCTCCTTGTCCCATTTAGGAATTTCCATTATTACCACCCTCATCAGAAAGGCAGCGTTTCACTAAAGCACGTTCTGCCAGCGCTTACTGGTATGACATACGGAGATCTTCCAATAAACAACGGGTCCCAGGCCTCTTTATCATACTTATTCATAACCCACGGGGCGTATCTAGGTAAGCATGCAACTAAAAAAGAGATGAGGGAGATAAGAAACGACCTGGAGAAGTACTGCGGCCAAGACACGGAAGGCATGGTAAGAATATTGGATAAATTAGAGGGCATATGCCAAGGCAGCCAAGATTAATGGCAATATGTGGCCAAAAGGAAAATCCACCAAAAGCTATATAAGTTTACTATAAATATACTATATTGTCTTAATTCTCCAATCTAAATTGGGCTAATCATTAAGGTGAAATTATGTATCCAAACGTTCAAGCATACGACAGAGGGGTCATGTTCAATCCTGACGGAAGGCTATTCCAGGTGGAATACGCAAAGGAAGCAGTGAGGAAGGGCGCAACGTCTCTCGGGATGGTAGTAAAGGACGGGGTAGTATTCGTGGCCCACAAAAATCTCACAGAGCAGATCGGA
>JAKAON010000022.1 GCA_021812185.1 Microcaldota archaeon
CAGTAAGTCTAGGCAAGGGACCTGATAAAGTAGCTTCGGCATCTGAAGCAGTACTGAAGAACAAGCTTCTTGATGTAGACTTCGAGAACGCTGATGGAGCGCTGATACATATATCAGGAGCATCCGATCTGACCCTCGGCGACGCAATAAAGGCAGGAGAGATAATAACCGAGAGGATGGACCCTAAGGCAAACGTCAAGTGGGGAGCAAGAATCATACCTGGATATGAAGGCCAGATTGAGATTGTAGCCATAGTGACTGGAGTTAAGGGAAGCAGCATTCTTGGACGAGAAGCCGAGAAGAGCGAGAGATCTTACAACGACATAGAGATGATATGATTTCATCTCTTTTTTCTTTTTTTATTTATTTTAACTTGCATAGTGTTAACTAGGGATATTTAAGTGATAAAAATGGCCGACCAATTAGACTTTGAGAGTTTTGCTCCAAAAACATTAGTAGTTGGAGTAGGAGGACAAGGAAGCAACCTTGTCAATCGACTGAACAGCAATGGATTGCAGAGTGCGCACACAGTTGCGCTGAACACGGATCTCGCGCACCTGAATATAATAAGGGCGCACAAGAAGATACTCATAGGCAAGGAACTCACACGCGGCCTTGGGGCCGGAGGGTTTCCGGAAGTAGCTGCAAAATGCGCTGATTCAAGCAGGAGAGAGATAGAAGAGGCCATAGCAGGATACGATCTCGTATTCATAGCTGCAGGAATGGGAGGAGGAACAGGAACTGGAGCATCACCAGTGGTTGCAGAGCTTGCAAAGGCGCAGGGATCCACCGTCATAGCTGCAGTTACATACCCTTTTGCTCTTGAAAGAAGCAGAAAGTTCAAGGCAGATGCCGGAATAAAGGAGCTCTCTAAGCACGCAGACTCAGTAATGGTAATAGAAAACGACAAGCTTCTTGGATACTGCCCTAACCTCCCAATGGAGAAGGCGCTAGAGGTTGTCGATAATGTTACGGGAAGCGCGGTAAAGAACATAGCCGATGCGATAACGCTCCCAAGTTTGATAAACCTAGACTATGCGGATCTGCGAGCCATCGTTATGAACACAGGCACCGCATTGATAAGCATAGGTACGGGATCAGGGCCTGACAGAGTGGAGAAGGCGATAGCTTCCACCAAAGCTCATCCGCTGCTTACCGCAGACATTGACGATGCAAGAGGTGCACTTGTACATGTGATAGGAGGCACAGACCTTACAATAAGCGACGCTACAAGGATAGGAGAAGGCGTAACTGAAGGTATGGGCAACTCAGCGAACGTGATCTTTGGAGCCAGGATGATGCCGGAATTGCACGACCAGGTGCGAGTGATGTCGGTAATAACAGGAGTGAAGGCGAAGTTCGGCGAGAGGAGAGTAGCTGAAGAGGTCCATGCATCTACATTAAGGCTTGAGGCACTAGGAGCGATGTATTAATCGCCCCTTTTTTCTATTTCTGTAATTTTTATTTTGTCCTTTTAATTTTGCTAACCTTGAAAGGATAAGTTCAATTCCTCATCGATTTTTCCAGCTGCCTTAGACGCGTATCGATAAGGACTATCTTGACCTCTATTTGTGCATGGCTATCCATCCTTTGCGGGGACGAAAACAGATTGTGTTTTTGCCTTTTTGCCATTTCAGCATATGCACTGCGCGCTTTCTTGAGCGCTTCTTTCTCTTCGCTAGATTGCCCAAGTGCATAGTGTATTTGCGCACTTCTGCCATATACCTGCGCGTTGAGATCTAACATCGTTGTAGAAGTTGCTTCGTGCCCTGCGCGCACCATTGCATTATTTAGGGCCGCAAGCTCCGACTTAAGCAAGATATGGTATGAGTCCTCATTATATGCCACTCTCGTGCATTGGTTCTCGAGACCTTTTTTGTACAGGATTGATGCATTTTTGTATAGATATGCTGAACTAAGCGAATTTTCGATGCCGTGCTTGTTTGCCTTTAGCTTTCCATCTATGCGGCGCGCAGCTGCAATCATATGCGCAATCTTCTCGCGCTCAGATATCTCTTCTGAAGTCAGCGACTTTAGTGCGGGCCTTAGTTTTCCCATAGTACTCTGATTGTGTTTGCCCACTTCCAAATAAAAGCCTTTCTGGCATAATTTGTTTACTTGAATTTGCGATTTTGAAGCCAAAAGGGTTTTTATAATATTATGGTTAACTATAAATGAAGTCTTTGGTATTTTGATACCGTTAATTTACGTTCCTTGATCTTTACTATAGTGGTTTTATGTCAGAAGAAATAATGTATATAAGCATGAAGGACCTCAAGCCAGGCAGATTCGTCATGATAGACGGAGTGCCATGCAAGGTCGTCTCTGTGGATACGTCAGCGCCGGGAAAGCACGGAGCTGCGAAGATGAGAGTTACGGCGATAGGGATATTTGACGGCTCAAAGAAGACGCTTCTCAAGCCAAGCGATGCAGATGCCGAGGCCCCAGTCATAAACAAGCTTAGGGCACAGGTGGTGTCAGTGACCGAGAACATAGCACAGTTGATGGACCTTGAGACATATGAAACATACGAACTTCCTATACCTGAGGAGCTTAAACACAGCCTTAAACCAGCTTCTGAAGTGGAAATCCTTGAAACAATGAATAGGAAGGCAATAATGAGAGTAGTCGGAGGCGCATGATATGGATATGAAGATAACGAACAATTTTGAGAACAAGCTTTTGAACAGAAAGGAGATAGAGTTCCAGGTTATTTACTCTGGAAAAACACCCACGAAAGAAGAGCTTAAGGTTATGCTGTGCAAGACGCTTAACCTCAGCCCAAGCACCACAGTGATAGTAAATGTCTCGCAGGTATACGGAATGATGCAAAGCGAGGGCCTTGCCCATTCTTATGCAAATGAGGATGACATGAGCATAGAACCAAAGCACTTTGCAAAGAGAGATGCAAAGAAGGCAAAGAGCGAGGGCGCGGCCGAGGAGAAGAAGGACCAGGCGCCTAAAGCAGAGGCAACCAAGGGATAAAAGATAATGTTGTGATCAAAATGGCAGATGCAAAAGACGCAAAGAAACAACCTGAAAAGAAGGCGACAGAGAAGAAGGCAAAGAAGCCTGAGGCGTATGCTCCGGGAAAATCATGCCCCAAGTGCGGTTCAAGGCTAGCCGACCACCACGACAGGAGCACGTGCGGCAAGTGCGGATACACCGAATTCAAGAAGAAGTAGGTGGGAAGATACCTTCGAAGAGGAGATACGCCAAAAGGAGCACGCCTCCAAATGGCAAGCTCGCTGCTTTTTCTTGCTATGCAATAACAATACTTCTTGTATTGGGCATGGCTTATGAGGCATCAGAAATATCAAGCGCACAAATTGCGGCCCAGGCACTTACGACCCCCGAACTCATACTCACAGCGCTATTCTCATTCTTCCTCTCGTTCATTGCCATGTCTTACATGTTCATTAGGGGAAATACGCTAGAGGGCATAGTAGAATCACTTGGGCTTAGCCGCGACAAGTTCTCGGTCAGGATGCTTGCATACGGAGTTGTAATATTCATCATGATATTCCTGCTTGAAATAGTGCTCACTTTGATCTCGCAAGCATCGGGTGTTGCGATAAACACAAACACCCAGTTGCTGCTTGGAGGTGCGCCACTGTGGTTCTTGATCTTTGCGACTTTCATAACACCCATAAACGAGGAGATATTCTTCAGGGGATTCTTGATAAAGGGGATAGCGCATATAAGCGCAATGATCTCTGGTACGAACGGCGACTTCGATTCGAATAGCTGGGCGGCTTGGAGTGGAATAATCGTCAGCGCAATTCTCTTCGGCCTCTCCCATGCATCGTACGATTCGACTTTCGGAGTAGATATGCTTGCTGCAGGAATTTTTGCAATCATTGCGGGATACGTCTTCAAAAAGACAAAGAGCCTCTATCCATCGATGTTTGCGCATATGCTCGTAAACCTGCTTGCAGTGCTCGCATTTTTAGGATGAGGTAGGATTTGATCAAATGCTGCAAATAAAACTCATACTTGTAGAACCTAAGTATCAGATAAATCTCGGCAGCATAGCAAGAGTGGCCAAGAACTTCGGGATAGACAGGCTAAATATTGTGAAGCCGCGCGCAAATATAACCGGACATAGGGCGATAATGTTCTCCAAACACGCAAGGTCTTATCTTGAGGATGCGAAGATATACAGAAGTTTTGGGGATTCCATACGGGATTGCGATATAGTAGTGGGGACTACAGGCATATGGAGGAAGGGCAAGGCAAACTTCGGGAATATATACCTGGCCCAGGAGGTTTTTGAGAGGATAAATAGCATCAAGAGGGACGTTAAAGTGGGGATAGTCATAGGAAGAGACGACATAGGCCTTCTCCCTGGGGAGCTTGAGAGATGCGACTTCATAGCGTACATAGGCTCAAACCCGCAGTACCCAATACTTAACATATCGCATTCCATAGCCATACTGCTCTACTTGTTCACTAATGGCAAGTTCTCAAGCATGTATGAAGGGAAGTTCGGGCATTTGGCCGAAGAGGATGAAACAAAAATGCTCTTCAAATTATTTGATAGGCAAATACAAGGAAAGAATGTCAGGGACAAGAAGGCGATAAGCAGGGTGTTTAGGAGGATAATTAGGATCTCTCAGCCCAAGCGCGAAGAGATCCATGCCCTGATAACGGCACTCAAGAAAGACGCAGAATAGGTAAAACTTTTGATAAATGAATTGGCAATCACGATTATATTGCCGCCAGACGTTAACTTTCAGGATAAAAATGGGACTTGAGATGGCAAGAGCACGATACCAAGAACATTCGCTTAAGGCAACAAGTGACGATAGCATTTTGACATCCAGAAAACAGTTCATGGGTGCGCACGAGTGGAGAGAGGTTTCAGATTCATTGGGATATACAGTAAATGACGTGCGGAGAATTTGGTACGGATCGCTTGACGCAAGGGGCTGCAGGGGCAATGCAGGAGATGTCGAATATCCGGAAAGATTATTTGAGATGCTCGTCTACGCCATACAAGATGGACACTCGCAAGAGCTTCACAGGTACAATATGGACACGCTAAGAGGCATGCTCTTTATCGATAATGTAAGTTCCATGGGCATAAAGGAAGAATATGCAGCTAGATTTAATGATGTCAAAAACGGAGCGATAGTCGTGCCGATTATGGCAAGTGGAATAATTTGCGGCGCGAAAGCGTTTGCGCAGTTGCAAGGCATGGGAAAGAGCCCTGAATATGTGTTGATGAGCTATTCCCATTTCAGGAATCCGTACAAACATACAAATAGCCACGGAGATGAGTATTGCGAAATAGAAGACGCTATTTATGTGCATTCGCAGAGCTTGAATTTCCTAAAGGAAAACACGCACAGGCAGATCGTGCTCGCAGATGACATCGAATCTACAGGCATGACCATTAGGGTGATTGTGAACGCACTTAGCGGTTTGGGATTCCATGACATATCAGTAACTTCGAGCTACAACATAGGAACCTTTGAACCTTCGCTCCTAGTAAGGAAAGAGCCCACGAACCTTCCAGATGACAATAGACCCATAAGGACAATCCTCAAACAGGAATTGAAGGGCGAGAGGAGAGATTAACCCGTTGGAGCAAAAGCCAAAGCTAGGAGATAGTGAAAAATAGAAATTAAATAAAAAGGATTAGGAAAGATTGGAAAAGGGGCATTAAGGGCTATCTGTCCTTATCTCCCATCTTCTTTCTCTTTATTATCTTTATCTTTGAAGGAGTCAATAGAACTCTGTTCTCGTCTATTTGGGCTATGTCGCCATTTATCTTGCTGACATACTGCTTTAGCCTTGAGATTATGTTGTTCCTTGTATTAGGTCTCTTTGAGACTTCTTCTATGTTTAGCAGGATTATGTTTCTTCTTGAGAGTTCGTCTTCTATTAGCTTAACGTCCCCCTCGCTGACTACTGCAACAGGCTTTACATACATGTCTGCAGGCTCATGCAAAATGTCTACGTCTTCCATCTCTGCAGATCCCATGTAATCTTCTATGTCTATGCCTTTTGACACTCCGAATGCTTGGCCTAACTTATCAAAAACTCCCATTTATATCACTCGCCTTTTATTTTAAGCGTTGATAATAATGATACATTAGTTTTTATAAGGCTTTCCGTATGTCGAAAATACGGCATTACATCTAAAAATCTTGTTTTGCATGCGCATTTTCCCTCGAAAGCTGCATTTTGAGGGCCGGAAAAAGCACATGATTTGAAGTGCAACATTATATACGTTTCTTTGCCAAACCTATTTTGGCAGGAAGCTTAGCGCATAAAGGATGTTTAATTTGACTAGCATTGAAAGCATTAAAACTGGCCTTAGCTACGGGGATGTGCTTTTAATCCCAAGGAAAACATCCATCAATTCCAGGCGGGACGTCAGCACTGAGACCCTGATTGCAAAGAAGCTAAAGCTCAAAGTTCCGATCATATCGGCAAATATGGATACCGTAACCGAATCCACCATGGCAATTAGCATGGCAAGGCAGGGCGGGCTTGGGATAATACATAGATTCATGGCCATCGATAGGCAGGCGCGCGAAGTTGAGAAGGTCAAGCGTGCTGAGGCATACATAATAGAAAAACCTTATACTATAGCAAAGGAAGCTTCGCTTGGGCAGGCCAAAGAGGACATGAGGAAACTTGGAGTCAGCGGATTGCTTGTTGCAAGCAGCAGTGGCAAACTTGAAGGGCTTATTTCTAGGAGAGACATACGGTTCAAGACAGACGATGAAGACAGGGTTTCAAAAATAATGACAAAGAAGTCCGACCTGATTCTTGGAGCCGAGGGCATTGGGATAGATGATGCAATAAAGCTGCTTGACAAGAACAAGCTTGAGAAATTGCCTCTTGTTGACAAGAATGGAGTGATAAAGGGGCTGATAACGGCAAAGGACCTTGAGAGGTTCACTAATACGGCATCTGCAAAAGACTCACGAGGTAGGCTGCTTGTAGGAGGAGCGATTGGGACTAAGGGCGACTTTGTAGAGAGGGCCTTGGCGCTTGCAGATGCAAGCGTAGACATACTTGTGCTGGACGTGGCGCATGGGCACTCGGATAGCGTGATTAGAGCCATAAAGAGAATCAAATCTGAGATAGACGATGTGCCGCTTATAGCAGGCAACGTAGCAACCAAGGAGGCTACGGAGGATTTGATAGACGCAGGTGCAGATTGCATAAAGGTAGGCATAGGGCCGGGAGCGGCGTGCACTACAAGGCTCGTCACAGGATCGGGCATGCCACAATTTAGCGCTGTCGTAGATTGCGCGCAGATTGCGCAAAAAAGAGGGATACCTATAATTGCAGATGGTGGAATCAAGAACTCCGGAGACGTTACAAAGGCGCTAGCAGGAGGGGCAAATGCAGTCATGATAGGAAGCCTGCTTGCAGGAACCGATGAGAGCCCGGGATATTTCCTAGTTAGGGATGGAATAAAGTACAAAGCCTACAGGGGAATGGCATCCCTTGGCGCCAACATAAGCAGAAAACAGCTCGACAAAATGGATATAGACCCAAATGAGATACTTGAGATAGTTCCAGAGGGAGTAGAGTCGTCTGTGCCGTACAGGGGAGCAGTGAGCGAGGTCATATCGCAGATAATGGGTGGGGTGCACTCGGGCATGAGTTACTGCGGGGCTGGAACATTAGATGAATTGCGTAAGAATGCTAAGTTCATAATGCTCACTACAAACGGGGCTGCTGAGAGCTATCAGAAACTCTCTAGATAAATAAAGCAGTAAAAAAGAAAAAAATCTTTAGTACTCCTTGTACTTCTTGAGCACTTTCACGCCTAGTACTTCTCCTCCTTTGCCCAACACAACTTCTACATTCGCAAATCCGCAAGCTACCGAGCTATTTGACCAAACTTCATCTACCTCGAAGGTTTTTACTTTAGTTCCTCCATTCTTTTGGCTTGCCGTGATTGATGAATATCCCCCTCCGCATCCAATGCTCTTATTATACGCCTGGAATAAATCAGTATTTCCAGGTTTAATATTCGCATCATACTGCGCCGCATCTCGAGCAACTGATATGATTTCGTGATTGGTTGGCTTATAATACGATGCGCACCCTGCCATCATCAATCCCAGGCCCGCAGCAAGTGCAGTCGTCCTTGCCACTTCTTTGAATGAATTAATTTTTGGAGTTTCGGTTGTTTTTACGCTCATTTTATCACAAGTATATAAGGCATCCAGAACGTATAATTGTTATTCATCATTTCATCTACATAAGGTAGACGAATCTTGAATTTTTATGCGGTATTGAACGAATATGTCTATTGAAAATTTCAGAGCCTTTTCTTGTCCTCGAAAAACAAGCATCGTGGGATTAGTGCCTTGCCATAGAAAAATGCTCATTTCAAGCATTACCGGTGCACGTGAACTATGATATGGAACATTGTGTCTTGGGCCTTATGCCACCGGATATTTGACAAAAGATTTCTAGAGATCCCAAATTTGGTCAGTTCATCTCGGGAAGTTGTTCGATTATGCTCTTTGCAAGTTCCTTCCCCAGCAGTTTTTTCAGCTTTTCTTGCGATTCATCCTCTCGAATGCCGGACACGGTCTTTATCCCGTTATCGAACATGATCCTTGCCCTCACTCTTCCTACGCCCCTAAGTCTTATCAGGTCAAGAAGCTCTTTCTTGATTCCATACCTCATCCTCACCCTTACTTCGAGTATCTTCGCATGCCTTACCTTCATTAGGCTTGCTATCTCCATTGCAGAGTACAAGAGCCAATCTGCATTAGTTACTTTCGAAAACAGTGCGCCAGGGGTTGTTCCGTATTTCTTCACGAGCATTGGCTCTGGCATCTCGCTTATCCAGTCATTTAGCATGAGAGCAGTGCTGAATGGTTTTAATGGGTCATAGTATCCGAATTCATAATCTCCCATGCTGCGCTCTACAGATTCATCTGAAACCATGTTTTTATAGAATTGGAATCTCTCCTCAGCCTCTTGCGTAACTTTCACATACGGCCTCATCTCAAGAGTATTTGAGATCATGAAGAGATTGCCTATTTCGTCCCTCTCCTTGAATAGGCATTCTATTATGAATCTTGCAGTAAGAGGATCGATGTAAAGCTCGCTTACCCTCTTCCCTACCTTGGTGGCGCTGTACTGGCTTCCGATTTTCTCTATAAATCCCCATCCTGCAAGCTCTAGAAGTATTTTGTCGATGTTGTTGTTTATCTCGCGCATGTTGTCATACTGATACCCGTAGAATGTCTCGCTAAAGAAGTTCGACATTGCTTCCCTGTTATTTAGAAAATTTGTAGATATGAACCCGAGGAGATGGCTCCTGAGAATGGGAAGCACTCCGAGTTTCGAGTTTATAGGGTCAAGAGCGCCGCTCATATAAGTTCCGTAGAGCTCCATTATCTCCTCTCTATATTTTGCAAGGAGAAGCGCCCTGCCTTGTGTATCGTATTTTGGTCTTCCTGCCCTGCCAAAGAGCTGTGTTACTTCATTGACACCGAGTTTCTGCGCGCCGCTCACTCCCGAATATCTTGTAGTGTCACGGACAAGTACAGTGTGCGCTGGCATGTTTATCCCATACGCGAGGGTGGTTGTTGAGCATATCACCTTTATCAGATTGTTCTTGAATGCGTCTTCTATCATCTTCCTTTGCTCGTTCACAAGCCCGCCATGATGAAACGCCACACCGTGCCTTACGCAATCCGAGAGCTTCTCGCACTGCGCGGTGGGTTTGCCTAGCACGCCTAGCACACGATCTGCAAGCGATGCGAGCCCTTCTTTTGTCTTTGCATCTATCATCCTTAACGCTACCTTCTTTAGCTTCTCCGCGCCTGCCTCGGCATTCCTCTTTGTGGAGTAGAAGACTATCAATTGCTTTTTCTTGCTTAGGACATCCTCCATCACCCTGATCTCAGGTATAAGGCTTTCGCCTTCTAAATTCTCCTCGCCTTCTTTGTAGTAGACTTTTTGGTTTAGGACAATTCCTTTCTCAAGTTTTATTGGCCTGTAGTCGCTAGTAACCAGATTTGCATCTAGCCACTGAGCAATTTCATTTGCGTTCCCTATTGTTGCGCTTAGCGCCACTATCTGAACGTCCTTGCAGTATCTCCTGAGCTTAGTTATTAGAATTTCAAGCGTGGGGCCTCTGCTGAGGTCATCGAGCATGTGCACTTCATCTAGGACTATGCACCCTACATGATATAGCCAGTCTATACCGTGGCGCATGAGGCTGTCGAATTTCTCTGTTGATGCAAATATTATATCGTAACTCGAAAGCCAGGGATCAAGTGAGTCCAGATCCCCTATGGATAATGCGACTTTTAGGTATGGGTATGCAGCTTTGAATTCTTCATACTTCTCGCTTGCAAGGGCACGCATTGGAGCTATGTATATCGCCTTCTTCCGTTCTCCAAGCACTGTTTTAAGCATTGCAAGCTCGGCTATTAGCGTCTTACCGCTTGCGGTAGGAGATGCGACCACTATATTCTTGCCGCTGAGCAATTTTGAGTTTATTGCCATCTCCTGCGGCTCATTGAGCTTCTTTATCCCGCGTTCAGCAAGCGACTCGATAACTTCATTTGGCATCTTGCCCTTAAGTTCTGTTATGCTTATGGCCATATAATAGAATAATTCGTATAAAGAATTAAAATAGCATTGAATAGTCCCAATCGTATGGATATAAAAATCATAACACAACATATCTATCGAGACAATGCGGCTAACACACACACACACACAACAAAATGCAGAAG
>JAKAON010000023.1 GCA_021812185.1 Microcaldota archaeon
CTCATGCGCGCATATCAATACAAACCAATTTGATAATATGGCAGAAAAATACAGCGAAGAGCAACTAAGGCTTCAAGATATCCTTATAAAATCAAGCAACATCTCCGAAAGGGTGTCTGCCGCAAGGAATCCCAATACTCCTATAGAGGCGCTAGTTGCCGTTGCAAGGTACACGCCAAATGAGGACAAGCTCGTAGTAGAATCCGCTAATGCCACAATCTCATTTCACATATCATCAAGCATATTTAGCCGTGCTCAATACCAAATATCTCCCGGGACCATAATTGCCGTGTACCCATCTGGCGTTGGCCAGAGCAACTTCGAATTTTCGGAAAAAATAAGGAATGCACCAAGCGACGAGCAGTTCATAAATGAGAACATACTCAAGGTGCCGCGCAAATTCAAGGACAACACCGCAAGGTCGTTCACAATATCCACATCGCAAGATTGTGAATCATACTATTTTCAGATAAGCGTGCCAAAACGATATGGGACCAAATCAATAGCTGATGATGCCAAAAAGATGCTATGGGATAAATTGAAAAACGAATCAGAAATGAAAAACATAGAATTCTTAGTGACAAACAGCTATGCCGATTCCGATACGTTTGTTATAGCTGCAATCGACGTGCCCAACAACATGGCAGTTCCCATCTTCAGGGCAATTACGCTAGTAGGCATGAAGATGTATTTCAAGTATGAATCTCAAGAATCAGAAATGTAAATGCTTGGGAAATAGGTATGCGATAAAACGTAAAAGAAAACCTATATTCTTCTTCCGTCTGCCGCAAGCCTTCTTAGTTCTTCGTCAACCTCAGACAAGTCTCCCTCCTCAGTGCTGACTGCAACTGCGACTTTAGGCTGTGGCCTTTGCTGAGGCGCAGGTTGTGGCTTAAGCTGCGGTGCACCTAATGCATTCGCATGGATCATTCTTTCGTCATCAACAAGCTTTTCAAGGGATTTTCTTATAACATCAAGCATGAGCTTATCCTTCTCATCCGAGAACTTCTCAAGGTACAATGCAGTCCCCTCAAGTATGCGATAGCATGAATCCTTGTCAATGTTCCAGTTTTGCTGATCCCATGTCCTATGGAGATATGCAACAATGTCCCATGCAAACTCCTTTGTCACTCCCTTATCTGTAAGATATTGGCAAATAAAGCGCTCGCCCCTAAAATCATTGAGTTCGGACCTAACCTCCCTGAGGAATCCTAGGACCTTCTCACTTTGGGATACATTTGCCTCCTCTCTTACGGTTTGCTCCATCCAATCAACGATAACCTTGCTCTTGCGCAGAATATATGTTTAACTTCGAATTCGTCTATCACACATATACGAATTCGGGTAATTTTGCGCTAATATCAAGATTAATATAAAATAAGTTGAGCCTGAACATGGTATTTAAGCATTCCCTACAAGGCTCCGCAATAATACTTCTTGATCTCCGCAGTCATTTTAGAGATAAAATGGATGGTTGTGAGGTGCGCTGAGTGCACCCCTTCTGCTGTCTACAACCTTAACGTGGCCTGGTGTTATACGCACCAAAAACTCCCGCGATTCCTCTCCGCCCATGCCGCTAAGCTCGTTGCATATGGCATTTGCTTCAACGAGGATCCTGTCAAGCTCTGCCATCTCGACAGCGAGTGCCTCCGGCTGGTCGTTCTTGCAAGTCTCAGCTATCTTGTCGACCAACGCATTCACCAATCTCTTCCGTATTCTTTCATTCTTCCGTCCACTATTCCTACTTCGTTCTAACCCATCCATTTTATCTCACCCAAAAACCGAGCAGTGCAACCGCATGGCAAAGAGCCATACCAAATTTTTATAGCGTTTGGTCTTCGCATTGCTGTAATCATATTTACTCTAGTAAACTATTTATACTTTAATATCATTTCATATAGTTAAGTAGAAAGATTTAAATATTTGAACATGCACAATAGTTCCTGCAGGCAGTTTTCTGCCTGCAGTTTTACCCAAAAACTGTGGCGGTGCAAACCGCCGCTTATTTTTATAATTTGTCAGGCAATTCTAAGCTATGCAAGACGATTCATTTCAATTGAGGGTAAGAGTGCTTGGGGCTATCTCTGGAATGCTATCTCCTATCGTCGCAGTCATAGCTATAACATATGCGATATCATCAAACATGAATTTCTCCTTCGCAAGCAATGCGCTTAGCGACTTGGGAGCGAGCGCAATAATGTCCCCTTTCAATATCGGAATGGTAATATCGGGAATGCTCCTTGCGATATTCTTCATATCCATGTTCTATCTTCTGCCCAAAGTCAGGCTGTACTGCGCACTTGGGGCCATCGGTGCAATATCTCTTGAACTACTTGGTATATTCAACGAGACGTATCCTATACACCTATTCTTCTCTACAGTTTACTTCTTAGTCGTCCCGCTGGCAATAGTTGGGATAAATGCGTATTCTCCAAAAATGCCATACGCATTAAAAAATTACGGAATCGTTTCGGGAATCGTATCAGTTTCACTTGCGCTCTTTGGCATGGAATTCATGAGCCTCGAACGCTCATACGGCATAGGCTTTGCAGTAAACGAGGCGCTCGGTGCAGCATTGCTATCAATATGGGTAATGATTTTTGCCCTTATGGTGCTAACTGGAAGGTACAAGGCCAAATAAAAACAATTTTTGCAATAAACCTCCAAAAAACCTGTTTCATCTCACAAAAACAGAAAATGGTAGACAAATTCTGGACAACGTATATAAAGCCTAAGGGAAAGAATAACTTGATATTTATGCCATCAAAAACACCTATAATCCTGAATGAAAAAAGGGCTCGCGAGAAATTCAACGAAATTCGAGAGGAATACCGCGGCATAAAGGCAACGATAGACGAAACAAAAAGAAGCTTCGATGCACTTAAGCAAATAGGATCTGCCCAAAGCCTAAAACTAATGCACATAAAAAGAGATGGCACACCCGAGAAAGATAAAAGGATAGAGACAGGGTACTTGATTGCGATATACGCCAAAACAGAGATTACTGCAATGAAAATATCAAAGCTCTATTTCGCCCTATCTAAAAACAGGTATGCCGATCCTACTGAAAGGGAATCAGCACAAATACTTGCAGAAGACTACCGCAATTGCGCCCTGAACTACAATAAGGAGCAATTCCGCCTCTCACGAAGGAACTAAATATTCATTTTGAAGTCTTCTTGACAAGGTTTGCTATCCTCTTTAGTGCCTTCTCATCGTCCCCTTCGTATGCGACCCTTATCACTGGTTCGGTACCTGACTCCCTAAATAGCATGAATCCGTCTTCAAACGTCGCTTTGTAGCCGTCAAGCCTATCAACGCTTTCAAATTTCTCCATTCTTGCAGCGATTTTCTTCATGGCAGCTGATCTCTCCTCATCGTTCTTGAAGTGGAGTGACTGTGAAACATAGTGCAGTTTTGGAAATTCGTCCACCATCTCACTTACTTTCTCGCCGCTTTCTAGCACTGCTTTCGAGAACAACGCCATGGAGAGAAGACCGTCTGAGAAAGGATGGTATTTTCCGAAATAGAAATGGGATGAAGATTCTATGCCCATGTCATATTTGCCCTTTACCAAATCCCTTTCCATGAACCTATGCCCGACCTTGGAATACTTCACCTTTGCATACTTCTCAATGACCCTAGAGCACGATACATTTGCAAGCACTCTCTTAAGTCCATTGAATTTCATCAATATCAGTCCAGATATAACTGGCTCAATGAACTTACCCTTCTCATCATAAAATGCGACTCTATCCCCATCCGCATCGAACTGGGCACCAAAATCAAGGCCTTTATTTATTACTAGTTTTGATATCTCCCTCCCATTTTCCTCTTTAGGTTCGGGATGCTTTCCAAAGAAAGTCTCTGACGTGCCTGCATGAAGGACAAATGGCCTAACGCCTATCCTCTCTGCGACGTCCTTTGCCATGAATGTGGTCGCCCCGCCCATGCTATCAATACCTGCCCTAAGCCCGATGTTTTCTATGTTCTTGGTTATGAAATCTATGTACCTCTTTGAATAATCATAATTGCTAATTCTCCCCTTCCTATTTGGAAATTTCCCGCTGTCAAACTCCTTCTTTATCTCTTCGGGCTCAAGAGTCACGCCGCTGCGCACTGTTATTATCCCAGTATATTTTGCAGGGTTGTGCGATGCTGTGAGGCACACCCCATAAGCGCTGTTTTGGTATGATGCAACTGCGCTAACCATTATAGGTCCCATACCAAGGTCGTAAACCCTAGCGCCAGATTGCACAAGCCCTTGCGCAAAATCCTTCTTTATGGCCTTGCTGCCCTTGCGCGTATCAATGTTCAAAAATATGCTCTTGCCCTTAGATATGCTGCCAATAGCCCTTCCTATGCGCAAAGCAGTATTAGAATCAAGCTCTTCAGGATACACTCCCCTTATGTCGTACGTTTTGAAGATTCCCAGATAAACACCAAGTATCAATAGTACTCAATTAATTTATAACTGATTATTCAAGCATTAGTATCTATGGAGAAGCAATCAGACCCAAATAGGGACGACAGCGAGAGGGCCGTCTATAAATCGAAGGAGTCAGTTCACGTAAATTCAATATCTGGAGTGCTTAGGGATTCTTCAATAGGCTCTACGTGTTCATCGATCATCTCGTCCATATTCAACGACGACCCAAAATCCGCAGTAAACATAATGTCAAGCCTAGAGAAACTATGCCATCTGGGGATGAATGCCGATGAGCTCATAAATACCACAAGCCTCATTGTAAAGATAGATAAGGAGCTATTCGCATCCGACCATGAGCAAACGAGCCTCCTCGCCTATTTGATGGCAGATATAGGGACCAGCACGAAAAGCAGCACTCTGCCCTCATACGTGCTAAAGGAGTTGGTGTCTAACTGCGAAATAGACGGGGCAAATAACAAGATTATGCACATTGCCAAAGCTCTTGCAAGCGCATCGAATGTCATGCATGACGGCAAACAGTTAAAGCGGATCGTTGATTTCATGTTCTCGCTGCGTGGGTATGTTGTAGACAAAGTAAACGACCAGGCAAGAGAATCAAAGATACCAAGACTCAATCCGCAGGAAGTGGCTCTCGGCTTTGCCACGATAGCAATATTTGCTGAACTCGAAACTTCAAAGCCCCCAAAGTCCCACCTGCTGAAATATTTCAGGAATTTAAAAGGCTACAAGGGACTTGCACACCAAAGCGGCGGCGACCCCAAAGCGCTTAAAGGTGCATACTTTGTTCCAAACACTGAGCTAATTCGCGAAACGCTTGCTGTTGTACGCCTAAACATAGACGCCGAGCAAATGGAATACTTAAGGGAAAGGCTTAATTCGATAAGCACTCAGCCAGGCATAAAGGTCGAAGCCGCTACAAATGCCATAAAGCTAGTGGCTTCCACGACAAAGAGCGTGTCCTTCACACAGTGGATGTGCAACACTTCAATTGAGATGCTTAGCCATAATGAGTTTAGGTATGTGGAAGCCATGAGAATCATTTCGCATTCATTGGTCTCAAACAACATAATACCAAGCATACTTCGGGACAGCATAGATTCCGCAAGTGGTATGCCAGATGCATACTTCAACAGGATGGTAAATGGCGCGGACCAACTAATACAATGCGGACAGGCCCAAAGGGCATCTACATATGCAAGCAGCATAAACAGGATAAGGGATATGGATAGTGCGACATTGACTTCGGTATCAGACACCCTCCTTGCAATATCAAAAGCTGCAAAATCAATGGCGAATCTCGATATCGCTTCAATCGCAGAATCGTTCCGTGAAATGTACGATTCAAAGGTGGAAAGCACCAGGCTGATAGGCGCGAGCAACGCACTGAGGCAAATGGTGCTAAAAGATCCATCGGCAAGCAGCACAGTCTCATTCATCAAGCTATTTCAGATGGTAAGCACCGAGAGCCAGGCAAAGTACGATTGCATACTTACGAACCTCACGAATTCGACTCCAGTTGGTTGGAAGCCAAATGAACTGCAGTACATACGCAACAAATTGCTCGAGAACATGCGCCTATCCGAGCCCGAATTCATAGCAAAGATGAACATGCTCTTTAATTCCTTAAGGAACAGGAAGTGAGCCAAGCCCGCGCACATCCATTGCAAAATTGAAATATACGAATTCTCAGAAATGCATTTAAATAAGGTTCGGCTACCTCTACTCACTTGTTGTTTTGATGGCATCTATCCGCAAGGAATTCTCATCTGGCAAAGCTGAATCTAGGTGCACCGATGCAAATAACAGCGAGAAGGCACGCTATTACGGGGCTGCATTTATTGTCGTAAGCCATAAAATCAAGGGAGAGAGATACAATGCGCAAACAGACTGCTCTTTAATTATAGCGGAATACAAAAGGAGAGCCGCAGCAGTCCAAAGGATAAGTGAAAGGGCTCTTAACAAATTCATGGAGAGCGTCCCGGAAACGGAAAGGGAAGAAAAATACGGAGGCATAAACATATACAATACAAGAAAATATGCAAATCCCGAGCTCAACGCCCTGATGGAACGCCTAACCGAGAAAATAAGCCGCAGGATTTTTTCTTGGCAACTAGAGGCAAAGCCGCATGCAAATGACATACTTGTAGCATCAAATTTAAGTTTGATAGTTCCGGACTTGGAGAATGAGCATCTCTCTAAGCTATATGACACCGTATCCGCACGGGCCTCATCCGCCGAAATACCAAAATCACGCTCATTGCCGCGTTTAGAGTTTTTCACCGCATCGCTATTCAAGGACGAAGATAAGATCCATTACGACAGCGCCAATTGGGGACGAATTGCCGACATCAAACGGATTGCATATCTCGAAGAATCCATAAAGCTCAGGAGGGGCGTGTGCAAGGAGATGGCTCTCACGCTCTACCTCATGCTCGAAAAAGACGGTTTCGATGGTATATCCCTATGCCTGCTTATGGACAAGAATTCGTATTACGACCATATGGTTGTGCGCGTAAAGATGGATGGCCAAATATACTTTGCAGATCCGGTCACTGGCAAAATAATGCAGAATCTTGGTGAATTCAATGATTATTTCCTGGCAGATTTTTACGAGGCCCCGTCCACCATAATGGTCAATTCGCTCAACAATGCGCTGAGAAAATAAATCAATACTTCTTGCTGCTAGCTATAGCATCAACTTCCCCTTTTTCAAGGGAGTATTTGCTCTCAAAGAAATCGTAAACCTTCTCCATCCCCTCTTCCTGCCCTGCCCGCTGTATCATTAGCTTAAACATAGTTATGTATGTATTCGAAACATTCTGCTTACCTGCATGTATCTTGTAGACCAGCTTAGAGATTATGGTGCGCATCTCGTTGCGGCTCTTTTTGGTATGGCTCAGGAAGCGTATGTTTGCTGGGAAAGAGTATTGCTTGAGCATGCTAAAATCCCCCCCTCCTGAAAGCGAGACCCCTGCCGATGCAAATATGCTAGAGTATTTCAAGTAGTCATAGTGCCCTGTCCTGCTTGCGCTCTCTAGGTACTTACTTGCCGAAGAGAGGTTCTCCATCGCATCATATCTCCCCTTTTTAGTGGCGTATCTGTTCGGGACATTCTCTTCTATCCAATTTATCAGCATGCTAAGATCCACATCAGCATCTTGGGCAGCCGCTCTTGCCGTTGCAAAGCTGTTGGTTTGGAAAATCTTATCCAGCACTCCGAATATCTCAACCTTTCTACTCCTATAACCTAGGTTCTCCCTCAATTGGGGATCTGCTCCCATCATAAGCTCAAGGTCGTTTATCGCACCCCTCAGGTCTCCGCTGCTCTTTAGGGATATCTCGTTTATTAAATCGTCTGGCATCTCCTCTCCTTGGGCCGAAAGTATTCTCCTAAGCGTCCTGCTAATCTCGTCTACGCCAAGTTTCTTGAATTCGCATTTTTCAGCAATCTCCCTAAGAAAAGTTATCTTCCTGTCCCAAAAATCATTTGCTATGAATATGACTGGCTGCTTAGATTTCTTTGCCATCTCGGTTATTACGCGCTCTGCGCCTGAGTCAAATTTGTTGGACAGCTCGTCTATCTCATCTAATATTATCAGGACTTTTTTCTTGAATAGATTGTTTGTGTTGCCTGCAGGTAGAAGAGTCCTCCTAAGAGTTTCAGAATCCCGATAGTCGCTTGCGTTTAATTCGAGAGTCTCGAACCCGAACGTGTTTGCCAGTGCGTTAACCGCACATGTCTTTCCCACTCCGCTAGGCCCGCATACTATCAATGGTCTTCCAACAAGCCCCTTTTGGGCATCCAGCCCAAAGAGCCTTAGCCTTTGGATGCTAGTTGCATTCCCCACAACATCGTCAAGCGTCTTGGGGGCATATTTATCTGAGAGAAGCATAAGATCAACGCAAGATTAATAATGATTAGGAATAAACAAATAAAATGGTTCACTACTCATGAATATGAACTACGTCGCTCCTGTCGTCTAGTCCGGTCAAGGACGCAGCCCTCTCACGGCTGCGACCCGGGTTCAAATCCCGGCGGGAGCATACAACAGGAATTGTAAACATAAAATGGTTTTAACACGGAAAACACAAATTACGATGCGATAATAATCGGAGCCGGCCACAACGGGCTTGTTTGCGCAAACTATCTTGCAAGGAAGGGGCTCAAAGTAGTGGTATTCGAAAGGCGCGAAGTTATAGGCGGCGCAGCTGTGACCGAAGAACTTTGGCCTGGCGTAAAAGCATCAACTGCTTCATATGTGTGCTCCCTCTTTGACAAGCAGATAATAAAAGATTTGGATCTATATAAGCACGGATTCGTCTTTCTTGCAAAGGAACCGCAATCATTTTCACCAATGTTAAACGGGAATCATTTTTTCATATATGGCGATGCACCGCGTACTAAAAAGGAGATTGCAAGATTTTCACGCAAGGATGCAAAGGCATACGACAAGTACGACAAGTATCTCGCAAGCCTTGTAGATGCAATAAATCCCATATTAAGGCAGTCGCCTCCAGACATCAACGATATCTTTTCTGTCGCAAAGTTCGGACTTAAGAACGTGGGCCTGTTCAACAAGATAGAAGATTTTACAAACATCATGTCATTATCCGCAAAGGATTTTCTGGATCAATGGTTTGAATCCGAGGAGGTCAAGGCCTCGTTTGCAACTGATGGCATTGTCGGGACGTTTGCCTCTCCGCAAACTCCCGGGACAGCATACGTACTTCTTCATCATGTTATGGGAAACATAAAGGGCCGTGGCATATGGGGGTATGTGCAAGGCGGCATGGGCGGCGTATCTCAAGCCCTTGCTAATAGCGCAGAAGCATACAACGTAAAGATAATGACAAAAACCCCAATAGATAAGATAATAATAGAGAATGGCGTTGCTGTAGGGGTTAAAACAGCAGACAAAAAAATATACAGATCAAAAATAATAATATCAAATGCCGATCCAAAGAGAACATTCCTAAATTTCGTCGGAGAAGAGCATCTGGATGATGTCCTACGCACCAAGATCAAAAATTATCAGACTAGGGCGTCGTCTTTCAAGATAAACATGCTCTTGGACGGCCTCCCAAATTTCGAGTGCTATCCTAATAAAACAGATGTTCCAGGACCGCAGCATACCGGAACAATATACATATGTGAGGATTTCGATTACATGGAAAGGGCGTTTGACGACGCGAAATACGGCATGCCATCGAGGAATCCAGTCGTGGAAATATCGATGCCAAGCTCCATGGACAAGACTCTTGCCCCAAAGGGAATGTATGTGGCTGGGTGCTTTGTGCAATACGCTCCCTACAAGCTCAAGGGAACAGACTGGAACAAGGAACGGCAGAAATTCGTAAAGACCGCTATCTCTACAATTAGGAAATATGCTCCAAACATAGATGACATATTAGTAAAAGTACAGGGGCTTTCGCCAATAGACCTCGAATCGCGCTTTGGACTTACCGGAGGCAACATATTCCATGGGGACATGATACCAAATCAGCTCTTCTTCTCAAGGTTCAAATATAAGACTCCAATAAAGAATCTCTATTTGTGCGGATCAGGAACGCATCCCGGCGGAGGCGTATCGGGTCTTCCTGGATTCAATGCAGCAAAAGCGATACTCGACGACAAGCACATCTTCTGATGCGTTGTCCAAATCACTATTTTTGCTATAATAAACAATTTAGTAAATCTTCAGTATAATCGGTATATATTATCTTCTTTTTATCGTGCCTGATAGACAATCTATATATAGCTTAATGTCGCACCCTCTTTGGTGGAAGGTTGGGTCCGATAAGGATTTCATCTAAGTGCGGTATATCAAAGAAGACGGAACAGGAGCAACAGAAACAAAGCGTGCCTAATGCAATTAATACACCGCAGACCAAAAAAACGTTCTCATCCTTCATTTCATTGCTGCGTCACGGATCAAGATTAGATGTAAAAGCGGAACTAAAATCTCTGCAAAAAGATATCTCAGAATTCAAGGCCAAAGACGATCGAAATGCAAAACCATCGAGATTTAATGAATACATACGTAAAATCCTCTCGAAAAATGAAGACGATAGGGAATATATACGTCACAGCATATCCGGATGGGCAGGCGTGTCAGCCCCATTTATCGGCATAGGTTCAGTGATGGCCGGAGTATATATGGCACCATCATTTTCATGGTATAAAGACGCCCTTAGCAGCCTTGTTACTTCTCCAAATGCAGCTCCTA
>JAKAON010000024.1 GCA_021812185.1 Microcaldota archaeon
GAACGCACGCCCTTGATTCCATATCATTCAAGATAGCGAAAGGCGAATTCGTAGCTCTGGTGGGCCAGAATGGTTCTGGCAAAAGCACGCTGTCCAAAGTGCTAAGCGGCATAGAGAGCTCGTTCAAAGGCAATGTAAACGTAATGGGCATGGATCTTCATGCCGCTAAGAACAGGGCCCTGATGCCATTCAAAGTGGGCTATATATTCCAGAATCCCGACCATCAGATATTCAACAGGAGCGTATATTCGGAGGTGGCATATGGCCTGAAGAACATGGGCCTGCCAAAAGAAGAAATAAATATGGGGGTAAAGAAGGCGCTGAAAAACGTCGGGCTCGAGAGCAAAGCCTCTGAAGATCCTCTTTTCCTGGGCAAGGGGCAAAAGCGCAGGCTTGCAGTTGCAAGCGTGCTTGCAATGGAACCTGAAATACTGATAGTCGACGAACCGACTACTGGCCAAGACTACGCTATGGCAAAGGAGATAATGGAACTCCTCAAAATCATGAACGATGCCGGAAAGACAATATTTGTAATAACGCACGATATGCGCCTTGTAGCAGAATACTGCAAACGCTCGATAGTCATGAATGCAGGCAGCATAATATATGACGGCAGCACCGTAAACCTATTTGAAGATGATGCATTGCTATCCAAGGCATCGCTCGTTGCTCCTCAATCAGTAAAACTTTCAAAAGAGCTCAGAAGGATAGGCATGCTGAACAACATATTGCTTACCGCATCCGATTTGAACGATTTTTTCAGTTTTAGCAGCATGAAGACAAAATACAAACGCATGGACTTTGGTGCAATGCGAATGCATGCAAAGAGCATAGCGTCCGCCATAAAATCCAAGCACGGTGCCCCAAGTGCGATAGTCTACGTGCAAAGGGGTGGCATGGTGTTCGGGCGTTTGCTGAGCGACTATTTGGGTGTCAGCAAAGTGTTTGGGATCAAGGCCAGCTACTACAACGAATATAGTCTTCCCTCAAAAGGCGTCTATGTCGGCAGCCTAAACGGAGTTCAGGAAAACAACGGATACATATTGCTGGTGGACGATATAATAGATACCGGGAAGACGATGGCTGCGGTATCAAGCAAGATATTGCCCATCTCTAGAAAGTTAGTGACTGTTGCGCTGCTATGCAAGGAAGGCTCATCTTTCAAGCCCGATTTCTGCGGCACCTATACAAGTAAAGACAGTTGGATAATATTTGATTATGAAAAGGAGGAGGCATACAGAAGTTTCCAGCATGACAATAACCATGCAGGCATGAAATTCATAAAAGAAAATTTTAGGTGACAAAGATGAAAAAAACGAGGTATGCAAGGATAAGCTTCGAAGAGATGCAAAGCCTGAGCAAGGCAATTGCATTGGCATTTTCAAGAAAATATGGCACTCCAGAAGCCATAATATACGTTGAGCGCGGAGGCATGGTGTTCGGGCGTTTGCTGAGCGATTATCTTGGCGTAAGCCGGCTATATGGAATAAGGGCAAGACACTATCCAAAAACGAATGCAATGGCAAGCACGGTACATCTAGAAGGGATGGAAACATTGCCCGAGTCGTGGCCTAACGACAAGCATATACTCGTTGCGGATGACATTGCAGATACCGGGAAGACACTTAATGCCATATTATCAGAGCTAAGGAAATCAATACCCAACATAGCGACTGCGACCATGCTCCGCAAACCGCGGTCAATTATACTGCCGGATTTCTTCGGCAAAACGCTGGACAACGATGTGTGGGCCATCTTCGACTACGAAGAGATGGAAACAGGCGCGGACTTCAAAAAGTCCGGCAACAGGGGCGGGCAGGACTTCATGCGCAAAAAGTACGGCATTGGGCGCAATGCTAGAAGCAAAGCGAATTCCACTGCAGGCTTTGGCAAATAATCAGGGCGGAATAATGAAAGCGATGCTTGTAGTGCATGGGTTTGTACAAGGTGTTGGTTACAGGTATCTAGTCATGAAGAACGCGGTGTCCCTGGGGATTAAGGGAAATGTAAGGAATATGCCGGATGGCAGCGTATTGATATTGGCGGAGGGTACGAAAGAACAGATACTCAAATTGATAAAAGCGATAGACATAAGCACGGAAAACGGCCCTCAGGTCTACAAAATAGAAAGATCCAATGTCAAAGGCAGCGATTACGGGGCATTTGATGATTTCAGCATAGCGCATTGAACCTGAAAGTCATTTTGGCTCATTTTCGCATTCTATCGTTGCCTGCAACTCAATCCTCTCGGAAATGGCCCCATCCTGGTCATACACATACGCGGTTATTTTTACCGCATACCCATCTGGAAAATTATTAGGCCTTGTATATATCTTAATCTGCTTCTCTATGGCGCTTTCCGGATGAACGATGCCCATTCTTGTCCTTCCTGTATCTAACTCCTTATCGTGCGCCAATGAAAGAGGGGACTTTACATTAACGTCGCATTCGCACCAATAATGGTTAGTCTTGTTTGCATTGCCTAGGCGTATGATCATTATGGCCTCATTCTTTGCATATGCCTTGAGCTTTTCCGGCACGAACTTTGCGCTAACGCTTAAATCGGACATGTAATTCACTCTTAATTATACGCAGATAGTAATTTATAAACTTTAATTTCTAAATACATCTTGTAAACCCTCAACCGTGTGCAGATATGGAAGTTAATGAAGCAAAGCTTATAGAGCGGGAGATAACGCTAAGGGAGCTAAGGCTCACAAAAGAGGTCGTGGAGACTAGGCGCTCAATGGTCAGGTGGCTTGCACTCAGCCTAGGGGTAATAAATCCTGGCGAATCAAGGCTCAGCGCAATATCCGTATTAGATTCGATGTTATACTTCCAATTCACGAAAAACGAGGATCCCACTGTAGAGGAATTGTCGAAGTACATAGGCGAGGCATGGGCCCCAATAAATGAAAAGACATTGAGGTACCATCTCCTGCAGCTTGCAAATGCAGGTGTTCTTGCACATTCAAAGGGCAAGTACCGCTTCATAATTCCTGACGGATATGACAGGTATGACATCGATGCGTGGGTGGAGAACTACTTCGAATCAGGGATATACCCGATAAAAGGCAAGGTATCGACTGTAATAAAAGAATTGAGCAAAAGGTAATGCAATGGTGTCTAAGAATGTTGTATTTTATGGTATACTTGCGATAGCGATCGCATTAATAGTCTTCATATCTGCGCTAATGTTAAAGTCTCCCTCTTCATATAATGTGGCGGTGCATATAGCCGCCCTGAATTATGGCGCATCCAATGCCCTATACCCATATCAGACGTCACACTTTCTTATAACTGTATATAATAAAGGCAATTTTTACGCCAAGGCCATACCTTTGGGATTTTACTTAAACGGCACCGAGCTTGCGTTCTATAAGGTATCGATACCTGCAAATTCAAACGTATCGGTAAATGAAAACTATACATACAATGCAAACGGCACGTACCAGTTTTCTGCAGTTCTTGATCCTGCCAATGTCCTAAATATAGCAAACAGGCCGGATGCTTCAAGCGATGTTAACATTAAGGTTGAAGCCCCACAGACGCCTGATTTATATACATTCATACCAAACAACGGCATAATAAATACTACCGAGTTTTCACTCTTCCCTAAAGGCGCTGCATTTTCATCGCTTGCATACGATTCCTATAATATTAGCAACTTCAAGATGCTATTCGGCCCATCGCAAGGCATAATATCAAAGGTATTCACGGATATTTTGCCGCTGATAAATGTAGAAAACGGCGTATATGCCAAGTATCGCAACGGGAGCATAGCTTACGGAGCGTGGATACAAGGGGCATTGACGAGCGAAAAGATAGCCCTTCTTCTTTCTACCTTCAATATACCTGTATACAATTTCACGGCCGGCGGCAACACCGCTACGTTTGCCAAGGCAAACAACGATACGAGCATATGCACGCTTACATACGGGGGCTGGACAAAGGTGATGGCGTACTACAACGAATTAGGCAATGCAACATGCATGAATGTGATATCAAAAACTTATCAGCCATCAGAGGCCAATGCCATAATTGCGGCATCTAAGTCAAATCACACATTTGGTGCGCATCTTGCCAATTTCACATATACTAATTCCACCCAAATAGGCCAGGCATTTGGAATTTCATCGAACCGCACATATTACATGAATATGTTCCAAAACAGTTTTGGGACATTTGCAGCATACCTGCAAAAGAACGCACATCCATTGAACGTATCCGGCATTTACAATTCTACGCGTAGCTGCTTAGGCCTAATATATAATAGCAACAAAACCGGCACAAGCGTATGCTCAATATACCTGGCGCCAATAAACGGGGCGGCGTCATCGCTTGCCAATTACTCATTCATAAAATCGGAGGAGATCGGCACCAACTATACTGCAATATTATATTCGTTTGTCAACTCTTCAAATGCATTGAATGCACATTACAATTCCGCCAAGCTGATACAGGCGCTGAACCTAAGCCAGCGCAGCGCAATATGGCAACCGGCGTTCAAGAATTCGTGCAGCATAAGCAATTCTTCAATGGGGTGCAAGGCGCTGGCGTTCAATACATCAGATGACTATGCATCTATGCAGATACTCAACAGGCTGCCACATGCGATCCACATAAACACCCTATCGTGCTTCATATCTGGAGAAGAAGTCAACCAGACCATAAATCAGACGATAGCCAGCGGCGCAAGCGCCAATGATACGGTCGCATGCCACAACATACCCGTGCCAATTGCAAGCATCACCACCGCATACGAGATGCATATGAATTACACATACGAAAACGTGGCAAGGTCAGTCAATGGCACATTCAATGCAACAAATGCATTCTTCGGATGACGGTATCTGATAAAAGGCCCTCAAAACCCGATGAAATCCTTTGCGCCCATGCCTTCAGGGAAAGCCCTTCCGTTTTCTGCTTCTACTGGAAGCTTGAGCTGGTTCGCCAGCCTTTGCAGTTCGCTCATGTCAATTATCCTATCTAAAAAGAGCTCTGCAAATGTACTGCTTCCTATGGGCATGCGCTTCACTTTGAAAACCACATACTGCAGCATTCCTGCGCGCTTTACCTTAATGCGTATGCTTCCATCCTCTAATATCGCTTTTGCAGTTTCGCTTATTATTGCAGCACCTTTTTACATTTACTATATGAATATAAATAAAATAAGTTATAAACATACCTGAGATAAGGATGTGGTTGGATGTTTCAGATAGATTCACCTTCAATAAGCCAGTATTTCGGCATCGTCGACGCATATCTATCCAAAGTGCTTCCCCATTCCCTCGCATTCGGGCTATCCATTATAATTGCATTGGCAGTATTTGCAATACTGCTCTTCATGCTGGTTACGCTTTTTGTATACTTGTTTGGCTGGGCCGAGCGAAAGATAATGGCAAGGATGCAATCAAGGCATGGGCCCACATACGTTGGCAAATACGGAATACTTCAAAATATGGCCGACGTAGTCAAGCTGCTTTCAAAAGAGAACATCGTTCCGGATGAAGCAGACATGCCTCTGTTTGCAATGGTTCTTCCAGTGGTATACGCCCTATTTGTATTGGCGCTGGCGTTCATACCTCTGAACGCATCATTTGTAGGAATCAATACTACATTCGGGCTTATAGTCGTATTCCTGATACTCTCGTTCATGCCGCTTCTGCTTTTTCTTGCAGGGTGGACAAGCGGCAATAAGTTTGGCTCTATAAGCGCCCAGAGGTCGGTAGTCATGCTGATAAGCTATGAGGTGCCTTTGATGATAGTCCTAGCTGCCGTTGCGCTCGCCTCGCATAGCTTTAGCCTTTCAGCCATAGTAGGCTCACAATCCCACATATGGTTTGCATTGATGATGCCGATAGGATTTGCAATATTCTTCATAGTGATGCTTGCTGAGCTGGAGAGGCCTCCATTCGACCTCCGCGAAGCCGACAACGAATTGATATCCGGATGGCTGACAGATGTAAGCGCCCCATACTATGGGCTTGCGCTCTTCTTAGATTATACAAGGATGTTTGTGGGCACGCTGCTGATATCCCTGTTGTTTCTGGGTGGATGGAATGGCCCAGTATTGCCTCCATTCATATGGCTTATGATCAAGGTGGTAATACTTACCATATTCATAGTCATAATAAGGGCGACTACTGTGAGGATGAGGATAGATAGGCTGCTTAAGATAGGGTGGACCTACCTGCTGCCTCTTTCTGTAATCAATTTATTCCTTGCATATATAATATTTATCGTGGTTGGTGTATAAATGATAGGGAAAAGCATAATGAAGGTAGGGAAGGGCCTCCTGCAAAAGCCTGCCACGCTCGAATTTCCAGAGCAGAGGGAAGAGCTCACGGACAATTACAGGGGCATACACAAGCTTGACATAAAGACATGCATAAGCTGCGCCGCATGCGCAAGGATATGCCCAAACCAGACCATAGACATGGTTGACATTGAAACAGAGAAAGGCACGAAGAAGATGCCGCTAGTCAATCTGGAGAGGTGTCTTTTCTGCGCTTTATGCGAAGAGGTATGCCCTCCGAAATGCCTTATATTGACAAAGGATTACGGCTTCGAAGCGTTCGACAGAAGGGAGTATATAAAGAGGCCTGAAGACCTAGGATGATGTGGTGCAATTATGCTCGTTGAGTTTCTGGCGATAGCTGCATTGGAATTGATTTCGATAGCTGCGATATTCGCGCTGAAGGACCTTCTGCATATCGGCATAATGCTGGCAGCCATATTCCTGTTAAACTCGCTAATGTTCCTGATATTGGGCCAGCCCCTAATGGCAATAATACAGCTTTTCATACTTATAGGGGGCATTACAACATATTTCGTGATCGGCGTCGCATCTACGAGCTATTCGAAGTTTCCGCACACGAATGCAGCAAAACTTGCAGCCGTATCAATCATATTATTTGCCGCAATCGCATATCCTATGCATGCGTTGCAATTTTCCCAGGGATCACCGGGCACCGTTACGGGCAGCGGCATATCGAATTCCATATCTGCATATCTGCCGCTGTTTTACATACTTGCCATAATGCTTTTCGCAGCAGCATTCGGCTCAATAATACTGTTCAAGAGGATTGGAAGACCATGATGGAATACTTCATAACCTTTGGCATTGCCCTCCTGTCGATAGGCATAGCCGGCATAGCGTCAAGCAGGCACCTTGTCATAATGCTCATGTCGATAGAGATCATACTTGTAGGCGCATCGCTTGTAGCAATTACCTTCTTCACATATTATTCTGGCAGTGCCATAATCCCGCTTCTGTTCGCCATATGGGCCCTTGCTGCATCTGAAGTGATAATGCTCATATCGTTCTATAGGTATATGGCTAAGAGTGAATTCAGCCTGGATATAGCCAAGCTTTCGGAATTGAAGGATTGATAAGCATGTTACCATTATTTGTAATCGCCCCGCTGTTATTTGGCGGATTCATATCCCTTTTCATGCGAGGCCGCTCACATATCGCCGGATGGACCGCATTTGCGTTCAGCATCGCATCACTGGCCCTTGCTGCATATGCGGTGTTATATTCATTTGGCAAAGCCTATTCGATTACATGGTTTGCAATAGGCGGGCTAACCGTGCATATATCAATGGCGATATACGCCCTCAACGCCATACTGCTCATGCTTGTTGCGCTCATCGCCCCGCTTATAATGCTTTATTCGATAGGATACATGGATGTGCCTAGCGAACGCCCAAGATTTTTCTTTGAGATCAGCATATTCGCTGCATCGATGATGCTTTTTGCGATATCCGCCAACTTCATAGCAATGTTCATAGCGTGGGAAATGCTGGGCATAACGAGCTACCTGCTTATAGGGTTCTGGTACCACAGGGAAAAGGCGCCTTACGCCGCCCGGAAGTCGATAACGACCATACTGATCGGCGATATGGCCATGCTGGCCGCAATGGTAATCATATGGAACTCCTTCCATACATTCAATTTCTATTCGATAATGGCAAGCCCGTATATAAATTCAATACAGATTCCCCTGCTGCTGATATTGGCGGCAGTGTTCACTAAATCAGCGCAATTCCCTTTTCACGAATGGCTTGCCGATGCGATGGAGGGCCCTACTCCCGTATCTGCATTCCTGCATTCATCGACAATGGTAAAAGCCGGGGTTTTTCTCGTTGCGCTCCTTCTGCCTCTTTTTTATGAAGCACACCTGCTTTACGTCATACTGGCATTCGGCATAGCCACGGCATTCATAGGCGCGACAAATGCGATAGCCGAGCGCCACATTAAAAAGATACTTGCATATTCAACTATGGAAGACCTGGGAATAATGCTTGTCGCCCTGGGGCTTCACGCTCTTTTGGCAGCAATGCTTTTCTTCATAGTGCAGACGTTCTATAAGGCCCTGCTTTTCATGAGTGCAGGGTCCATAATGAAGGCTAATAACAACGCAGAGAACATATACCTAATAAAAGGCTCTTCAAAAAACAGGCTTCTTTTCATTTCTACGCTCTTTGGGGTCGGATCAATTGCAGGCATATTCCCATTGAGCGGATTCTTCGGAAAAGTTGCAATAGACTCGGCAGCCAGCAATATTTACGTATACATATTGTTGACTGTAGTGGAATTTGCAAGCAGCATCTACATATTCAGATGGCTTTTCATACCCATGCGCGATCCGCTTACCAAAGGCATTGACGCAGAGCTGACCTCAAAATACCAGAACATACCAAAGACCATGCTGTTCGCTATCGCAGTGCTTGCATTCCTTGTTGCAGTGGGCGCGTTCGCATATGCATACCTGCCTAATCTGCCATATTCGAATGCGTTCGTCAATACTAATATGCCGTTACATATTTCATTTATTTCGGGATTAGTGGAAACAATAGCGGTGCTCCTTGGTTTATCTATAACCTATTACGCATATGTCAAGATGAACCTGAAAGGCCTGTCGTCGCATAGGATACTTCATACCCTATTATACAACAGCATTGCAGTGAATTGGGCATATTCTATAATCGCCAGTGCAGTCTATGAACTTGGCGGACTAGTAAATTCATTCGATTACGCACTTTACTGGTTTATGGTAATGGGTGGCGACGGCACCGTATTCATAGCAGAAAAGCTAAGGAGGGCCGTAAACGGGCAGATTAACACATATGCGGTTGCATTCGCCGCCGGCATAATATTATTAATAATAATCATCGCTGTGTGAAAATATGATCCAAATATTGTTTATATCGCTCATTACAATTGCAATAGCAATAGCTGCAAATATTATTTTCGGAAGGAGATACTCGCAGCATATATCAATAGCTGCAGTGCTGCTGGTACTCACATACATGTCGTATTCGATAAGCGCATTTACATCAGGTAATCTTGCGGTATCGGAAAGCCTACCGTACATAAGCTCATTGGGCATCTCGCTGCATTTCATACTCAGCCCGATATCGCTCATGCTCATAGTCATGTCATTGATAGTCACGCTTGCCGCAATCGTGTGGCAGGGCTCCAGAGGCGCAAATACTCGTTCCATAAATTCGTTGCTGTTGCTTTTCCTGCTTTCGGCAATAGGCCTGTTCGCGTCTGCCAATCTGTTCCTGTTTTATATCTTCTGGGATGTGGGGGTCATATCTGTATTCTTCATCATACGATCGTTCGGAAGCGCATCAAGGGATGTTGCAGCGAAGAATTTCCTGATATACTCCATATTTGCTAGCGCGCTGCTGCTCTTTGCGATAATGCTGATATACTTTTATACCCCTATGGGGTCATTCAACATAAGCTACATAACAGCACATTCATCAGAAATACCTACTGCTATCCAGGAATCGATATTCATGCTCATGTTCATAGCATTCGCCATAAAGATGCCAATATTTCCATTTCACTCCTGGATGCCGAACGCGTATTCCGATGCGCCTACTTCAGGTTCAGTGGTGATTGCGGGAGTGCTCTCAAAATTCGGAGCGTATGGCATGCTCGTATTATTCTATCTGCTTCCTGTTGCAGAAACGCTTAAAGCATATGTATACGCTATAGCTGTCATATCCGTATTTTACTCTGCCTTTGCAGCAATGAGGCAGAACGATTTGAAGAAAATGGCCGGGTATACAAGCATGATTGAAAGCGGCATAATATTGGCAGGCATAACTGCTATGAATTACCTAGGGGAATACGGGTCCGCATATATGATGCTTGCGCATGGATTTACAATTGCATTGATGTTCATAGCGATAGGCTCGTTTGAGTTCGCATACGGCACCAGGAGCATAAGCATACTAAAGGGCGCGGTATCGTCGGCCAAATCCGCGTCCTATTCGTTTATATTCTCAATATTCAGCTCCACAGGCATGCCATTGACTGCTGGATTCATAGCAGAGCTAATGATATTCATAGGCACTGTTGGCGCTTTCGGATTATACGGAATCGTACCGCTGATAGGCATAATACT
>JAKAON010000025.1 GCA_021812185.1 Microcaldota archaeon
GGACATTGTAGAAAAGAAATCGCGCGGCACATATGCACTGGCCGATAAGCTATTTGCCTACTGGCTGAAGAAGCGTATTGTTGAATAGTTGGTGCAGGGAGAGAGATTTGAACTCTCGAACCCTCTACGGGAACAGGCCCTGAACCTGTCGCATTTGGCCAGGCTTTGCTATCCCTGCATGCATCACTATTTACCGAATCAGATTTATAATTGTAATGCTTATCTATTATAATCTTGGGGATTGCTTTGGTCGAAGGGAAAGGCATAAGCGTAAAGGTCGCTACTGCTGTGGGTCTTGGCGCCATCATAGGCGCAGGTATATTTGTGCTGAGCGGTACGGCTATTGCAATCGCCGGGCCAAATGCGCTGATAGCCTTCCTTTTGGTCGGCATAGTTGCATTGCTCATAGCATTTGAATTCGGCGCATTGGGGTTCATAATGCCCAACGCAAAGGGTGCAGCATATTCATATGTTTACGAAGCATTCGGCAGCGAGCTAGGGTTCATAACCGGCATACTTGCATACTTTAGCTTCGCAACTGCAATATCTGCAATAGCCCTTGGCTTCGGGTCGTATCTGGCGAGCATGATCAGCCTTCCGCTAGCGCCGTTTTCGATATTGTTTGCCATAATGCTCATATTCGTGCTCACGCTTGTGAATATAATTGGAGTCAAGAAAGCTGCGAAAGCAGATTTCTGGCTCGTCATGCTCAAGCTCTCTATACTGGGCATATTCATAGCCTTTGCATTGGGCATAGTGACATTAGGGCACTACTCATTGGCAAACCATTTTTCAATCAAAGCAAACCAATCAAGCATAGCTGCAATATTCGCTGCAAGCGTGGCAATATTCTTCGCATATTCCGGATTCCAATCAATATCTACGATAACGTCTAGTGTGGAGGATAAGGCAAAGGGTGCGTCCAAAGCCATAATATCGGCCGTAATAATAAGCATAATAGTGTATGTACTTGTGGCATTGGCCCTGATGTTCCTTGCGCCTGCCAGCGCATATACTATATCGGCCGATCCGCTCTCATTCGCCCTGAAGTTCGCACATGCGCCTACCCTATTATTCATTGTAGTCGACATAGGTGCACTCATAGCGACCACATCTGCAACCTTGGCAATGATATTGAGCTCGTCTAGAATATTATACCAGATAAGCGATAACAAGCTGCTTCCTAAGGTATTCCGCAAATACGACAAAAGAAAGGACGTGGCCGTTAACGGCGTAGTGGTATCTTCAATAATTGGCGTGGTGATGCTATTTTCAGGTAACATATATGTAATTGCGGCCATAAGCAATTTCGGGCTTCTATTCTCATATCTCATGAGCAGCTTTGCAGTAATTCATTTCAAGAGGATGAAAAAAGAAGCCATGCATATGCCATTCTACCCTGCATTGCCTGTAATCTCGATAGTTGCAATCCTTGCATTCCTCATAGGCATGCCAAAGGAAGCCCTCGTGATAGGCACAGGAATAATAATGTCCCTTATGATAATATACTATTTCCTTAGGGAGCTCAGGGGCAAAAAAATTATAAGGATAAGACTTTTCAAGTGATAAAATGCTTATAGGCCTGATAGGCGCGCCGAACAAAGGCAAGAGTACGCTTTTCTCAGCTATGACTATGAACGATGTAGGCATAGCCAACTACCCATTCACTACAATAAATCCGAATCTTGGCGTCGCATACGCCAATACGGGGTGCGCAGAGAAGCGCATAGGCGTTAAGTGCAATCCCAGGAACTCAACGTGCGCCGATGGCATAAGGCACATACCCATAAATGTTGTAGATGTTGCCGGATTGGTTGACGATGCAAGTTCAGGCAAGGGCATGGGCAACCAGTTCCTCAACGATGCAGTCGCGGCAGATGCCCTGCTTGTGGTTGTAGATATAAGCGGAAAGACGGACAGGTCTGGCAATCCATGCGAGGATTGCGATCCTAGCGAAGACATTGCGATGGTAAAGCGCGAGATGGCCAAATGGCTTTTTGGGATATTGAAGAAGCACATGCCAGCGATGTATAAGCGCGAAGACAGCATGCCTCTGCTGGCAGACATATTCAACGGCATACATGTGGACATGTCAATTGTTAAAGATGTGATGGATTTGCTTTCCCTTCCGAAGACTAGAATAAATTGGCGCGACGCAGAAATAACAGAATTTTCAGCAGCCATAATTGAAAAAGCAAAGCCTTTGCTGGTAGTGGCAAACAAGAGCGATGCCCCTGGAGCCGATAATAACTTTGAATTGCTGAGTAAAAAATACACCGGCAAAATAATTCCTACGTCTGCAGCGGTTGAATTGGCGCTGAGGAAAGCGGCGCAAAAGGGCATTATAGATTATTCTCCAGGTTCAAGGAGCTTCAGGATATTGAATGAAGAGATAGACGCGCAGCAAAAAGCCGCATTATCATACATGAAGTCTTTTATATCGTCAAAAGGCACCAATGTGCAGGAAGCAGTAGATTACTCTGCATTCAGCATGCTAAACAATATAGTGGTGTATCCTGTGGAAGATGAAAACAAGTATACCGACCACTTTGGTAACATACTGCCTGACGCAATACTGATAAAAAAAGGATCTACGGCGATGGACTTGGCAAGGATGATACATACAGACATAGCGAAGAATATGCTGTACGCGATAGATGCAATAACTAAGAGGAGGCTGGCTAAGGATTATGTACTGCAGGACAACGACATAATAAAGATAGTCAGTGCAATAAAGCCTAAATAGGGCCTTCGCAATGCATTTCGCTTCCTATACTATGCCTGGCTCCTGGCCCTCCTTAGCAATCCTATCAATGGCGTCAGTATGAGCAATGTGGCCACCGGTATGATCACAAGGTATACTACGAATGTATTGGTCGGAAGGGCCTTAAGCAATTCAACCGACGAATATATTGCTATCAGGTATATTATGAATATGCTTATGGCGTATATCACGCCAGTATAAATTGCGTTTATGACGCCAACGTCTATGGCCTTTCTTATGTTCTGCGTATTTGCTCCTGTGCGCATGCCTATCCACAGCGCTACTACCAATGGAAATATTATTGCGCCAGGCATGTAGATTATGTATGAGCCTACCTTATACAGGATAAAGCTTATGCTCCCAGGCGCATTTGTCAGCCCAGCAGGGAAAAGTATCAGGAATGCCAACCCTATCAGAAGCATTATTATCCAGAAAGCCAAAGGGCCTGCAATTCCAATGTCCCCCTGCGGATTGCCCGTTTTGGCATCCGATGTCCCTTGCAATGGATTATTGTTATCGCCGAAGACCTGCATTCCTGCCATAAGAGTATAGAGGTTTCTATGTTTTTAAGCCTTTCTGCATAGACGTGCTGGGCGGCAAGTGCAGCAATGGAAAGGATTAATAGATATTGCATGAAAAAAGTATCTGTGATGACTGAGATGATCGCTGAGCATTTGCTGTGAAGACAAGTAGGCGGGCTGATATTATTGAACGCATTGGAGAGATTGCACAAAACCAGTATAAGGGCGACCGACGTAGCCGCACAATACTGGTGCGAGAGGCAGATGGAGCTTAACTATACGAAAGGCCCTAAGATAACTGCAGAGATAAAGAAAGGCAGGATGATGCACGAAGCGATGGAGCAGGAGGTCAATGTGCCAATACTGCTTCAACCAAAAAGCTACTCGGATTCGGTGTACAAATCATTATATACCAGTTATATGGCGCTGAAGCAGCTCCCGAGCAACGGAAGGGCACGCGAGATACAGGTATATGGGTCGGTGAATGGCTACCGCATTGTCGGCAAGATAGATGAATTAAGCGCAAAGGACGGCATGGTCACCATATACGAAGACAAGACAAAAGCCAACGACAACCTGCCCTCAGAACCGCAGATGCTCTCCCACAAGGTTCAAGTTCTTTTATACCACAAGCTTGTCGGAGACATAAAGGACAAGCTCTATACGTACCAGAATTTCAGCAGGATATATGGCATAAATCGGCTTGCCATGACCGATGAATTTAAAAGGCAGCTTGATGCGCTCGGCATAGAACCCGGGCTTCAATCCATTGATACAGTTGCAAAAGAATTCTTCAACGAATTTTCCGGGATAAAGGAACTCAGCAACACCCTATGCATAAGATACATAAATCAGTTCACCGGAAAGGAGATAAAACTTTATAAATTTGAATACTCGCAAGATGAGGCTGACCAAATACTCACGTTTTCCATGAAGTACTGGAACGGGCAGAGGGACGCTCTGCCGGTGCCGTTTGAAGAGAAATGGAAATGCAATTATTGCGTATTTTTCGGCAAGGAGTGCAAAAAATGGTGGCCGCAGAAGAATCTATAAGGTGTTCGCATGTTGAGCAAAGAAGAATTGAGGAAGGAGTTCTCAGGCAAGAGCGACGAATACTACTCTGTCAAGCTTTTCGATGATGAAGGCTTCATCCGCAAGCAGTGCAGTGCATGCGATAAGCATTTCTGGACGTCAGATCCGAAAAGAGATTTGTGCGGAGACCCAGAGCACGAACCATATTCTTTCACAAAAGACAAGCCCGGAGAAAGCATCAAGTATGTTGAATTTTGGAAAAGGTTCTCCGATTTCTTCAAGAAAGAAGGCCACACTGAAATACCTAAATATCCCGTAGTAAGCAGGTGGCGCCAGGACCTGTATTTTACTATAGCGAGCATACAGGATTTTCAGCGCATAGAAAACGGGAAGATGAGCTTTGAATACAATGCAAACCCGTTAATAGTTCCTCAGATATGCCTGCGTTTCAACGATATACCTAATGTAGGCGTTACCGGAAGGCATATGACGTCGTTTATGATGGCAGGCCAGCATGCATTTAACTATCCAAAAGAGGGCTACTGGCGCGACAGAACTATAGAGCTGAATTACAATCTGCTGACAAAAGTGGCTGGAGTAAAGAAGAAGGACCTTACGTATATAGAAGATGTGTGGGCAATGGGCGACTTCTCGGAATTCGGGCCTTGCCTCGAAGGCTTCTCGAACGGATTGGAACTTGTCAACAGCGTGTTCACCCAGTTCGAATACAACAACGGCAAGAGATCCGAACTTAAGGGCAAAGTTGTGGATGTGGGATGGGGCTTTGAACGGCTCATGTGGTTCAAGTCAGGCTCGCAGACCGCATACGATGCAGTATTCGGCAACGAATTGAAGTATGCTTTCAAAAGCACTGGGATAAAGCCAGATCACAAGCTTTATGCAAAGGTATCTTCAATGTTCAGCTCCCTCGACGCAACAGAGGTTCCAAACCCTGCAGAGCTGGAGCGCGCGATAATAAGCAAGGCAGGCATAACGGAAAAGGAATATCTTGACATTATAAAACCTACACAAGCGATATACGCCATGGCGGACCACTCTAGGACATTGCTCTTCGCCATAAACGACGGCGCGCTTCCAAGCAACGTCGGCGGGGGATACAATCTTCGCGTACTGCTGAGAAGAATATTTGACTTCGTAAGCACCTACAACATCGACATAGATTTGGTCAAGCTTTTTGAGATGCATGCTAAAGACCTTTCGGGCCTCTATTTTGGCCTTGAGGAAAGCATAGATAAGATTGCAAGGATCATAGAAACCGAAAAGCATAGGTATGACGACACAAAGAGGTCGGCTGCAAAGACTGTCAGTTCAATAATAGACAAAGGCGAAGCAATAACCTCTGAGAAGATGAAGATGCTGTACGAAAGCAACGGCATATCGCCAGAGATGATATCGTCAATGGCTGCACAGAAGGGCGTAGATATTCATCTGCCAGAAGACTTCTATTCAAAAATCCTGAAGAGCGATTTCGTGGAAAAGCACAGGCATGCCGAAATCCTTGACATAGAGACTGATGGGCTTCCAAAAACAAGGAAGCTGTTCTATGATTTCGCCGAAGAGGCATACGCAAAGGTCATAGCCTCTAAGAATAATCTAGTAATACTATCGCAGACGCCGTTCTATGCAGAGAGCGGAGGCCAGGAGGCCGACCACGGTACAATAGACGACGCTAAAGTCGAGGATGTCAAGAGCATAGGCGGTGTCATAGTGCATGTGCTGGAAAAAGGCAGGCACATAAAGCCCGGAACTGAAGTGCATTGCAGCATAGATGTCCAGAGAAGGCAGCGCCTAATGGCACACCATACTGCTACGCACCTCATAAGTGCCGCAGCGAGGGAGATTTTAGGCCAGCATGCATGGCAGGAAGGCGCAAAAAAGAGCGCGTCAAAAGCGCACATTGACATTGCGCACTATGAGCGGCTAAGCGAAGAACAAGTCCGCGCAATAGAAGACAAAGCCAATTCATACATATTCAACGGCATAAAAGTGGAGATGAAGGAGATGCCAAGGAGCCTTGCAGAATCTGAATTTGGGTTTTCCATATATCAAGGCCATGGAGTTCCCGCAAGCCAGCTGCGAATAGTCGAGATACATGACCTAAAAGGCAATCTTATAGACGCCGAAGCGTGCGGCGGATTGCATCTTATGAACAGGGAATCGAGCATAGGCATGATAAAGATTATGAGCGCATCAAAGATCCACGACGGAATAAACAGGATCGAATTCGTAGCCGGCCCAGCAGCATTTGACTACATAAAAGCGCAGCAGTTCAAACTCGAAAGGATGTCGTCAATACTCGGCGTCGATCAGGCCAAAGCGATAGAGAGCTTGACTGCGATAATTGAAGATGCAAAGAGGCACAAAAAGGAGTTGGAAAAGTTTAACGAAAAGAGCATGTCATCCAAAGCGGATGAACTTGCTGCAAAGGGCAATACCATAATAGAGCAGCTGGATTATGATAAAAGGCAATTGAGAGAAATTGCAACATCGATAACAGAAACGAACAAATCATCAGTTGTGCTCTTGTACAATATGCAGATGGACGCGGTATGCATATCAGGCGAAGATTCTGGCATAGACGCACTGGATTATATAAAGAAAAAAATAAACGGCATAGCCAAGGGCGGAATCTTCAAAGGCGGAGGCACAAAGAAGTTTGCAGAAGGCAAGATAACAAGATGATGCATGTGGATATTAAAAACTCTGATAAAGGCGTGCGTGGCGAAAAACAGGGCGCTAAAACCCAGGAAGGGCAATTCATTGCAGCATTGCTTAGCCACATCAAACCAGGTGGGCATGGGCATATAACTTATTCATACAGCGACGGCTCAGGCTTAAAAGCGGACAGTTGGGAGATTAATGAGAAAATGCAGTCCTATTTCTTCATATTGCATTGCGGGCGCAGACATACTGAGATCGGCTTTGATTCGTTCCTGGACCATTTCAGCAACATCCTATCAAAGTCTGCAACAATCGGCATAATATTCAGGGCCCTGAACAAAAATTCCAGGACTGGCGATACATATGCAGAGATACGCGGATATGCTGTAAGTCTAGCAGACGGCCAATTGAAATACCAACAGCTTTCGGCAGAAGAGGTTAGGTCTGCATGCAATACCGATGCCGAAACCGGCAATCCTATCGATGCAGAACACAATGTCGTATATGGCGGAAGCGGAGACGATAAAATCTACAACTGATGCAGGGATGAGCATGTTTCCAAATATGATATACCTAATATATTCAATAGTGCTATTGCCCATAATATACATATTTCCAGCATATGCAGCAAACGGCGCGCCTGTTCTGTTCGGCGGCGGCAAGCCATTGGATTTTGGGAAGAAACTATTCGGAAAAAGGATTTTCGGGGACCACAAAACTCTAAAGGGCACCGCATCCAGCATCATCGCCGGAATTGCAGTTGGAGTAATAGAATACCCATTCATGCATTATATGCTTGCGATAGCCGTATTGCTTACTATTGGCGCAAACGTCGGAGACCTTTTCGGGAGCTTCATAAAGCGCAGGATGTCAATAAAAGCAGGGGCAAGCATACCTATGCTGGACCAATATGGTTTCTTCATATTTGCGCTGCTTTTGGCATTTCCGCTGGGCCATCTGCCTGATGCATATGGGCTAATATTCCTCGTGATGCTTACCGGCCTATTGCATGTGCTTACGAATATGGGGGCTCACAGATTAAAGCTCAAGGATGTTCCGTGGTAGCATGTTGTTAATGTGCATCGCATGAAAACTGGCGACATCTCACGAATAAATTCTGTGTTTCTTGCGGTTTCAAGGCATGTTTCAATCATCGGCATCATTGCGCTACATTCAATGCAATAGTATTTTTGAATGCAGATTTTCCACCAAGCGTTTATAATCATTCGTTCTAATTCATAAACATGGGCGCAGGGCAGTTGGGCGATACGAAGTGTTATGCTGATTCCAGTGCAGCGAAGGTTCCTGTTGACGTCAACCTTAAGCTGGATGAGCTCCCGCAGGACATACGCCTGCGTGCAATAGACCGTTTGAAGATAGGCTCGCTACGCCGCAGCAAAAGCAGATTGGCGCGGATGCTCCTAATGCTGGCCCTCATAGGCCCGGGCATATTGGTCATGATTGCGGACAATGATGCAGGCGGAGTCATAACATACGCGCAAACGGGCTCCATCTTCGGCATAGGGTTCTTCATACCTTTTATGGTCTTGATGGTGCCGGTAGCATATATCGTGCAGGAAATGACGATACGCCTTGCTGCGGTTACAAGGAGGGGCCATGCAGAGATGATTTGGCACAGGTACGGCAGCTTCTGGGGGGCATTTTCACTCATAGATCTCTTAATAGCAAATTCGCTTACGCTTGTCACGGAATTCATAGGCATAACGTTCGGCATGGGCATCTTCGGGGTAAAACCAGTTTACGCAGTGATGATAGGCATAGCGTTCGTCCTTGCAATAATGCTTACATTGAGGTACCACAACTGGGAAAGGGCAAGCCTGGTCGTCGCGGCATTCAACCTCATATTCATACCTCTTGTATTCTTTGCACATCCGAATTGGCTGCTGGTTGCATCCAGTTTCGGAAGCTGGCACGTCCCTTCCGGATTTTCTACGCTTTTCATATATGTGCTGCTGGCAAACCTCGGCACGACAATAGCGCCCTGGATGCTGTTCTTCCAGCAGTCTTCCGAGGTGGATAAAGGCACCGTGCCTGAAGACATAAAGGCGGCAAGGCGCGACACGTTCATAGGCGCCTGCATCATGGCATCTGTTGCAATTGCAATAATCGTATTGACAGGCACTGCCGTATTCAGCGCCCATACTTCTGATGCAACAACCTCGGGCTACAATATAGCATTCATACTTGCTGCCATATCGCATAAGCTTGGCGTGCTTCCTGTGAAACTTTTTGCGATAGGGCTGATAGACGCAGGGTTGATAGCTACGATAGCCATAACTGCAAGCACCTCGTGGGCAATGGGCGAGGCATTCGGCTGGCCCAAGAGCATAAACCTATCGTTCCTTAAGGGGAGGAAATTTTATATTCCTGGCATAGTGAGCATGCTAATAGCTGCAATAATAGTGCTCATACCTAACGTGCCTTTGGGCTTCCTTAACCTTACCGTGCAGGTCATAGCATCGATATTCATGCCTGCTGCACTGCTGTTCCTGCTTCTTCTGGTGAACGACAAGGAGATAATGGGCGCATATGTGAATAGCAAGCTGCAGAATGCGGCGTCGATAATTATAATGGGCGTGCTCATATTGATGAGCGGGCTTTATGGGATATCCCTCGTCTTTCCAAACTTAATATGAAGGTGATATGGATATGGAAAAAGCAAAGAAAAAATATTATGATTTCATAAAGACTGAAGAGGACTGGAACAGATTCGTGAAAAAGGAAAAACTGCTTGAATACGGAATCAAGCCTGTCAAGCGCGCGAAGATAAAAGGGTGGGCTAAACTGGCTTTTATAATCATACGCGTATACATAGCCATAATGATAGTGCTGGTGGTGCTCGGGTTCCTCCACCTGCTGTAGCAAAAGCTGCCACTACGTGCTTGCAATTACTGCGTTTGCAAGCGCGGATATTATCCCTTCTGAAGCATTAGGCATCCCAGCAATTTTTACTTCTGCGCCGGCGTCGCTCCCAAAATTTCTGCATTCAATCCCTATATCATATGCAGTTTCAAGGTTGTCAGATACAAAACCTACCGGTATCATCAGAAGTTTTTTTCTGCCAGCCTTTACCAGTTTCGCCATTGTGTCCTTTATGTCCGGCCCAAGCCATCTGCCTTCCATGTCAGCAGCGCTCTGGAATGCGAGACACCATTTGTTGCCAAAATGCTTTGCTATCAAATCTGAACTGACATCCTCCCACGAATAAATTCGTGGGGTTCCTCACGGTTTCAAGATTTGTTTCAACCATTGGCGCCATTGCACCATCTGTGTTCGTTCCAACGGTAT
>JAKAON010000026.1 GCA_021812185.1 Microcaldota archaeon
GTGCACGACTATTTCCACCACCGCTGAGTGCAACGAAGAGCTGGAATATATTGGTGCCGTGCAATTATGAACCGCAAATCCTCGTACTAAATACGATTCATCCTTATTGACGCTAAAATTATATACCGGTCCGCTAAAATCTTTCTTGTTTATTCTTTTAATAGGTACAAAAAACGAATTTTCGCGTTTTTTCACGTCTCCCATATTTTTATGCTCAGTATATTCTATAACTACCTGGTCCTTTCTAACAATTTTTCTTCCATTAATCAAATCCTCTGATCCTTTCCTGACATTCAGATTTGCAAATATCCCATTTCGTGCAAGTATCTCCTGTATCTGCAAAGACAGAATCTTGCTTGCTGTAGATGCTCTAAGTAATTTTTTCCCATTTCTGGTGTAAATATTTCCATCACCTTTCCAATAATAGTCAACAAACAATTTTTGTTTTAGAGGATCCAATTTCATTATAGTTGCAGATAATTTTTTTGTCGCTGCACCCTTTCCGCAGTGGGTTTCGCACAATTTTGCTAATTTTTTAGAGTAAGAACTTACCATGTAATATTTGCCTTTTGCACGACAAATAGAGCTTCTAAATCCATTTTTATTAAGCAATTGATGCAAAGATGTTGCAAGCTCCTTTTCCTTTTCACCGCAACCAAAACTAAACGAAACAAATATCCTATTCTGCAAAGCTTTATTTTTCGAAACACTTCCTTCCGCGAGATATAATCCTAAGATCCTTAGCACGTCGTCTGTCATCGAGCTATCGTTTTCTGTAACTGTAGGCGCCACATATACTAAAAAGTCTCCATCTTCCAATTCTTTAGCCTTTACAAATTCGGGATTAGTATTTAGTAGCATTTTAGTGGATACCTCTGGTAACCACTCCCCTCTCCTCGCTCTCTTTACCAATACCCTTTTCCTTTTTATGCATAGCACTGGATGCTCTCCTGTTAATCTAAATCCATTGAATCCAGATTGCGGAATTATCTCATACATAAGTCCATCGTGTTGATGTACAAATAATTGATTTACCTTCTGAGTTTCTCCCATATGCGTGACAACTTGATCTGCAGTGTTAATGTTTGCTATCGGCTCAAAAATATCGCCTTTGCTTACAAGTTCATCTGCAGGTAAACATCCCTCAACGTAAACCACATCTGCTCCTTCGTCCGCAATTATGAGGGTTCGTTCAAACTGGCCTGATTTTTCAGTATTTATTCTAAAATAGGCTTGCAGAGGGAGCGTTAGTTTCACTCCCTTTGGAACATATATGAACGATCCGCCGCTCCAACAAGCTGTATTTAATGCTGCAAACTTGTTATCTGAGGCTGGCACCAAAGTTCCAAAGTATTTCTTCATAATCTCTGGATGCGTCTTAACTGCATTGTCCGTGTCAGTGAATATGACTCCCTTATCTTCGAGATCCTTCCTGACGTTGTGGTAAATTACTTCAGAATCATATTGGGCTTCTGCTCCGCCAAAGAACTTCTTCTCGCTCTCAGGTATGCCAAGCTTGTCAAAAGTCTTTTTTATGTCTTCAGGAACCTTGTCCCATGAATCTGTTTTAGTTGCTTGCGGTTTTGAGTAGTAATAAACATCGGTAAAATCTATCGCACTAAGGTCTGGTCCCCATGTGGGCATAGGCTTGCTCACAAACATCTTATATGCATCAAGCCTCTTTTGGAGCATCCACTCAGGCTCGTTTTTCATTCTCGAAATCTCCCTAATTGTATCTTCGCTCAGTCCCTTGTCTGTCTGCGTGTACTGTGTGTTTTCGTCCCTAAATCCATATCTCTGTGCATATTCGTCTTTTATTTCGAATATCTGCTCAGGTTTTACGTCTTTTTGCGACATTTACACCGCCTCTGCAGCCTCTTTTATTTTACAGTCAAATGGGTTAACCATCTGGCACACATGGCATATGCAATTCCCTACCTGCACATCGTCTCCCTTAACTATCTTGGAGACATAACCATCTATCTCATTTGGGTCTATCCTGCCTTCGATGTCCTTTATCTTCTGGGAATACTTGCTCGATACATACTTGCTGATTGCTGCCTGCGTTACGCCAAGCATTTTGGCCGCATCCTTTTCGCTCATGTTATGCTTCTTCACAAGGGCTTTTGCTATGCTAGCCCTTGCGGCAGGCACAACATAATCGTATGCAGCAATATAACTGGTCATCTCCCCCAAATCATCACAATATAACTCAGTTATACATTACATATATTTAAAGTCATATGTTGTTTCCATGAGGCGAATGCACATATTCCTGCCGTAGGTTGTAGTATATCTATAAATATCACAAATCCACAAATAAAATAGGGAAGATAAGATTAGGATTAAATGAAAAATGATGGCAGATCAAGTATGACTTTATCGCTGTAAAATGGTATTTAGACGAAATGCAAATAATGTGCGGAATTTTGCCAATTCGTCTACGTTTGATATACAAATTACGGACAATGTATATACAGGATAAATGAGCAAAAGGTATGATGGTGGAAACTATGGCAAACAAAACAATTCAGAAAATAGTATTGGTCGCGGCGTCACTTGCTCTAAGTACTGGCATATTTGCAATGCCTGAGACTGCGATAGCAAGTCCAAACTCGCCTATTGTGTCATGTGAGATAAATTATGCTAATGGACAAAAGAATGCGGACCTTAGCAATATAAGACGCGTAGAAAATGCAACTGTAGTTAATATAAATAATGGCGCATCTGCTGTGCGCAATAAATACAATGCGCAGAATAGATCAACACGAGCTATGATAGATGCGGCGCAGCAGGTTTCATGGAGGTTCGGTGGAAAGTTATCGAACATCGTTAACATAGTGTCGGATATAGCAAGAACGGGTTCAAATATTCAGGGACAGCAAAATAATCGAACTATAGACAACACAAGGAGTAATATGGATAACCAAGTCCGTACTGTGCTTGATAACTTGCAAAGTAACGTAAGGCAGATCAGAGATAATGAACTTAACGCACTTAGGTATGTTAGAAGAAGCTCTAATCCACGTTCGATAGTGGTTAGGATAACAAAGAGCGCAGATGGAGAAGTAAGGACGGTAGAAGTTAGGGCACAAAATACTCTTGCAAGGGACGGCATAAGGTTAGCAGGTTCGCTACAAACTCAAAACGTTGCGAGCAACTTCTGCCCAAGCCTATAAACATACAATTCAAAAGAGATGTAATAACATGCGAGGAATAATAATCGGATATGACGTGGACAACACGATGGCCGATACCGATCTTGTCGTGGCTCAGATACTAAAAAAGGAACATGGCATACACACTCCAAGGTCAAGCCTTGACACGTACAAGCTCGAACGCGACGGCAAAATAAGCCATGAACGCATGGTCGAGATATATGAACAGGCCTGGTCCGACCACAAAAAGATACCTCTAGTGGATAAGAGCATTCCAAAAATAATACGCAAACTTAACTATGAATTCGGATTCGCGTCAAATGTAATAACGTGCACTGCCGCAAAAGAGGATGTGCTTGAAAACTGGCTTGATTTGAACATGATACCAAGAAGCAGAACTATTCACTTAGCAAATGCCTTAGAAAAAGGTTTATTCGGAGGTATAGATGTCCACGTCGACGATCATCCCGATGTCGCTGTGGCGGCATCGCGCATGGGAAAGACAACCATTCTGCTAGAAGGCCCGTGCAGCAGAGATTTCATAGCAAGCAACAAAGACCCCAGCATAATAGTTGCAAGCAATTGGAAGGAAATAGAGGAAATCCTAACCAGCGATCGGATAGTAGGACTGCGCCCAAAGCCGCAAGTCAAGATAAAACTCTAAAAATCCAAAACCCTCTCGCAAAGCAACAAAAAACATATTTGGGTGGTTTGTCGTCTGCTAATATGTTTTCGTGTTCAACAATTTGAAAGAAATGTTTATAAGCTTATATGCTTAAACGTATTGCTGTGGCGTTTAGAGCATTTTCTCAATCTTCCCCACCCTCTAAACGCTTCATCCTTTTTCTATAATACTAATTTATCCCATTCTAAAATAGCAGCGGATAATTCCATACCCTAACAAGCAATTAAGTGCAGTATCTCCTTCCCGCATAAATGCAAAGCGCGCAAAATTTCATTTCCCTGCGGAAACCTAAGTTGTGGCTAATATTTAAATACTTGAAATGGAACTTTATTGTGTTCTTCCGGCGACTTTTATGAAATTCAAGACAACTGACGAAATAAAAATTTCAACAAACACCATAGATCAGGTTATAGGCCAGGAGAACGCCGTAAACATAGTGAAGAAGGCTGCAAGGCAAAATAGGAATATACTATTAATAGGCGATCCAGGAACGGGAAAGACCATGCTTGCCCAGGCGGTTGCAGAGCTATTGCCAATTGCAAATCTCGAAGACGTGCTTGCATACAGAAACAATAATGATGAAAACAGGCCGATCATAAAATCAGTAAAGACCTATCCCGACAAGATTGATGCATCAAAACCTCTCGGTGACGGCCAGGGAAGGCTGATAATACAAAAGGAGAGGATGAAAACAAAGATGGGTGCAAACCAGGCGGGCAGTCCAAGGGCCGCACAGGTCATAATAATCATAATCATACTGCTCTTCGCGCTCTCGCTCTCCGGCATAGTGTCCGGATACGAACTCATAGTCATAGGCGGGCTCATAATAGGCGTGTGCGTACTGGGCTCCGTCATACTTTTGGTAGGTGGCCTGGGAAAGAGAATGGGTGCAATGATGCCCATGATGAATGACTTCAATGAGCCAAAGCTAATAGTGGACAATACGGGGATGACTCATGCTCCTTTTGTAGACGCCACAGGCGCGCGCGCAGGCGCCTTGCTTGGCGATGTAAAACACGATCCTCTGCAATCGGGAGGCCTTGGCACTCCTGCGCACCTTAGGGTCGAAAGCGGCGCGGTCCATCGGGCAAACAAGGGAGTCCTATTCATAGACGAGATTGCAAGTTTGGAACCAAGGTCCCAGCAGGAGCTCCTCACGGCGCTGCAAGAAAAGAAGTATCCAATAACAGGGCAAAGCGAGCTTAGCTCGGGAGCGCTTGTCAGAACAGAGCCCGTGCCGTGCGATTTCATATTGATAGCTGCAGGAAATTTGCAGGACATACAGAAGATGCATCCGGCACTGCGCTCAAGGATAAGGGGATACGGATACGAGGTGTACATGCAGTCGAGCATGGAGGACACAAAGGCAAATCAGGACAAGCTAATGGTATTCATAGCACAGGAGATTAAGAAGGACGGTAAGATACCTCCTTTTGACTACGAGGCATGCCAGGCCATTGTGGAGGAGGCGAGGAGAAGGTCAGGCAGAAAAGGCAGGCTCTCATTAATACTCAGGGACTTGGGAGGGCTCATAAGGGCTGCAGGAGACATAGCAAAAGAGAAGGGCAGGAATATAGTGCTTGCTCAGGACGTTGCTGCGGCAAAGAGCCTCGCAAGACCGATTGAAGCCCAATATGTTGCCCAGTCTATGGAATACAGGAAGGATTATCGGGTCTTTGACACGAAAGGCTTCTCAATAGGGAAAGTAAACGGCCTTGCAGTCATAGGCTCTTCATATCTGTCTGCAGGGATAATCATACCTATAGTTGCAGAGGTTACTCCAGCAAGCTCTAGGTCTGAAGGCAAGCTAATAGCAACCGGCAAACTTGGCAAGATAGCCCAAGAGGCTGTCAAAAATATAAGTGCAGTAATAAAGAGGCACATGTCAAGAGATATAGCAAACTATGATATCCACGTCCAGTTCCTCCAGACGTACGATGGGGTGGAAGGAGATAGCGCAAGCATATCCGTTGCAGTCAGCGTAATATCTGCAATGGAAGGGATTCCTGTGGACCAATCATTTGCAATGACTGGATCACTTTCCGTAAGGGGAGAGGTGCTGCCTGTGGGTGGAATAAGCGGCAAGCTCGAGGCAGCCATAGATGCAGGCATGACCCATATAATAATACCACGCAGCAATCTAAACGACATTCGAATGGACAAGGCAAAACTGAAGAAGATAAAAGTAATACCTGTCGACAACATAGCAGATGTCCTTGGGAAGGCCCTAAAGAAGAGCAAGAGGAGGGATGAAATAGTGAGAAGGCTAAGAAAGTACATAGTATCCGATTCGAAGGAGAAGGCGCCTCTCATAATAGAGGATAAGCCTATATTGAGCTGATTTTGATGCCTGCAAAGAAAGATGCCGAACAAAGGAAGATCGTCCAGGAGATCGATGCAAAGGAGAAGCTAGAGAAACTCGGCCGCAACCTGCTTAGCGATATAAATTCAGAGAAGAACCCAAAATTCATAACTACCACCAGGTCAAGGTCTAACATCTCCTTTGACGATAAGCAAGGGTACCTAAAACTGGGCTCTGCACAGGAAGAGAGAAGTTTCCTGAACGTAGCTCAATCGAAGAGGTTCATGCAAACTATAGCAATAGCATCAAAATGCCACCAGTTTGTCTCACAGAACTTGCACACCACGATCAGGGGTCTCTTCTACCAGCTCAAATTCTCGCTCGGCGAGGACATAGACGAGAGCATATTCGATGAGCAGGCAGAATCAAACCCTCTCATAGAGGATCTTGAGGTATCTCTCGGGCTCAAGAGGGAGAACCTCAACCTAAACGCCAATAGGAAGGGAGTACTTGCAGGAAACTTCAAGGTCATGGACACATTTGGAAAAGAACGTATGGAAATTGACGCCAGCAAGATGGGGAGGTCCGGATGGCAGATACCAAGCGACGTCGACAATGATATAGAATTTGTCGACGTGAAGGCCAAGTACGTGCTTGTTGTCGAGAAAGACGCGCTGTGGCAGAGGCTCAACGAGGACAAACTATGGAAGAAGGAGAACTCAATAATAATGACCCCTCAAGGGCAGGCATCGAGAGGCACAAGGAGACTAATAAGGAAGTTTGCCGACATGGGGCTTCCAATCTACGTGTTCACAGATTCAGATGCATGGGGATGGTACATATACTGGACGATAAAGACAGGGAGCATGAATCTCGCATACATAGGCAAGGACATAGCTACTCCAGAGGCAAGGTTCATAGGCGTCACTATGTCTGACCTTGACAAGTACGAGTTCCTAAACAAGCTTACCATACATGCAAGCGACGTCGACTTAAAGAGGGCGCAGGAGATGCTAAACTACAGCTGGATAAAACGGCATAAAGAGTGGCAGGAGGAGCTAAAGAGGATGCTAAGCTCCAAGATAAAGCTCGAGCAAGACGCCCTCCAAGGCCCAAGGCTCACGTTCGTAGACGAATATATAGTTGACAAGATAAAGAACAAAGAGCTAATGCCTTAGTGGGGCATGTAAATCGCACTGCTTCAATTCTCTACATCCTTTTTGACCTGGATAGGTCCTTTATCGCAATGCAGCTAGTAAAGATGCATATCAATGCTCCTGCTGCCTCTATTGATCCGAAAAAAATGTCCATGTGCGCGACGCGCATAGGCAGCGAAGAATCCACTCGTGCAAGGTCTGCAAATGCCTTGGCAGAAATCAGCGCAGATATCGCGCCAAGCGGCGGAGAGATCAGTGCGATCGCAAGGGACGCCCTTACATCACCAATATCTTTTTTCGTAGACAAATTACCACTCAAAATAATAAATTTCGCGATTGGACAATATAAGTCAATCATTCAAGTGTTCCAAGATTACTCATATTTATTTTTGCGAGCGCGCTTGCAGGATTGTCATAATAGTTCTTGCAGAACTCGTTTATCGACTTTAGGTCTCTGATGTTCATCTTGTCTAGCTGCTGGAGTATCTTTGCCCTCCTGTTTTCCTCCTCTATGATATCTGCAGGAGTATATCCTGAAACTCTGGCTAGGGTATCCCTATATGTCACGCTTGGAAGTATGTCGGATCCGCGGTGAGTCTTGTAATCATATGTGTAAAGATCCGATAGCAGCACTTTGGTCTCAATTCCGGATATCTCGGAAACCTGCGTTATCTTTCGTGTTTGCCCCACCTTCTCCTTAACTTGAGAGACCATAACTATGGTGTCTATAAGCGGTATTATCGATTGATCGACGTTCATAGGCGTGTTTTGGAGCCTTGTTATGACATCTCGCGTGTTCCCTGCATGAATAGTGCCCATAGATATCTTCCCGATGTTCATCGCGGTCATCATATCCTTTGCCTCCTCTCCCCGTACCTCACCTATTATAACCATGTCTGGCCTCATCCTCAATGCGTTCTTCACGAGATCTGATATCTCAATGTCTGGACTCGTTTCAAGCCTTACGCAGTTATCCTGCGTCTCTGTGTTGAGTTCGTATGTTTCCTCAATTACGACTATCCTCTCATCTGGCCTAAAGAAGCTGAACATGGAATTTAGGAGGGTGGTCTTTCCGCTTGCCGGCATCCCGCCTATCAACATGTTGGCAGGTCTTACTTTGAGCCCGTCTACGTATATCCAAAGCCTTGCTGCCATCTGGTAGCTCATTTCGCCTATTCGTATGAGGTCTATCATACTCAGTGCGTTCTTTCTGAAATTACGTATCGTGATATCTGCGCCCAGCGGCGAGTCAACTATATTGACTCTAGACCCATTTGGCATATGCACGTCGAATATCTTGTTGTTGGCAGTCTGCGTAGTGGCATACATCTTCAGTTTGTCCACAAGGTTTTCAAGCTCCACCCGCGTATTCACCTTGTCCGGAACTTCCGATGTTCCCTTAGTAGTTGACGAAACGAAAACATTTTTCGTATTGTTTACCATTATGTCCTCGATGTCTTGGTCGTTTAGGTACTTTTCCAGGAATCCAAAATCAGATGAGTTTTTCAGTATCCTCTCCACTTGCTCTTGTGTCGCGTTAGGATTTATCGTTTTGATTATGGAGGTTATGTACGCGTCACGCGGTCCCTTCTCCTGCATCCTGCCCAACTTTTCGGCAAGAGCCCTAAAAACAGAAATTTCAAGATCGTCAGTATTATTGCCAGTCTGCATCCGATCGCCAATTAATATTCCTTTATTAATCTTTAAATAAGTATGCAAAGGGTCGGGGCGTATCGTCCAAACAGGACACATCAATAACAAGCCAGTGGTGCAATCGCCAACCTAATTCCAAAACGCCCAAAGATAAATTCAGGATCCCAAGCGCGATAATTGCATAATTGCGCCACTGTGCCAATTTTATTGGCATATCCTGCCTGCATGCTATGTTTTATGCAATGCAGATGCAAGAACAAGCGCATTGTTGTGCTTCTCATCGCGCGCACCGTATATTAAAGTCACGTCCGTCTCGTTTACGATTTTGCGCAGTTCGCCAAGCGTCTTGTTATTCACAAGCTCTTTTTCATATCTTTTTTTGAACTCTTCCCACTTTTCAGGATCGTGCGAGAACCATTTCCTAAGTTCGTTGCTCGGTGCAATCTCCTTGAGCCATAAATCTACGTTGGCCGTGCTCTTCTTCACTCCACGAGGCCACAGCCTATCCACAAGGATTCTCTTTCCGTCTGAAACGGCAGGTTTGTCATAAACTCTTTTTATGCCTATGAGCAATCAATCACAAATATAAAATTGGATATTCGCATTCTTATACTATTGCATATTCACGCTTTTTAATTGGAAATGCAATTGTCAAGGCGCAGAATATGTGCTCGTCCAAGACCCGCTGTAAATTACGTTAGTAGCAGCCCCGTTGTTGTTATTCCCAGAGTAGTCGTTAGCATTCCCGTTGAGCGGCCACCAACCGACCAAATTCTGCGTATTTTGCGGAGCACCTCCGATTCCTTCATAGTAGAGCGCGGCCACATCATTTGCTGAGAGGGAGGTGTTGTAGACTTGTAGGTTTGATATAATACCATTGAAGAAAACATCA
>JAKAON010000027.1 GCA_021812185.1 Microcaldota archaeon
CCATATAATCACGAATATTTCTTGAAGCCAAGATCCTTGGCAACTTCCCTAAAGCATCTCCTGCACACATACTGGTTATACGACCTTATCAGGCCTCTCGCATTGCCGCATATCTTGCACTTTCTCAGGCCGCGGCCCCTGTATTTCAGTTCGTATTTCATCTTTATTTAAACACCTTATTCTGCAATCTTAGCATTAAAGTTCTTTGCCATGTACGCCTCTATCTCCTTTGGGTCTATCAGGTTGTGCCTGGAAGGTATTTTCGATTCGCTTCTCTTCCTTCTCTCTACCCTCTTCCCAGGCCTTGAAAAGCTCACGTTTACGTGCATTCCGAGCATCCCTATCTTGGGATCGTACTTCACTCCGCTTATGTCTATGTACTCCTTCACCCCGAAGCTCAGTGAGTTTGTCATTATCGCCTTTGGCTTTAGCGTATTATCGTTAGCGTCAAGAGCCTTCTTCAAAACCTCCTTAGCCTCCTCGCCCCTTAAAGTCACAAGGGCTGATATAACTTGGCCTTTTCTTAGGTGCAGCGTCGGATCCCTCTTCTTTGCGCTTCTTGTTGCTGCTTCGTGGTTTGTAAGCTTCTTGAGCAGTGCCTTGGCATTTGGAAGCAAATTGTCGTTTGATCCTATACCTATGTTTAGCACCACTTTGTCTATCCTTATGTTCCTCATTGAATTTGAATCCAAATTAAGCACCAACTGCAATTATATTGTCGACCGTCGTCTCGAACCTCTCCTTCCCGCTCTCGATTTCCGCAGTCGCATCTCTTACCATGTTTCCAGGCTTGATCGACTTCACGCTGCCATGTACCGGAGCATGCACGCCCTTGTACACCATGCACTTTGCGCCTGGAGCAAGTTTTATCACAGACTTGACCTTGTCTCCGGATATGATCACTGAATCGTTAACATTGACATTCTTCTCTGCAGGTATTATAGTGCCTGTGTGAAGTCTCATCATGAGCTTCCCGCCCTTTGATACATACTTTCCGACTACCTTGCATGTTATCTCTTCGGCATCCTTCTTTGCCACCTTCTCTATATTGAATGTGCCATACCTTCCGACTCCGACCTTGTAGTGGGAGTCGCTTGGCTTTAGGAAGATCACGTCACCGAATCCGACAGGGTACTTCTCTTCTTTCACTACTTTACCGTTTACGAATATCTTTCCTGCCTTGAGCAGCGTCCTTGATTCCTTTGAGTTCCCTGCGACATGTAGCTTCTCCTTAAGCACAGTAGTTATTGCTATGTTTGCATCTAGCGTGTGCCTTCCAGGAGCCGGCTTGACCACGTATGCGCTGGTCTTTCGCTCTATGCTCATGTACTTGCTTGCAGCAAGTCTTTTTACGTGCCTGTTATTGCCTTTGTTTGACATGAAAATACACTATTTCTTCTTGAATGAATTCACTTTTTCAGATCTTATCTTATCGCTTAGGTCCAAATCGGTAAGATAAACTTTGGACGCGTATATGGGGATAGGCTTCTCCTTTCCCTTTGCATTCTTCCTGATTATTGATTCTATTGCAATCTTGTTTGTCCTTAAGTTTACATCGCTTACTTTACCGCTCTTTCCCTGGAATTTGCCAGACATTACTTTCACAGTATCGCCTTTCCTTATCTGCAAGCTTCTCTTTGCTATCCCAAGTTTTGCCTGCAGTTCCTTTGATACATGCACATGCAGGAATTTTTGCCTCTTGTGCAAGCTCGCGTTGAACCTGAATTTCCTCTGCTTCTTTGGTTTCGCGCTTTGAATCATCATGTTATACTACCTTCGATGCTATCCCTGCAGCCTTAACGAACCTTTCGACAACTTCCCTTGCAACTGCGCCTTTTATCTCTGTTCCGACAGGAAGGTTGTCGTCGCCCACCATTATTCCTGCATTGTCCTCGAACTTCACCCTCATTCCGTTGGCGCGCCTCATCTCCTTTCTTGTCCTTATTATTACGACTCTAACAGGCTTCTTGATGTACGTTGGCGAACCCTTGATTACGCTTGCCCTTACAAGATCGCCTATTCCCGCAGCCGACATCCTGCCTTTTCTGCTGCCTTTTCCTATTATGTGGATCATGCGAAATACAAGCGCGCCGCTGTTGTCTGCGCATGTTATTACAGCGCCAGGCACAAGGCTCTTCGATACTCTTGCTGTTAAAGCTCTCATTTAAACACTATTCTGATTTCTTCAATATTCCAGTAACTACGAAAGATTTCGTCTTGCTTATCTTCCTTGACTCTGCTATCTTTACTCTGTCGCCCGTCTTTGCGCCTATGCATTCTGGGTTGTGCGCAGGGATTCTTGATCTCTTTCTTAGCGATCTTTCGTACTTGTATACGAACTTCGTATACTCTCTCTCGATTATGACTGTCTTCTTCGCCTTATCGCTCACCACAAGACCCTCGAGTTCTGCTCCTCTGGTCTTCAGTGTTCCGTGTATCGGACAATGCGGATCGTTGCATTCTGGCATAAATCATTCATCTCTCTTGTTGTAATACTTCATTCCTTTTTCTATTCTTTCGTGCGGGCGGAAGTTAATCTCTTCTCCGCCTACGATAAATGTCTTTTTGCCCGAGTAAAACCTGAATGACGCTGTCTTTTTGACAACGCGTTTTACGCGGCCTTTTCCTGTATCTATCACCAGGGTGTTCTTAGTCTCGTCGACTATTATTCCGGCAAGGCCTTTCTGTTTCCTGTCCTTGCAGGCGAGAATCCTGACTTTCAAGCCTATCAACTCATTGAGGACGATATTCTTGTTGTTATACATCATCCTTGGAATATTCCTATAACATATATAAGAACTATTCCCTGAGCTTGGCATCTACTGTCAAGGAGCAATATACTATTTAGCATATTGGTATAAAAAGCATTCGCATCGTTTTATGACACGATGTCGTCGAATCTCATGCCGCCGCACGCTTTTATTGACCTATTTGCTATTGCAAGGCCCATGCCTTCCCCTTTTATCTCTTCGAGAAGACAGATATCTACATCCATTTTGTCCATCTCCCTAAAAGACCCGAAGAGGTTCCTTGCAACTTCGAATAGATTAGACCTTGAACCAAGTAGTATTTTCCGCACGCCTCTTTTTATCCCGACAGAAGATTCCCTAGTGCATATCACGCAAACCTTCTTGCCTTCCGATGACAGCTTGCTTGCCGCAGCTCTGAGCGCGGAGCTGCTGACAAGGACCATCTTCGTACTTGGAGAGTAGTGGCGATACTTCATTCCAGGAACAATATCGCCGCTGGATCTGATTTTAGCACTCGGCAGATTTATCTTGCCTATATGTTTCGAGATATCGTCAGGGGAAAACGAACCAAGCCTGAGAACCCTTGGCGTCTTTGAAGTCATGTCGACTATTGTTGATTCGATACCTAGGAGCGCCGAGCCGCCATCTATTATCATGTCCACCCGTCCTTCTAGATCCTGCATCGCGTCCCTTGCATTTGTCGGACTAGGTTTTGTCGCGAGGTTCGCACTCGGCGCTGCGATGGGAACATCGCTGCTTTTTATGAGCGCAAGGGCTATTGGATGAGCAGGCATCCTTACTGCAATTTTTTTTGAGTTTGCAGTTACATTATTTGGAATTATATCTTTTTTGTAGAAAAGGAATGTGATCGGGCCCGGCCACATCTTCATTATTTTTTTCTCGGCCTTTTTGCTTACTCTTGCAATTTGGTGAAGCTGCCCCAAATTTGCTATGTGGACTATCAATGGATTGTCGGCAGGCCTGCGTTTTGCCTTGAATATTCTTTTTGCGGAATCTGGATTGAGTGCATTTGCGCCGAGCCCATAAACAGTTTCTGTAGGGAATACCACTGTTCCGCCTTTCTTTATGATATCAGCAGCAGCGCGTATCCTTTTTGTTTGGGGATGAATAGGATTTATGCGTACTTTCAAAGTAGACGAAGAGATGCGCTTTTTTGGTGAAGTGTTTCGTGCCAACATCACTTCACTGCTTTATTTTCATTTTGCTTTTGCTTAGTAGTATGCTGCCCAAGATATTCGTGAGTATTATGGTCATAAAGCAGATGTAGAATATTTTGTCGAAGTAGCTTCCGCCTATTGAGAAGAGTATTGCTGAAAGCACAGCCACAACAGTTCCTCTTTGCATCATCGCAAACACAGTATCTTGATACTCGCTGTTTTTCCTAAACACGAACATGACTTCTGCGTATCTTATTATGCACAGTATTATCGTTATGGCCAACGCATACTCGAAATACTGCACAGAAAGCACGGCTATCATTCCTATGAATACGAAGAAGAATGTCATTACCAAAAATTCAAGCCCCTTCTCGATTGCCTGCGTCTCGTTCTTCTGGGCCTCATTTATGTCTATATTTATACCCAGGTGTTCCGTTATTGGTTTGTAGTTGCCAAGTATTATGGCAAATATCAGCACAGAAATTGCCGCGGCCCCATTGAATAGCTCTACAATTCCATAAAGCAGTATAGCCATTGCAATTGTAGCAAGGTATTCCCGTGCCCCCTTGACGTAACTTTGCACAAGGAGCCATAGCAACCCGGCAATTAAGCCGATTGCTATTGCGACGCTGACATAATCCACGGCAAGATTCACAAACACGTTTGCAGAAAATACCTGGCCCCCAGAGAAAGACAGCAGCAATTCGAAGAACAATATTGCAAACACGGAGTTTAGCGTAACCTCCATCACAAGAGAGTTGAATATGCTCTGCGGTATTTCTATTTTTCTAATCAGGGGCAAAACGATTACAGCGGAGGTTTCTCCCAGTACTGCGCCCATTATTGCACCGTATATGAGCGGCCATCCGAAACCGATCTTCATGACAATCGCAAGCACTACAGTAGGCAACAGCGTGTCAAAAAATCCGAGTATCAGCCCGTTTGAATCCTTCAACAGCTCCTTATTGAGTATTATCGCCTTTCCGCCGTTGTACATTATTATGGTCAATGCTATGTCCCCGAAAACTGCAGCAAGGGATCTTAACGCGCTGACGTAATTTGCAGGAAGGAGATGCGCCACTGGCACCAACAGGAGACCTATCAATATCAGTATAAGTGCCTCGGGTATTTTAGTGCGGTTGAATATGGCCTTGCCTATGTACCCTATGATCAATATCAGGGCCACTGCAATTAGTATTGGAATTGAAGATGCATCAGCTTGCATCAGCCATAAAGGAATCATACAAATTAGTTCTATTGCAAGCGAATCTTTTAAAGCTTAGCATTTTTGCTTGCAACTAATGTGACAGCTATCCAATGGCAGTTGGACTTCTGGATATAGCGCGCCGTGAGGATGAACAAAAATTATTATTTGTACTTTTCGAGTTCTTTGGGCTTTATCAGATTAGTTCAAGCATCTCGCTGGCTTCGGTTATACTGTACCGTGACTGGACTTCGGCAGAAAGGCTTTAATACCGATTTGTACATAATATAAACATGGCGACATCAACCATAACAGTAACCAGAACAGAGCTCAAATCAATACATAAAGAATTGGAAAGGATGGAAATAGAGATAATGAGACTTAAGGCCTTGCTCGTCCCTACTGTGAAGATAAGCAAGAAGGAGAGAAAGGAGCTTGAGGCGATAAAGAAGGACATGTCAAAAGGCAACTGGATAAGTGCAAAGGACCTGATTAAGAAATTGGGATGATTCCTTGTTCTCTGTTAAGGTATCGAAGAAGGTGGAAAAGTCTCTCTTGAGTATGCCTGACCACTATAAGAAACGCATAAAGGAGCTTTTGATTGTCCTTGAAAACGATGCTGTTCCAGCAAAATCCTACGACACCTTGAAGCTTGAATCTACTGACAATTGGTATAGAATAAGGATAGGCGATGTACGGATGGTCTACGAAGTTATGTGGAATCTTCAACAGATAGAAGTAATGAAAATCGAGTGGCGTGGAAGATCTTACAAATAACGTTCCATCGCTTCACCCAGCAAACTCCATTTGCGCCAGAAATCCATGAAAACGGAGGCGCTCCTCAAAACACGCAAAATCTTGTCGGGTGGTGGCCGCTCAACGGGAATGCGAATGACTACTCAGGAAATAACAACAACGGAGCTGCGACCAACGTGATATATACTGGTTCTTGGACTTCTGGATATAGCGCTCCTTGATGATTTGGTGGAGCTGATAATTTGAAGCTATTTTATGATTATCTTGTCGGTTATGTCGACAACGCGGTCGATGTTATAGACAATCGAGTTTCCGAAGCTGGTGTTGACCTGCATCACGCCCCTCTTGACGTCCACTTTGCTCGCCTTGCCTATGAGCGCCCCTAGCTCGTTTATTACCAGCTTGTCCTTTATTCTCTTTCCCATTATCGCACGCCTCTTGAATATTGTGGTAGCGATGGATATCCCTATCCCTATCACTAAGGCTATTATGGTGTAGTTTATCAGTTCGCTAAAGTATATCTGGCCTATTATCCATGCCAAGAAGGAGTACATCATTATCCATAGTATTATCGATGAGCTGATGTAATTCCCGTACTTAAAGCTTCGGAATATGTACCTGCTGCCTTTCACGTCTATTATTCTTCCGACAAGGTATAGTATTAGCGATATCGGCATAAGCAATATGAACCCCTCTGCGCCGTATGCGTAATTTGAAAGCACATTGCTCGATATCTGGGACTGCGTTGAGAAATTGTTGAATGCTATGAATATGCTAGCAAGGAAGAATATTATGGCGCTTAAATAAAATGCAAAGCTCATTCGATCTATGCTGAATCCAAATCCGTTGAATGAGCCCAGTATTATGTTCTCTATGCCAAATCCCTTCATGGCAAGGTATATCCCTATTAGTCCTACTGGCACCTCCCATCCAGTTCCTACCGCATAGCTTATGGCAAAGAGCAGCAAGAGCACTGCAGGTATGCCGAAGACTATCCTTGCATAGTGAGGCTCCTTGAGTTTTTCTAGTATGACAAAATAAGTATTCTCGAGCTTCTCTGCCTGCTTCATTGTTACTATCTTGACGCTGTTTATTTTCACCCTGGACTGTATTATTGGAAGCACCTGTTCATCGCTTGCCCCGTCAGTCACGAATATGCATGCATCTGCCCTATACTGCTTTAGCACAAGATCCAGTTGCCTGGACACCTCCCTGCCGGCATCGTACCCTTCGAGCTCGGATCCTGTGACTGTGGCGACATTCACATTGTAGCCTTCCTTCTTGAGGTCGTCGTATAGCTTAACTGCCTGGAACATGTTGTTTGAATCGGTATCTTCAGGGTCTGCGAGTATTAGCTGATTTGCTGCATTGAGATTTTGTGTCCTGCCAAGCACAGGACCGCTTATCTTCGTCTTTCGGAAGAGGTCGTTGTCCATGTCCACAGCAAGTATGAGAAGGCGCTGGGACTTGTCCTTGTTTGACATCCTAAGTTCTGGCATTTTATCAGCATTTATACTTAGAAATCTCAGCTTTATATTGCTATCTCATATGTTCGCCTTGCGCATGAGCGCAAGCTTATGCGCCCATGCGCTTTTTCCTCTTGCGCTCGACCCTTCTTTTGCGCCTGATAAGATATATTCGCTCAATGACATTCTCATAGTGAGACAGGAATACCATGGTCACGAATAGCACTATGACGATCACCATCTCTGCGGCGAGGACATAGTCTATATAGACGAGGAACGTGCTTGTGAGAGCCGAATTCTTGAGCGATGCAAGTGAGATCAGAGTTATCATTATGTCGAGTATCACAGAGCCGTATGCGAGCATCTGCAGCCATCTCTTTATCCGCTTAGCCCTGTTTAGGTTCTCGTATTTTGCCATGGTTTTCACATGAGTTTTAGGTATTGATTTAGTTCTTTCTCGTGACAAAACATCAATAAATGTGCCCTTCAAGGCAATCGTGCACAGCCTGCGATATACAAGGCAGATTTGGTAAGATTTATTAATGCTGTTTTTTTAAGTATATACTCATTCGTCCCCTGACCAGAGACGACGCGCAGGATTTTCGATCATGCGCAAGGCAATATATAAGGCGACCAAGATAGCTATGGAAATTCATCTGAAGGATAACCACATGGAGCGTACCGCTCGAAGGAGCGGAACGATCGAGAGCAGCGCTGTGGAGAGCATACTTAGGGATAGCTGGAACGGCAAGCTTGCTGGAAATCCGCATATATCTGACCTAATAGATGCGCATGCAAAGAGGATCAGGATACTTCTTGGAGACATGGATTACGAGATTTATGTTATCGATTGCGTAGTTGCGAACATAAAGGGAATTGGCAGGGAAGAAGCTGCAAAGTACCTTAGGATCGTGGAGGCCCTGGCGATTGGTTATGCTAAATTATTCGGAAAGGAAGTTGCCGCAGTGATGCTGCACGGGATAGTTGCGAGATCGAGGAATACCAAATCGCTAAAGAGGCATTACAGGGGAGTGAACCTTGAGATAAATAGGAGAATTGGCAGATTAAGCCACAGGTATGACAAGGAGAGCGATTCGATGAACAGGATTAAGAAGGATCTTGGAGCTAGGGAATCAGGAATTCTAAGGTTCTTTAGAAGAGGGACAATAAAAAAGCTCAAGACTTCAATGACAAAAAAGAGGAGAAGGCTTCAGAGATTGGAATCGGGGATAATAGATTACGCCACGGTGCAAAGCAAGCTTCACAACGTAGCATACGGAAGCTTGATATTGGAGGAGTGAGGAGCGTGCAGACGCAATGACGATGCAAAATTGCAATCAGTTTCATTTGAGATGGAATGTGTTTTGAATGTCTCTTTTGCATTTTTGTGCTAGAGTTTTATACTCCCCAATATCATTGCTTATAAATTCTGCAAGGATCTCACCCTTGTCGATATATTCCAGCATCACATCTGTCGTTCTCCTTTTTTGAAGATTATGCGATTTTATTAGCTTCTTCACATCCGACATGCTTATGTTCCCATAAAACATCAATCCCACTACATCGATTATATCTTTTTTAATCTTAGTTTCATTGTTTCCGAAATAGCCCCACAACTTTAGCAAAAGAAGTAATTCTTTTCTAACGACCTTGATATTTTCTATCTTGACATAGTTAGCCAGTATCTCGTTTACTTGAAATGGCAGGTCATTATCTGAGAATCCGGGTAAGAAAATGTTCACAGTTACGTTGTTTATTGACGAATAATTGATGTTTATATTTTCGTATTTTTCTATGCCATACGCCCTGAAATAGTCCAAAGAGGCATAATCTATCGCTATATCTATATCCATACTTCTTTGCAATCCAATATACGAGTGTACCGCCCATCCCCCTATGAGCACAAAATCGATCTTTCCTACGAGGTCGTGCAGAAGGTCAAAACTCGCATTCGCCCTTTCGCTATAAAACTGCCTTCGCATACATATCATCTATTTTAATTTTGAGTTTTTTTAGGAATTCATATGCATACCAATCTTTGGTGTTCCATAGATCCACATATAGTTGAGGCACTGAAACTGAAGATTTAATCGTGGCACCGTTATCTATCATGTTACTGAGCAATTGATCAGGTTTAAGTACAGTAATATTAAAGTATTTGGATCGCTCCGAAAGCTTTTTTTCCGGAAAACGCATTTTTATCTCTTTTAGGCCCTTGTCTGATGCGTAGACATAAACGCCACTATAATCAGATGCATCGTTGCCAAAGAGCATCACATATGCAGAATAGCAGGTAAATGCGACTTCCGAAGGCATCATTTTTTCAATCTCGGATTCTTCAATGTCAGCATATGTCTGATATATAATATCCTTGCTGATATCTCTTTTCACCGCCCAAAAATCGATTAGCTTGTTAAAATCAGATACGCCAAAGTAATTTCCGTATTGCGTAACTGCGCCTATATTTACTAGAGAT
>JAKAON010000028.1 GCA_021812185.1 Microcaldota archaeon
TCGAGCACCTGACCAACAGAGAAGCCGTTTTTGATTATGTCTTCCTTTACTTTCATGTTTTCCGTTAAACCACCATATCTATTTTGTATATGGTAAAACCAGATATTTATTCCTTTATGTAAACGCTGCCCATGCTTATGCTGCAATAGATTAGTACGCGCCTTGCCGCATTTCTTCAGTAGAATTGAATCTTGATGAAATTTTAGTGTTGGGATATTTTGATTTCGCAGTGCACGATTGGATATTCTTTGCATGCGCGGATTATTTTTAAAGGCTTAAATACCCGTTTTGGTATTAGGTATAATGTTTGGTTTTTAGATGGTGGATGCGCCCAAATATATATGGCTTGATGGAAAGATTGTTGACTACGAGAAGGCCTCAGTACACATTTTGACCCACTCATTGCAGTATGGGAGCGGCATATTCGAAGGCATACGCGCATATGAGACAAAAGATAACTCGGCAGTATTTAGGCTTGACGACCACGTGAAGAGATTCATCAACAGCGCACGCATATGCAACATCAAGCTTGGTTACACCCATGAGCAATTATTTTCTGCGATATTAAACATTGTGAAAAAGAACATGCTGAAGAGATGCTACATTAGGCCGTTTGCCTTCTACAACGACCCGAACATAGGACTAAGCACCGAAGGGAAGAAGATAAGCGTTTCGATAGCTGCAGTGCCTTTCGGATCGTATTTTAGAAACAAGGACATTGGGATAAAATGCAATGTCTCTGCGCTAAGGAGGATAAATCCTTCGATACTGCCGACTCAAGCAAAAGCAAGCGGCAATTACGTAAACTCCATACTTGCATCAATAGATGCGAAAAATCAGGGAGTTGATGATGCGATACTTATATCCAACGAGGGATTTGTAGCCGAAGGGCCTGCAGAGAATATATTTTTGGTAAACGATGGAAAACTGCTGACTCCATCAAAAGAGGCAAACATACTATTGGGAATAACCAGAGATACCATAATAAAGATAGCGAAAGATAGAGGAATTGAGGTGGAGGAAAGACAGATACACAAGGAGGAGCTCTACACTGCAGATGAAGTCTTCTTTACAGGAACAGCAGCAGAGATAACATCCATAATTTCTATAGATTCCAGGAAAATAGGAGATGGAAGGCAGGGCAAAATCACAAAAAATCTTGAGAAAGATTATTTGGATGTAGTGAGCGGAAAAAGGCCGGAATTTGATGACTGGCTAACTAAAGTATATTAGTTCGTTTATGGAAATGTAAATAACTGGGAGATTTAATGATAGTATTAGATGAAACAAAGAAAGTTTTCGCTATTATACGCGATCCAAGAAAAGCCAATTGCGGGGCTATGTCTCTTACGGAGTCGCTTCTTTTCGCATACAAGGCGACCATATTGGCTGACCTGATAGGATTTGTAGTGACGATATTCTTGGGAACAAATTTGGCAAGCGCAACGGCAGCAGGGCTTGTTGGCTGGCTTGTATTTGCAGTAGTGGAGATATTTGCAGGTGCTGCAATATTTCACCTGGTGGGAAAGTATGTGTTTAGGAAATTTAATTCAGGATTTAAGAACACTGTTGCGTCAGTTGCATACGCCTACAGCGCGATGCAATGGCTGACATTGATTGCAAGTATGGTAGGCATAGTCCTTGCGGAAGCCACAATGATAGGGCTTGTATATAGCATATTCGAATTCATCGCTTTGATATATGGATTTGCGGTGTTGGTAAGCATGCTCTCTAGAATGCAGCACACCAAGGCAATATACGCATTTGGTTCAGTGGTCTTGATACCGTTAGTGATAATTATAGCGTACGTATTTTTGAACGCATTGGCAAGTCACGGATCGATTGCGGCCAATTCGACTACAAGCAACATATTTACTGGAAACGTAACAAAGTGATCATAGTAATTTGAGAGCCGATGTGAAGGCATCAATCTCTGAGCTTGACCATGGACCTATGCCGAGGGCGGTTTTTGTCCCTGGAGGAAGTTGCGTGAGGCCCGCGTCGCTTACTAGGGCGCATGGTATTCCCTTGTACTTGAACGCATCGAATAACCTCTTCATCTTGTCGGGATCGTCTATCTTTAATACTATCTTCTTCTCTCCGTTTCTTAGCCACTGTTCTGCAATAGCCTTGTTCGATTTATCAGTTTCGAGATAGCTCATCAAAGATGCATGGGCTACCTGGGCTGCCATCTTCCCTTTGCCCATTTCTATGTCCGTCCTAATTATTATGACCTGTTTGAGTTCTTCCATCACATTTCATTTGTAGTAAAATCTTTTATACCCGCAATAAAAGACCTTGGGTGAATCTCGTTGTTTAGAGGTTTTTATAGATTTAGCTCCATAAAAACTTGATTTAATGACAATATTAGAAAGGATCAACCCATTGTCTGTTGCTAAAATTAGCGCCTTGTTTGGGATTTTTCCTGGAATCATATTTGGAATTTTTGCAATGTTCTTGGGACTTATGATGCGATACAGCAATCCTTTGATACTCATATCGCTCTTGATATGCGGATTTGTTTTAGGGATAGTATGCGGTGTCATTTACGGGCTTGTTGTGTCATTGCTTTATAATTTCTCTTCTGGAGTTGTCGGAGGGATAAAGTTTGAAATGCAAAAGAGAGGAAAAGAGAAAGGCGCATTTGCGCTAAATTCAATAGATCCAGTTTCGTATGGAAGGATAGAGGCAATCTCCATAGCAGTAGTATTGGTTGTGACAGTTGTACTTATCTTGCTCGTCAATGCGATATTTAATACAGGAATTAGCGTAGCGCTTATTGCTGGATTTGGGGTGCTAGGAATAGTGCTTGGGGCGCTTGTGGGTTTTGTCGCAGGATGGCTCAATGGATATTTCTACAATTTCATAGCACTCAAGATAGAAGCTGTGCAATTTACGCTCGCCTCAGGTAAAGGTTCTTTTAGCAATATCCTTCAGTATGTAGATTACATGTCGTATGCGAAAGTGAATGCTGGACTCATAGCGCTTTGGAGCGTTATAAGCCTTGTGATACGTGTGGTTTTGGTATTGCTGCTCATACTTTTTGTGGGATCTAAGACAACGTACCTTGGAGGGACTACAATAATATTTGGGGTATTTGGAGGGCTTTTCGGTATATTGACCGGGTTTGTAATATCTATAATTATGGCAATAGTGTACAATATGTTTGCCAAGAGAATTGGCGGCATACAAGTGAATTTGAAGTGATCTTGGATAGTTATTTATCGTTTATTTGCCTGATTAATCATCTGCAGCCCGCGCAACAGTGTTGATATGGACCAATACAAATTCGTAAGCGGCATGATACGAAGCTACTACAAGAGCAAGGGCAAACTAGAGGTCAACAGGATAAATGAGAGGGAATTTGGATTTGGCACATTCGACAAGAAGATAGCCCACAGACACATGAAAGTTGAAGATTCAAATCAGCTAAACGAGATGCTCGTTAAGGAAGCGCCACCGTATGTATCGTGCTCCGCTGCGTATTACAAGTATCCGGATGCAAGACCAATGGAGAGGAAAGTGTGGGAAGGTTCGGAGCTCATATTCGACCTTGACGCCACGGATATGCACCTAAAATGCACGCCTGAACACGCCAGGGATTGGGTGTGCGGCAACTGTTTTGATAAGGTAAGGGAAGAGGCAGTAAAGTTGGTTGATGATTTTTTAATGCCTGATTTTGGATTCTCGGATAAAGAGATATCCATAAACTTCAGCGGCAATAGAGGATATCACGTCAGGATAGAGAGGGACGACGTGCTGATGCTAAGCTCGGATGCAAGGAAGGAGATGAGCGATTATATTTCAGGGAACAATATCGATTTCGTAAGCATGTTCCCCACAAGCCAGAAAAGGGGAGTGCTCAGGGGACCTAAGATGGAGGATCCGGGATGGGGCGGCAAGATTGCACGGAACTTTGTAGACACATTGAATAGAGGACCTGATGCTTTGGCTGAAGAGCTTGGAGTGGAAAAGAGCATAGCGAAAAAATTATACAAAAACAGGACGCTAATAAGCATGGGCATCGGGAACGGCAACTGGGATATGGTTTACATAAAGAATAAGGCGGAGTTCTGGAAAGACATGATAGGCAGGCAGGCGATCAGCCAAAGCGATAAGATAGACAAGAACGTTACTACAGATCCCTCACACCTCATACGACTGCAAAATACGCTCCATGGAAGTACAGGGCTTGTGGCCAGGAAGATAAAGGACGTCTCGGAGCTTGCGGACTTTGATCCGATGCTAAAATGCGTTGCTTTCAAGAAGGGAGAACTTAAGATGAAAGTTGGGAAGGTGCCCAAATTTGAGATTTTGGGGGAGCAGGTAGGCCCGTTTGATGACGAACAAGCAACACTTCCAGTATACGCGGGACTGTATATCTTTCTTAAAGGCTTGGGTCAAATAATAAGCTATAACGAGTAGGAATTTCAGGTAAATTTAAATACTTTTATAATGAACTATTATAGCTATTTTTGCCCGGCATTTAAGAGGCATTAGTAGAAATTATCGGTGCACAATAAATGGGAATGTACAAATATATATCAAAGACCTTCCAAGACGAGTATAAAGATAGGGACGACTCCCTCAAAAAAAGGATAATAGGATGGAGGAGAGAAGCGGCAGTGCAGAGGCTGGATAGACCTACGAATCTCGCAAGGGCAAGGAAACTCGGATACAAAGCAAAACCAGGAGTTGTAGTTTGCAGGGTCAAGGTAGTCAGAGGTCTTAGGAAGAGAGATGCAACGCACAGAGGAAGGAAGCCTTCAAAGACAGGAGTATATATGGCATTTAAAAAATCACTTCAGGCAATAGCAGAAGATAGGGCTACGCGAAAGATGTCCAATTGCGAAGTGCTCAACTCATACTGGGTTGGCGAGGACGGACAATATAAGTTCTTCGAGATCATACTTCTAGACAGGAACAACAGCAACATAATGAATGACAAGGAATACGCAGGAGTAATAGCAAGGAGAGGACGTGCATACAGAGGACTTTCAAGTTCTGGAAGAAAGCACAGAGGACTTGGAAGGAGATCAAGCGTAAGATCTAATGCACGAGGAGAAGCGAGATAATAAACCGATCAAATGCGCGCGACAATCATTGTGAATGGACGTGTGCAGGGAGTCGGCTATAGACGTTTCGTAAAGGATAATGTATCTACCTTCCATGTAAAAGGTTCCGTAAGGAATCTTGGAAGTGGAAGCGTAGAGATCTTTGTGGAAGGAGACACCTTTGAGATCCAAAGGTTCGTTGAATTCCTGCGAAAGGAGAAGCCTTCCGCAGGGAACATAGAGGTTGTAGAGGTTTTTGACGAGAAGCACGCGCGCTATAAGGGCCCGTGGAAAGAAGTTAGTGAAGGCTTCTTTGTCGATTGGAATAATGGAGATTGAGTTATGTACAAAGGAAGCATAAGCATCGATGTAGGAGACGACCCAAATGGGGTAATATCTCTTATGAACAAGGACGTAGAGTATAAGAGAAGCCAAAATAAGATAGTGAATGAAAAAGGCGCGATACGCGTATACGTAGAGGCTGACGACCCTGTTGCGCTCATCTCGTCGATGAGCGGCATGCTCAAGCAGATAAGGGTCATATCAGAAGTGAAGGCTCTTGTGAAAGAGAATAGGAGGGCGCTTGCAAAGAGCGCCAAAAACAAAGATAAAAAAAGAATATAAATGTAGCACATCAATTATTACATTTCAACAAGTGTGAAACATGAGAAGAGGTTCATTACAATATTGGCCGCATAGGAGGGCTAAGAAGCAGATGCCTAGGGTTAGGAACTGGGCTAAGTCAGCTGAAGCTTCATTCTCAGGATTTGTAGCATACAAAGTCGGGATGACGCACGTAACCATGATGGATGATACAGAGTCCACCCATAAGGGAACCGAAGTCTCAAAGCCAGTGACAATACTTGAAATGCCTAAGGTTACGCTTTATGGCATGAGATTTTACAAGATGGACAATAATTACAGGAAGATAGCAGGGGAGGTCCTTTCAAAAGAATCTGCAGTTGCAGTAGGAATGAAGAATCCGAAGAGCACTGTGGAGAAACTTGAGCACTACAAGAAGAGCGCCCACGAATTTGCTGACGTGACTGCGCTCATGTACTCGAATGCCGAGAATTTAGGCTTTGGAAATAAGAGAGTAATGAGATTCGAAGTTAACATAGGAGGAAAAGATGCAGCAGAGAAGATGGCGTTCATAGAAAAGTGGCTTGGCAAGGAAGTCAAGGTAACAGATGTGCTAAAGGATGGAGATTATATTGACGTAAAGAGCATCTCGAAAGGAAGGGGATGGGCAGGGGTCATAAAGAGATTCGGAGTAGCAAGGCTTGCAAGGAAGGCCACGAACAAGATAAGGCACGTAGGTACGCTTGGGCCTTGGCATCCGGCAAAGGTAACGTACATGGTACCGCAGGCAGGACATATGGGATATAATTTTAGGACAGAGATAAACAAGAGAGTCCTAAAGATAGGGAGCCCAAGCGATCTTGACATGATCAAGATGAAGGGAGGTTTCATAAATTACGGGAACGTGAAGAATGATTTCATAATACTTGAAGGGTCAATACCAGGAGTTTCAAAGAGGCTGGTGAGGCTGAGGAAGGCGATAAGGAACAAGGCCCCTATAAAGAAACCTGAGATAAAGTTTGTATCTACAAGCTCCAAGCAGGGTGCATGAACATGAACGCTGACGTTTATCAATTAGATGGGAAGGTTGCAAGAAAGGAGGAGTTGCCAGAAGTATTTGGCAGCGCTTTTAGGGAGGATATCGTAAGAAGGGCCCTTCTTGCCGAACAGAGCAGGCGCTATCAGCCCCAGGGGCATTATGTGATGGCAGGACTCCAGACAACTGCAGTGTATGTAGGAGAGTATGGAGTATACAGATCTGGAAGGCACATGGGAATTGCAATAAGGCCTAGGCAGAAACTTGCAGGTGGAGCGCAGGGAGACGTGAGAAGGATACCGTCAAGCGTAAAGGGAAGAAGAGCGCACCCGCACAAGATAGAGAAAGTTCTTGAGGAGAAGATAAACAGCAAGGAATACAAGAAGGCAATAGAATCTGCAATAGGAGGCACAGCAAATGCAGTGCTTGTCAAGGGAAAGCATAGCGTGAACCATAGCACCATGCCTATAATAGTCGAAGACAAGATGGAGGCCATCGTCAAGACAAAGGATTTAATTAGAATACTTAAGATTTTGGGATTTGAAGCAGACCTCGATAAATCGCACAAGCCAAAACTGAGGGCAGGCCTTAAGAGGTATGCAAAGAGCAGGCATTTTAGGAAGAGCGTGCTCATAGTGGTCAGCGATTCTGCGAAAGTGGACAAGGCCGGGAGGAACATAGCCGGAGTGGATGTGTGCAGATTGAAAAATCTGACAGTAGAAGCACTGGCACCTGGAGCAAAACCTAGGCTCACTATATGGACAGAAGGAGCGGTGAAGGGAGTTGAAAGAGCAATTGAGCATGCAAAACTTAGGTAATGATTATGGAATATTTACTCTATCCGATAGCAACTGAAAAGGCAGTCAACATGATCGAAAGAGACAACATGATAACGTACGTAGTAGACATGAGGGCAACAAAGCCGCAGATAAAGAAGGAGTTCGAAAACGAGTTCAAGGTTAAGGTGAAGAAGATAGGGATGCTTAGGTCAACAAAGAACTTCAAGAAGGCGTTCATAACAATAGAGAGGACTTCGAAGGCAAGCGATATTGCGCTTAGGCTAAAGCTCATATGATTGGTGTTATAATTGGGAAAGCGAATTAAGCAACAAAGGCGTGGAAAGGGGACGAATGCGTTCAGGAAACCGCATCACCGTTTCAAGGCAGACGTCAATTTCAGGCAGCCAAAAACGACAAAGGTGCTTGGAGAGGTAATGGAATTCATGCACAACCCGATTCACACAGCGCCGCTCATGAAGATAAAGTACGATGACAATTATGAGCACTACCTAATAGCCCCTGAAGGGATAAAGGTCGGTGATAAGATATACGAAGGCAGCGACGTAAAGCTGGGGCTTGGGAATGTAATGCCAATAAGCAACATACCTGAAGGTATACCTATATACAATCTTGAGATGGTCCCTGGAGACGGAGGGAAGCTTGTCAGGTCTGCAGGAAGCTATGCGACAGTAGTATCCAGAGTAAATGATATGGTGAGCGTCAAGCTGCCAAGCAAGCAGACAATAGAGATAAGCGGAAGGTGCAGGGCTGAGATAGGCGTGGTTGCAGGAGGAGGAATGGACATGCAGCCTATAATGAAGGCAGGCAAGAACTTTTATATTAAGCATGCGATAAACGCAAGGTGGCCACTTAACAGAGGAGTCAAGAGCAACCCTGTGGACCACCCATTTGGAGGGAAGCAGCACCACAAGGGAAGGAGCAGCATGACTTCGAGAAATGCGCCTCCTGGAGCAAAGGTAGGACATATTGCAGCTAGAAGGACAGGAAGAAGGAAGAAGTGATTTGAATGGCAAGAGTATTTACATTTAGAGGAAAGACTATCGAGGAACTTCAGGCGCTTAGCGCACTTGATTTCTCAAAGCTTATAGGAGCTAGGGAGAGAAGGAGCATAAAGAGAATGGGCACGAATTACAAGATGCTCATAAAGAAGGTCGAAGCGATAAAGAAGAAGGATCCAAAGAAGGCCATAAAGACGCATACAAGAGAGGCAATAATACTGCCAGGATGGGTCGGGCTGAGATTTGGAGTGTACAACGGCAAGGAGTTCAAGGACTTGTATGTCGCTGAACCGATGATAGGACATAGACTGGGCGAGTTCGTATTCTCTACAAAGAGAGTGTTGCACTCTGCTCCAGGAATAAGGGCAACGAGAGGAAGCAAGTTCCTTGCGGTGAAGTAAATGGAATATTCATTCAACTTGAAGAGGGACAATTTCGTATTCGCTCAAAAATACGAGATAAATGCCAGCTTCAAGGATATGGGCGCAGTATGCGATGCAATCAGGTACCTCAAGGCGCAAGACGCACTTGAAGTGATCGACAGGCTGATAAGCATGCAAAGGCCTATACTCTTCAGGAAGCATAACAAAGGAATGGGATCTAGGAGCGAGCTTGGGGGGAAGAAGGGAGCATATCCAATAAAGGCAGGCAAGAACGTGAGAACTGTAGTAGTCAACGCTATTGCAAACGCAAATAGCAGAGGACTTGACGGGAATGACATGTACATAATACATGCGTGCGCGAACAAGACACATATAGAGAGCAGGCAGCCGAGCAAGGGATCGCTTGCCTGGGGAAGGGGAATGTATGGAAGGAGCGCGATGATGCACTCGGACCTAGAGTACGCAAAAGTCGAGATAGCCCTTGCACAGGGAGATGAGGAAGAACTTACAGCGAATATGAAATATTTCATAACAAAGAAGAACAAGGAGCTCAAGGCATGGATGAAGATGAGAAATGCCGCAGCGCCAAAGAAGGCGCATGGCGCTATAGAGCACAAGGCAAAA
>JAKAON010000029.1 GCA_021812185.1 Microcaldota archaeon
GATATTCGCATTCTTATACTATTGCATATTCACGCTTTTTAATTGGAAATGCAATTGTCAAGGCGCAGAATATGTGCTCGTCCAAGACCCGCTGTAAATTACGTTAGTAGCAGCTCCGTTGTTGTTATTTCCAGAGTAATCATTCGCATTCCCGTTAAGCGGCCACCACCCGACCAAATTCTGCGTATTTTGCGGAGCACCTCCGATTCCTTCGTAGTAGAGTGATTTGATATCATTGGCTGAAAGAGAAGCGTTGTAGACCTGGACATTTGAAATAAGTCCATTAAAAGGGTCGCCATAACATTGGGTGATATCATAATTATTACTGCCTATTTGAAAGGGAGTTCCTGAAAGTGTCGAAAGACTACCTGTGATGCTATTCGATTGTGAATTTTGATCTGAATATAATGTAATTGAGCTAGATCCGCTTGCATAACTGAAAGCTACAAAAGTCCACACCTTTGGAGGTATTATAAAAGAAGAGACGAATTGGTACTGTGTAAATTGGTGGCCCGTTCCGGCAAATTCAAGCGTCCCACTAGAAGAAATACCTAACTGGGACAACCACGAATAACTACCACAATCTCCCCAAGTAACTATAGAAGGGTAGTTGCTTACACTAGCGGGATTTATCCATGCAGCGACTGTTCTAGCTGAAGATCCTACTGGTAAATTACCTATGTTTGAAGTAACGTTGCTCGTAACTATGCCTTTGAACAAAGCAACATACTGCGGCAGCTCGTTGTTGCAAGTCCCTTCAAGGGATGTTGCAGCTGTTGTTCTAAACACCTGGCACGAACCTGGTTGCGCCTTAGGTGCGAAATTCGCCGAGTTGAATACGCCCATTTGGAAGAGTGCGACAAGCACGATTGCAATAATAAGTATGGCCCATCCGTACGTCATGAGGTACTCCATTGCGGATTGGTTCTTGATGAGATCTCTTTGGAAGAAGTTTTGCTTTATCGCGCTTTGCGATTTAAAATTCTTAGAAATAGTAAACTTTATGTTAATCTTCTGCGTTTTGTTCTGCGCATGTATCGGTTGCATTGTCTCGATATATTTGCTACTTCTTAATTTTTATATCTTCTCTGAGTATAATATTTCTGATACTAATGAAGAGATATATAATAGAGTACGACCAGGATGCTGATGCTGCTTACATTAGAATGGCCAGGAGGGCAAAGATAAGAAGTACTATAGAAATATCTAAAGGCGTATTTGCAGATGTCGATAGCAAAAATAAATTTGTAGGTATAGAGATACTAAATTTTTCGAAAAAGAAGACAAACGTAAATGAGTTAATTGCAAAGGAACTAAACAGCATTGCAGTGGCGAATTGATGCTATTATTTTCTAGGCATGCAAGATTAAGAATGCTTGAACGGAACATAAAGGAAGATCTGGTAATTAAAACGATAGAAAATCCAGACAATCTGATAATAGAAAATAATCAATATATTGCAGCAAAACAATTTGACAAATCTGTGCTTTTGGTAATTTACAGCAAAACAGACAACATCGAATTTGTCGTAACGGTCATATTTAGTTCAAAAATGGCCAAATATCTAAATAGATAGTACGCTTCTTCAACTATCCTAATCTAATAACTCGACTAATCTGTTAATCGGTTTGTTCGGTGTTATGGGGCACTATAACCGCTTGCCCAAGAGCCAGTATATACCACATTAGCTGCAGCTCCATTGTTGTTATTCCCAGAGTAGTCGTTCGCGTTGTAGTTGGGTACTCACCTTCCGTCAGGAGATAATGTCGTTCTAGGGGGGGGTAACTCGTAATGAGACTAACCTGCGGCTTCTTCTAGGGTTTTGGATCAGATGTATGCCTTATCATGATGTTCGAAATCATAAAACTCGAGCTTCCTCTCGCTTTCGTTTATCCTGTAGAACAGAACAAAGTGGCCTACATGCACGCGCCATGTGCCCTTTAGATTATGGGTCATGGGTTTTGCCATGCGTGGATTCTCGCAGAGTTCTGCAATCTTTTTGCCTATCCTTTCGTACATCATCCTATCCTTCTTTTTTATTTTCTTTAGCATGTTCCCAAGCTTGTCTGAAGGCGAGAAGATATACAAGTAACCACATCAACCTATGGATCTGTCAAAATCAGCAAAACTCTTGTAATTATGCATTTTAAGCTTTCCTTCTTTTAGCTGCTTAAGCAGTTTCTCAGACCTCTTTATAAAACTCTTCTTGAACTTGCTTTCCGGAGGATATACCTCCCCACTTTCCACAATCATTAGTGCATGTATCGCCTTCTCCAAATGGCCTATTGCAGATTCGAGTTCTGATTGCTTTTGCATCTGTACCGCTTTCATGCGTTCACCCACCATCTCTTATGTACCTTCTAATTTTTAACACTTTCTTCGGTTTATAGCCAGAAATGCGGGCTGACGTATTTGCATTACTTTAAACCTTGCACATATCTCATTATCAAATATGATAATGAACATCACATAAGAATTCAGAGCAGGCAGGGATAAGGCATTCCAGGCTGCGCCCCGCATTGCAACCCAAGAAGACAAGCGCAGGAGAGACTACGGCGCAGTATACTCGTTCTCCCAGTTGCTAGAATAGATTACGTTGGTAGCAGCCCCGTTGTTGAGGTTCCCAGAGTAGTCGTTCGCATTCCCGTTCAGCGGCCACCACCCAACCAAATTCTGCGTATTTTGCGGAGCACCTCCGATCCCTTCTTGGTAAAGCGAAGCGATATCATTTGAAGATAAGGATGTGTTGTATATTTGCACATTAGAGATTGAACCATTGAACCATGTTGCATATCCACCATACGTATCTGCCATCTGAAAAGCATATGTTGCAGTGCAAGGAGAAACTCTGCCAATGGCAGAAGTGCCTATATATTGCCCATCAAGGTAAATTTCTGCAGGCGTCCATCCAAGAGTATTTTGAGGATACACCACAGATATATAATGCCACGAATGCAGTATGCTTTTTACAGTCACGGTAGCTCCTTGGTAACCACAGGCCCATGCACCTATTGTGTCGCCATTCGCATTATTTGTGGAAATCGATAAATCTACATTTGTTGTCCCAATTCCTACGACTTGATCGAATATATTATCGGCCAAATCAGGGTTTTGATACACCCACGCAGAAATTGTATATCCGAACTCTGCTGTATTAACAGGTATGGCCTCTTGGCTATTGATAAAACTATTCGCCCCGTTGAACTGTGCAACATACTGCGGCAACTCGTTGTTGCAAGTCCCTTCAAGGGATGTCGCAGCTGTTGTTCTAAACACCTGGCACGAGCCTGGTTGCGCCTTAGGTGCGAAATTCGCCGAGTTGAATACGCCCATTTGGAAGAGTGCGACAAGCACGACTGCAATAATAAGTATGGCCCATCCGTACGTCATGAGGTACTCCATTGCGGATTGAGTTTTAATATACGCCATGTATATCAATGGTTATTTGCGCGTGCAATATTTAAGCGTTTTTTAAGCTCTCTTCCAAATCATTTGTATCTCAGCAGTGCTCCAATTCCCTTGAAGCCCATAAGGAATTCCTTACCATAAGAACTCTCGGCAGATACGAATTCGACCTCTGTTCCGTGCATGTCTGCATACTCTACGAGTTCCTCTCCGACGTCGCGTATCTCGATAACGCTCAAAGTGCCCCCGCACTCATGCCTTGTCTGCCTCTTGGTACCATTCTCAACTCCCTCGACTTCAAGTCCGCAGTTGCTGCATTTGTATTTGATGAAATAGCTGTCCAGTTCCTTGTTGATTATAAGTATGTGCACCTGATTTGCCATCAAAGCCTTCTTTGTGGCCAAATATCCATATACTGCAAGTCCGCCTTTTGATACTTCCTGCATGAACCTCTCGATTATCTTCCTCTCCTGCCCTGCCTCCTGCTCTTTTAGCAGCTCTCCAGCCTTCTCGAGAATCTCGTTAAGCCCGAATTCATCCGTGTATCCTGTGTCATAGGTCCCTATTATCTTGATTTGGTAATTGAGCACTCCCGATTTTGCAAATCCTTCCTTGGCAGGGCCAGGGCCTCCAAGAATTAAGCCTTTCATCTTGAAGTTATTTTCGGCAAATAACGCATTGATGGCATCTCCAATGACCTTGTAATAATCGTCGATGCTCTCCTCTATTGCGCGCTCATACCTCTGTGCGCTCTGTCCCCCCTTCCTGACCTTTGCATGGGCCATCGACTTGAGCCTCTTTATGACTTGTATGTGCGATCCTTTCAACGTGGCTAACGTCGCTTCCCTCCCATCCATCACAAGCAGCCCATAAACGTCCTTGGTCTCTATTATGTCTTCTATTGGGTCAAGCAAGAATGTGGAGTCGCATCGGTATATGTTGACCTTAAGCGGGAATGGAGGCTCCATCGAGAAAAGCTCTATCGAGGTCTTTCCGGGGTTGTCAGAAACATTGCCGCAAAATATTGCGATGCCATTCTTCGGAGTCTCGCGGAAGAGCTTGAGATACTGGAGTATCTTGTCTATTGCGTCAAGCACATTTGTCCTTGTCTGTTTCGATTTTATGTTGCCCGACTGGCTGTATTCGTTGCGAAGCTTGCCTGTTTCTTCTGCAAGGTTCATGCCTGCAGGTATGTATATGCTAATTAGCTCTGTGCCCTGCCCTCGTATTGACTTGAGCCTCTTCATCTCCTTATACAAACTGTAGTCGCTCTTCATCAAAAAAACCGCATTTAGCCTATCGTCCTCTTATTCATGTATGGGACAAGGACATCGGGAACGCGTATCGTTCCATCATCATTTGCATAATTCTCTATTATCGCAACAATCGCCCTAGCAAGAGATACTGCAGTCGAGTTGAGCGTATGCACATACTTCCTCTCTCCACCTTCCTCATATTTTATGTTCAGCCTAATTCCCTGCCAATCCGTGCAATTGGAGCATGAAACTACCTCCCTGTACTTATCTTGGCTTGGAAGATACACTTCTATGTCGTACTTTTTGGCTGCGACTATGCCAATGTCTCCCGTGCAGATGTTTACAACCCTATACGGCATATCGAGGCTCTTGAATATGTGCTCTGAATTTTCGATGAGTTCGTCAAAGAGCTTCCAAGAGTCTTCCTGCCTTGCGAATATGAACTGCTCTATCTTGTTGAACTGATGCACCCTAAATATCCCTTTAGTGTCCTTTCCGTGGGTGCCTGCCTCCATCCTAAAGCAAGGGCTAATTCCTGCATATCTAAGAGGCAACTTGGCTTTATCGATGATCTCTTTGCAGTGCATCGCAGCCATAGGGTGCTCGGAAGTTGCGATGAGCCTAAGATTGTCATTGTCATCCCCTCCACCGACCTTGTAGAGCGCATTTTCAAAATCGTCAAGCGATGTGACCCCTCTATACGCCTCTTCTCTCATCATGAATGGAGGTTCAATGGGCGTGTACCCTTTTTGGATCAGGTAATCAAGGGAGTATCGTATGAGGGATTGCTCGAGAATTACAAGGTCGCCCTTGAGGTAGTAGAACCTGGCTCCAGATACTTTTGCTGCACGCTCTATGTCGATTAGATCTAGCTTGAGCGCTATCTCCTCATGCCCTTTGGCACTTGCATTGGTCTTTGGTTCCTTAAACTTCCTCACCACGACATTTTGGGTATCATCAACTCCGTATGGCACAGATTCATGAAGTATGTTGGGCAAGGACATAAGCTGCTTGTCTATCTGTTTCTCGTAATCTTCAACAGCTCTTTGGTTCTCATCAAGCTTCTCCTTGAGCGCGCCCATAGTCTTTATTATTTGAGCAGCCAAGTCATCCTCTTTCTTCTTCTTTAATTCGGAAACCTGCAAGCTTGCCTTGTTTCTCTCAGCTTGGAGTTTTTGCGTATCGGCAAGCACGTCTCTCCACTTTCTGTCCAGCTCAAGTACGCCTTCCAAATCATAATTAGACTTCCTCTTAGCTAAAGACGCCCTTATGGCATCGATGTTCTCCCTAACATATTTTGGATTTATCATCAAATTCAAACTCTAATCGCAAAGAAAAATGTCTGTTCAAAATCAAGATTTAATGACAATAAAAGTATATATAGATAGTGCAATAAATTGCTGAATAGTAAGGCGCAGGGGTGGCAGAGCTTGGTCAAATGCGACGGGTTTAGGGCCCGTTCTCCTAGCGGGTTCGTGAGTTCAAATCTCACCCCCTGCAAATTCGACTTGCTAAGTCAAAGCGGAGTTCTAGAACCAGCCCAAAAACTCTTTGTAAAAATAGTTCCCAATATTTTCTAAACTCGCGGCAGTGAAATATTATATAATGCAGCATTAGCTAAAATCTGTCATAGCGTCCTGACATCTATACAAACAAGCGTTATAATATGATTCAGGTGGGAGTTGCTTAGATTTTCGGTGTCGATCAATTTATGGATAATTTGTCTCTACTGATTCATCTCAATCATTTGTCTACTTTTTAAGTTAATATTAATAAATCTAAAAGATATATTAATATATCTAATTGATATAAATATTATTGATGAATATGGCTGCCAAAACTCAAGTGCAAATACGGATACAACATTCTCCAACGTTAAACACAGTTCTCATGGTGGAGCAAACGTTGAGAGATAGCAAAGAAGTTATAAAAATATCCGAGTTAAAAAGGCGGCTGCCGCGGAAAGTGATGCATGCGACTCTTCTCGAAATTCTAAATTACCTACAAGAAAGCGGTAAGATACTAATAACTACAAAGGGGATAGTGTGGACGTACACACCAAGTGATATGATGGCTAAACTAAAGAAGGGGGGATTAGAGCTATGAAGACGCCAAAACGCATAAGAGTAATTCTCAAAGACCAAGCCAAAGAGGCGTACGAAATGCTTTGCAAAGTCGTAGAAGAGCAAACAGGCAAGGGTAGGACAAACTCAGAAGATATACAATTGTTGAAATCAATAAATAAAAAGGTAGAGATTCTTAAATACAATCAATCGTACGGACAGGGAATAGCAAAGGAACAAATACCAAAAGCCCCCGATGTTGATAATTTATTTAGGATAGAACTTACTCATTATTGGAGAATGATATATACGATCAGGACCAATGAAGTAGAAATAGTGAGTTTTATCTTGTACATAATAAATCATAAAGAATACGACAAGATATTAGGGTATAGGAAAAGATAGATGCTCGATTGAGAAAAGATAATTTTGAATGGCTTGGATTCAAGTTTGAAGAATATAATAGGTTCGTGGGTTCAAATCTCATCAAATGAAAATTCAATTAAAGGGTAAAAACGAAATGATCAAAATAGCAATACTCTCGCACATTCCAGTGAGCAAGGGACTATCTGGAAAAGAGAAGGAAATCTCCAACATAGCAAAGATGCTCAATGGAAAAGGCACTAATGTGGAGATATTCTCTTTGTCCACTGCAAACCGCACAATCAAAAAAGATTCTTACGTAGAGCACGAGATCAAAGGTTCGAACTACGCAAGCAGGTCAAAAATGTCCAGAATTGTAGATAATCTGTGCATGCTCGCCTTCGGGACCAAACCAATGCTAAACAAGATGAACGAGAATCCGCAACTCCTGCGCTCTCTTGCACATTTCGACCCAGACATAATAATTTGCGGAAGCTTCCTCCTATCCAGGGTTCTTGGCAAATACCTTTTAACGAGTGGCAGGAAGCCGAAAGTCATATCTGTATTCGATTCCCAGGCCTCGATATATAATTATGCGCGAGCCGTAGGCAATGTTGCCGGAAGGGAGAATAAGATTAAGGCGTGGGCAGCATCCAAGATAGCCAGATCCTACATCGGCTTCAATCTCAAGCTTTATGCAGCTACGTTAAGGCTATCAGATGTGCATGTGGTGCAAACCAATAAGGATAGGACTGAAGTTATCAATCACTTCAAGGACAGGAAGGCAAGAGTTGTAGCCCTGCCTGCCCAATTCTACAGCGCCAAAAAAAGAAGGGCAAAAAAAAGTACAAACATCACAAACATACTATTCGTAGGTTCGTATTCGTATCCTCCAAACCGAGAGGCGATGGATAAAATCGAGAGAGTGATTGCGCCGGCCATGCCTGATAAGAATTTCATAATAGGTGGAGGCGGATGTCCGATCAAGCGCATCTCAAACGTGAATTATGTAGGTACGATCCAGAATATTTCCAAAGCGGTAAACGCTGCAGATCTTTGCATTGCACCACTTTCAAATGGCAGTGGCATAAAATTCAAGATGCTTGACTATTTCGGCGCTTCCAAAGCCGTGGTGGGCACAAGTGTAGCATTTGACGGATACAACGTGCGCAATGGATACAATGCCATCGTGGAGAATGAAATAGAGAAATATCCCGATGCGATAAGGGCTCTTGAGGCCGATGCCCAAAAATTCGCGCTTATACAAAGAAATTCGGCAAAACTGACCGAAGATTTCAAATTCGACGTACTTTCAGCGAAGTGGAGACGCCTTGTGGAGGACCTTTCAAAACAACGTGGCTAAAGCAAGTCCCTGCATTACCTTATCACTTCATAATCGTCTCTTGATTTGTGGAACAGGTTATAAATTATCACGTTGCTTGCATGGTATGCAAAATACTTGAGCATCCCCCATTTCTTCACTCTCCTAATGCTGGTCCTTGCAATTGCGCCATTCACGAAATCGAGCTTTCCGAATTTAGTCAGTCTTTTGGAGATATCCCAATCATAGTACGTCTTCATGTTCGGATTGAATCCGTGCACTTTCTTATATGCGCTTGCCCTGACCATGAAATTCGAGCTGATTATCGATGGCCTGCCTATCAATATGAAGAATCGTATAAGCCCAACCGATACGAGCTTGAACCCCATTTTTATGCCTATCCCTGTCTCCTCAAGAGGTATTATGGGACCTGTTGCAGCAATGCTTTTAGGATGATTTTGGAAATGCTCATAATACGCGCCCAGCAGGCCTTTTGTTATCGCAGTATCTCCATCAATGAACAGGAAGAGGTCTCCCTTTGCCGCCTTAGAACCGCTGTTTGAAAGCCTGCCGACAAATCCAAGATGCCTGTCAACAACGATCTTGATTCCCGGATATGTCTTTCGTGCAAGTTCGCGTGTGCCGTCGGTGCTGCCGTTGTCTGCAAGTATCACTTCGATGTCCTTGAAACTTTGTTCCTTTATGGCTTTGAGAGTAGCAACTATGTACTTCGATTCGTTGTATACTGGTATTATTATGCTTATTTTAACCATAGATC